>NZ_JAVROT010000338.1:0-12340 GCF_032162605.1 Mycobacterium sp. | reverse complement strand
CGTCGTTCCAGGAGACCACGCGAGTCCTGACCGATGCGGCGATCAACTGCCGCAGCGACAGGCTCAACGGTCTGAAGGAGAACGTGATCATCGGCAAGCTGATCCCGGCCGGTACCGGCATCAGCCGCTACCGCAACATCACGGTGCAGCCCACCGAGGAAGCTCGGGCGGCGGCGTACACGATCCCGTCCTACGAGGATCAGTACTACAGCCCGGACTTCGGTCAGGGCGCCGGCCAGGCCGTGCCGCTGGACGATTACGGATTCAGCGACTACCGCTAGTCACTGCAGACGAGAAGGCCCCGTCGCGCATTGCGCGGCGGGGCTTTTCGTATGCTGTCTCGCGCGAGCAGACGCAAATGTGCGCCACTGACCGGCGTGTCGCGCACATTTGTGTCTGCTCGGCTATCAACAGTTGCGGCGTCGTCCACAGATTGCCTCCTGCATCTGTCGCGCCGAGGGCGGGCGCGCCAACATCGAAAGGTGTTGTTCGACGACTTTTTCGGCGGCCCAGCCGGTTTGGCGACAGCCGCTGACCTCTCGACGGTGTTGTCTGGAAGGACGTTGGCCCGCCACGTCGAGGCAGGCGCGATCGTGCGGGTGTGCCACGGGGTGTATGCGTTGGCGCCGCCTGACGTGTTGGGGCGGTTGGCGGCGCTGGAAATGATGACCGGTCGACAAATGGTGGCTTGTATGAACACCGCGGCGGACCTCTATGGATTCGACACCGAGACCGACCCGCGCGTGCACGTCCTGGACCCCGCCATTCGGATGCGGCCGACGGAACGCGTGATGGTGCACCAACGTGCGGGTGCACCGTTGACGAGGGTGCGAGACCGTTTTGTCGCCGCACCCGCGTGGACCGCGGTCGAGGTGGCCCGGACGCTGCGCCGGCCGCGTGCGCTGGCGACACTGGACGCCGCCTTGCACGTGCAGGCCTGCACCGTCGCCGACCTCCGCAATGCGGTCCGCGAGCAGAAGGGTCGGCGTGGAATCGTGCGGGTGCGCGAGCTCCTCGAGTACGCCGACGGCCGGGCCGAGTCGCCGATGGAGAGTGAGACCCGGCTCGTCTTCGTCGAGGGCGGATTGCCAATGCCCGAGCTGCAGTACGAGATCATCGACCGGTGCGGTGATCTTTGGAGGGTTGACTTCGCCTGGCCCGAGGCGATGCTGATCGCCGAGTACGAGAGCATGGAATGGCACGCGAGTCCCGAGGCGCTGAAACACGATCGG
The DNA here is from genome assembly GCF_032162605.1 of Mycobacterium sp. Lineage (GTDB taxonomy): Bacteria > Actinomycetota > Actinomycetes > Mycobacteriales > Mycobacteriaceae > Mycobacterium. Next base: position 11,108 of record NZ_JAVROT010000338.1, on the reverse strand, counting down.
ATGAAGACGGCGCGCCTGCAGGAGTGTGGTTGGAAGACGGTGCCCATCGTGGTGGACGACGTACGGCACCGGCCGTTCGATCTGGTCGGACGCATCTTCACGCACCTGCGCGAGCCATGACGCTGCCCAACAGACGCAAATGTGCCCGACACGCCCGACGTTTGCGCACTTTTGCGTCTGTTCGCGGAGAAAGGGGTCAGTGTCCGGTGCGAACGGTCTCACCCGGCATCGCGCACGACGTCCGCGTCACCAACGAGACCGGAAGCACGTTGCGCCGCCGGAACTTTCGGCCGGGTTGGTCGAGTCGGTCGAAGAGACGCTCGGCGGCGAAGCGCCCCATCCCCTCGCCGTCCTGGTCGATCTCCGTGATGGCCGGCTCCAGCGCTGCGGCGGTCGGGAAGTCGCCGAAGCCGACGATCGCAATGTCATTGCGCCGCAACGCCTGCAGCGCCGAAACCACTGAAACCGTGCAGCGCGCATTGGACGAGAACACCGCCGTCGGCGGGTCGGGCTCGGCGAGTATCCGACGCAGCGCGGCCGTGACGTTCGGGGTGTCGACCTCGCCGAGGTGTACGAGTGTGTCGGCATGCGTCAGGCCAGCATCGGCCAGCGCCTGCCTGCAACCCTTGAGGCGCAGAACCCCGGTGACCGCGTCGTCGCCCATGAACGCGATGCCCCGGTGGCCATGGGAGATCAAGTGCGCGGTCGCCTGTCGCCCTCCGCCGATGTCGTCCTGAACCACCGAGTCGGCGGTGAGTTTGCCTGGCACCCGGTCGACGAACACCAGCGGCGCACGCGCCTGCCACGGGCGAAGGAACGACATGTCCGTTCCGACGGGGCAGATGATCATGCCCGCGACCCTGCGGTGCAGCACCGCTTCGATGGACTGCCGCTCGTGAGACGGTTCCCAGCCGACGCTGGTGACGATCACGGCGACACCCCGTCGGCTCGCCTCCCGTTCCACGGCACCGATGACGCCTGCGAAGAACGGATCGCCCACACCGGGCACCGCCACACCGATCGCGGCGTCGCGGCCCGTGCGGAACGTGACCGCCAGCATGTTGGGTACGTATTGCAGTTCTTCGATCGCGCGCTCGACCCGCATCCGGACGTCGGCGGACACGTAGCGGTCGTTGTTGACCACGCGGGAGACGGTCTTCGCACTGACGCCGGCCTGCTGGGCCACGTCACGCATGGTCGACATCGCCGCCTCCACTTCAGAGTCGGCGGCCAGTATGTCACCGATGTCAGAGTCGCGGCGGAAATTTTCTGACACCGGTGACATACGCACCGAAGTGGCGTACCGTCTGGCCTCGAAGCACTCATGGGAGTGACGCAGGTAACAGCAACGGACTCGAGGAAGAGGAAGTCGCAGAGGGATGAAGGCCGTTTACTACGAGGCCCCGAAGACGTGGTCGGTCACCGACGTCCCGACGCCGGAGGCGGCGCCGGGGCAGGTGCGCATCAAGGTCGGCCGGGTAGGGCTCTGCGGCACCGACCTCCACATCCACGAGGGCGAATTCGGCGCCGTGTTCCCCCTGGTGCCGGGCCACGAGCTGGTGGGTGTCGTCGACCAGCTCGGCGAGGGCGTGACCCGGTTCCGGATCGGCGAGCAGGTCACCGTCAACCCGAACGTGTACTGCGGGCAATGCCCCTATTGCCTGGCGGGTCGCCTGGGCCAGTGCGCGGACATGTTGGGATTCGGAAGCAACATCGCAGGGTTCTTCGCCGAGTACGCGATCGCCGATCACCGGCTGGTGTTCTCCACCGAGGGCCTGTCCGTCGAGACGGCGGTGTTCAGCGAACCGACGTCGTGTGCGATGCACGGCCTGGAGTCCCTGCAGATGCGCCCCGGCGGCAGCGCCTTGGTCCTCGGCGCAGGGCCGACCGGCCTGCTGCTGGCGCAGCTGATCGCCACCGGTGGCGCGTCGTCGGTGACGGTGGCAGGGCCTAGCCAGTTCAAGCTCGACACCGCGAGCCGTCTCGGTGTGGACCGCACCGTGCGGATCTCGCGGGACGATCCGGACGGCAACGTCGCCGCCCTGCTGGCAGCCTCACCCCACGCCGACGGATACGACGTCGTCGTCGAGGCGACGGGTTCGCCCGTGGTGGGTGACATCTGCGTGCCACTCACCCGTCGCGGTGGGACGGTGCTGATCTACGGGGTCACCCGCGACGACGACGTCGTGCGTTTCCGTCCGTTCGACGTGTTCCGGCGGGAGATCACCATCAGGGGCTCGTTCGCCGAGATGACGTCCTTCGGCGCCGCCATCGACGCGCTGCGCGGTGGCCGGGTCCGGACCGACGGCCTCGTCACCCATCGCTTCTCCCTCGACGACTACGGCCTCGCGCTGGAGACGCTGCGCAGCGAGCCGAGCGCCCACAAGGTCGTGATCGTGCCATGAAACCAGAGCCACAACTGTTGCCGCCCAATGTCATTGAACACTGGTACGCAGGTGGCCCCGCGTTGGCCTCTTGGCGCGGGCTTCCCCCGGTCGGGGACCGCTGCCCCGAGGAGTGGATCGGCGCCACAGTCGCGCGATTCGGCGAACCCGACCGCGGGCCCGCCCATCTCGCCGACGGAACTCTACTGGTCGACGCGGTTCGCACCGATCCGATCGCATGGCTGGGGCGCGACGACGGTGAGCCGGGCGACACCGGATTGCTGGTGAAGCTCCTCGACGCGGGCCAGCGCCTGCCGGTTCACGTGCATCCCACCCGCGACTATGCATCTCGCCATCTCGGCTGCGCCTACGGCAAGACCGAGGCCTGGTACGTATTGGAGGCGGGCGCTGACGCGGCAGTCTGGGTCGGGTGGCGTGAGGACGTGGACCAGCAGCACGTCCGCCGGCTCGTAGACGAGCAGGACACCCAGGCGATGCTGGCGCTCATGCACCGAATCCCGGTGTGCGCCGGTGACGGCGTCCTGGTGCCCGGCGGCACTCCGCACGCGATTGGCGCAGGCGTGCTCCTCGTCGAGGCGCAGGAGCCCACCGATCAGTCAATCCTGTTGGAGCGCACCAATACCACCGCGACGGATGCCGAGGTGTTCCTCGGGCTGGATCGTGACACGGCACTGTCGGTCGTCGACACCGCCGCCCTGCCGGACCCCGGTCTGCTGATGCGGCACGCCTGCGCGGCCGCCGCCGAGCTGGTGGCCGTGTTGCCCCCCGCCGCCGCGCCCTACTTCCGCATGGAGCTATTGACGACGGGTGGCGACGTACCTGCCGGATTCGCCGTCGCCTTGGCGCTGGCCGGTTCCGGTGCAGTCATGTCCACGCACGGCGCACCACTCGACGTCGCCGCCGGGCAGACGCTCGTCATCCCCGCAGCCACGGGAAGCTGGCACGTCGACGGCGACGTCCGGCTGCTCGTCTGCAGGCCCGGTACCACCTGGCCGCCCAACCGACCACACAGCACGGAAGGCACTCCATGACCGCACTGCTGGAGGCGCGGGGAATCTCGCGGAGCTTCGGCCACGTCCGCGCCCTCGACGGCGCCGACTTCGACATCGAGCCCGGCGAGGTGGTCGGGCTGATCGGCGACAACGGCGCGGGCAAGTCGACACTCATCAAGGCGCTTTCGGGCAGCCTCGACCTCGACGAGGGCGAGATCTACTTCGACGGGTCCCCGGTGCGGCTGTCCAGTCCACGTGACGCCAACGACCTCGGGATCGAGGTCGTGTACCAGGACCTGGCTCTCGCGCCGCATCTCAACCCCGTGCAGAACGTGTTCCTTGGCCGGGAGATCAGCCGCAAGGGGGTGCTCGGCAAGCTCGGATTCCTCGACGAGAAGCAGATGCGCAGCCAAGCTGCCGAGTCGTTCCAGGAACTCGGCGCCACGGTGCGATCGCTGAACACGCCCGTCGGCTCGATGTCCGGCGGTCAGCGTCAGGGCATCGCCATCGCGCGCGCAATCGCGTGGGCGGACAGGGTCGTGATCCTCGATGAGCCGACCGCCGCGCTCGGAGTGGTGCAGACCAAGAACGTCCTGGAGTCGGTGAAGCGGGTGCGCGACAAGGGCATTGCGGTGGTATTCATCAGCCACTCGATGCCGCACGTCCTCGAAATCTGCGATCGGATCCAGGTGCTGCGACTCGGCCGCCGGGTGGCCACGTACACCGGGAGCGACACCAGCGTCGAGACGTTGATCGGTGCGATGACCGGAGCGCTGGACGGGCAGGAGAGCGCAGCGTGAGTACTGCGAGCGAGGAGCACAGCGGATCGCCCATCGATCCGGCGAACCAGTCCTCGGTCGTCGTCGGGGGCGGGACCGATGACGGCGACGACTCGCTGTTGAAGCGAGCCCTTGGCCTGCAAGCGTTCTGGATCCTGGGCGTTCTGATCGTCATCTGCCTGTTGTTCTCCGTCGTCGCGGGTGACCGCTTCCTCTCGACGGGCAACTTCTCGCTGATCTCCCAGAACGTGGCCGTGTGGGCGGTTCTCGGCGTCGGTATGACGTTCGTGATCATCACCTCGGGAATCGACCTGTCCGTCGGATCCGTGCTGGTGTTCTCGTCCGTGGTCGCGGCGAAGGTGATGGATGCCATGGGGGGCAGCGGCCCTGGGGTGGCCGCGGCGGGTCTGGTGGCCGCCGTGCTCAGCGGGATGGTGTGGGGCGCCATCAACGGCGTGTTGGTCGCCAAGGCCAGGGTGCCTGCGTTGATCGTCACCCTCGGAACGCTTTCGGTGGCACTGGGTTTGGCGCAGGTGCTCACCGGTGGAATCGACATCCGCTCTGTGCCCAATGAACTGACCGACTTCAGCGCCTACGTCAAGGTGCTGGGCATCCCCGGTCTGCCGTTCGTCGCGCTGATCGTAGTGATCGTTGGCGCAATCCTGTTGCACAAGACCAGGTTCGGTCGCTACACCTATGCCGTCGGCTCCAACCAGGAGGCCGCGCGTCGAACCGGCATCAAGGTGACCAGGCACCTGATCGCCGTCTACGCGCTGGCTGGCACCCTGGCCGGGTTCGGCGCACTCCTGTCGTTGGCCCAGTACGGCACCACGACCATCGCGGGCCAGTCGCTGACCAACCTCAACGTCATCGCCGCGGTCGTCATCGGCGGCACGTCCATCTTCGGCGGAGAGGGCACGGTCTTCGGTACCCTCGTCGGACTGTTCATCCCGGCAGTGCTCCAGTCTGGCTTCGTCATCGTCGGCGTCCAGCCGTACTGGCAGGGCGTCGCGGTCGGTTCGGTGCTGATTGCCGCCGTCTACGTCGACCAGTCCCGGCGGGCGGCGGCCCTGCGCAGCGCACGATCTCGAAACCTCTTCAACCGCAGAGGGTCCAAGCGAGGTTCAAACGAAGGGAAAGCACATGTTCCGTAAGCGTCTCTTGCTCGTCGCGGGCGTCATGACGCTCGCATTGCCGGTGGCCGCGTGTACGTCGTCGAAACCGCAGTCCGAACCAAGCGGGACGTCGGCGCAGGCGGGCGCGTCGTCGGCGGCATCGGCCACCACGGTGGCCGCACCGCCAAAAGCCAGCAAGGACTACAAGATCGCGCTCCTGCAGGGTGTGGTGGGCGACCAGTTCTACATCACCATGCAGTGCGGTGCGCAGGACGAGGCGGCCAAGCTCGGCGTGACGGTCAACACGCAGGGCCCGCAGAAGTTCGACCCCACACTGCAGCGGCCAATCCTCGACTCGATCATCGCCAGCAGGCCCGATGCGCTATTGATTGCACCGACCGACGTCCAGGCGCTGCAGCAGCCGCTCCAGCAGGCGGCCGCGGCCGGCGTCAAGGTAGTGCTGGTCGACACCACCACCACCGATCCGTCATTCGCGGTGTCGGCCATCGCGAGTGACAACGAGGGCGGCGGGGCGGCGGCATTCGACGCCATCAAGCAACTGCATCCCGAGGGCGGCAAGGTGATGGTGATGGGCCTGGAGCCCGGCGTCTCGACGACCGACGCTCGTGGGAAGGGGTTCGAGGACGCCGTCAAGGCCGACCCCAAGTTCGCCTACGTCGGCATCCAGTACGACCACAACGACCCGGCAACCGCGGCGCAGTTGGTCAGCGCACAGTTGCAGAAGGATCCCGATCTGGTCGGCGTCTTCGCGGTCAACCTGTTCGCGGCCGAGGGCACGGCCACCGGCATCAAGCAGGCGGGCAAGAGCGGGCAGGTACAGGTCGTCGGATTCGACGCGGGACCCAATCAGATCAAGGCGCTGCGCGAAGGCACCGTGCAAGCACTGGTGGCCCAGGACCCAGGCGCCATCGGCAAATTCGGCGTGGACGAAGCAGTGACCGCACTGGACGGCGGCCAGAACACCCGCAACGTGCAGACGGGCTTCACGATCATCACCAAGGACAACCTCGACGGTGATGGCGGTGCCGCAGCCTACAAGTCCGACTGCTGAGCTCAGCCGCTGACGACGTCGAGCAGGTGCGCGACGGTGTCGGCGATCGCGGCCCGTGCCGAGCGCAGCGCCCGGCGCGGGTCGGTGATTTCCGTTCCGCCGTCGGCCGTCAACGCCGTCCGCACCGCACCGGTGTAGGCGATGTTGAGCGCAGTCCCGACGTTCACCTTGACGATGCCTGCGCGCACCGCGGCGCGCAGCGTGTCGTCGGGCACCCCGGACGAGCCGTGCAGAACCAGCGGCACGGGTACCGCGTCGCGTAATGCCGCGATGAGGTCGATGTCGAGCTCGGCGGTCCTGGTGGTCATGGCGTGTGAGCTCCCGACCGCTACGGCCAGTGCGTCAACGCCTGTCGCGTTGACGAATTCGGCAGCCTGCCTTGGGTCCGTGCGTACGCCGGGGGAATGCGCGTTGGTCGCCTGACTGTCCTTGCCTCCGACGTAGCCGAGCTCCGCTTCGACCGCCAGGCCCTGTCCGTGCAGCAGTGTGGCGGCCTCGGCGGTGACCGCGACGTTGCCGTCGTAGGGCAGTGCGCCGCCGTCGACCATCGCCGACGAGTAGCCGGCCGCCGCTGCCTGCTCCCAGAGATCGCGCGCCTCGACGTGATCGAGATGCAGGCCGACCGGTACCCCTGCGTCGGTGGCCAGCGCCACCAGCGCGGCGCTCACCGGGCGCAGGGCGCCGTGGAACGCCACCGTGTTCTCGCTCACCTGCAGGATCACCGGAACTGACATCCGTTGCGCGCCTGCGACTATGCCCTCGGCGTGCTCGAGGGTGATCACGTTGAAGGCCGCGACACCGCCGCCGCGCTTGGCCGCGCTTGCGATGAGTTCGGCCGTGGCGACCAGCGGCATGACGCTCCTTCAGGACTTGACGATGCCTCCAACGATACGCAACCATATCCACGCAAACCCAATTCAGGCAATGGGCGGGAGTGAAATGGCTGCATTCGCCGGACTCGACGTCGGCACGACGTCGAGCAAGGCGGTGATCTACGACGCCGACGGTGCAGTGCTCGGATCCGGCCGCGCAGCGACGTCGTGGGACACCGGCCCGTTCGGCACGCAAATCGACGCGGAAACCCTGTGCCGCAGCGCCTTCGATGCGCTGAACCTCGCGGTGCAAGCTGCGGGTGTGCCGGTCCGGGCGGTCGGCATCACCAGCATGGGCGAATCCGGGGTGCTCACCGATGCGCGCGAGCGCCCACTGACTCCCGTCATCGCCTGGCATGACGACCGTGACGACGACGAGGTGGCCGACCTCGCCGCGACCATCGGCGCCGACGCCTTCGGCGGCATTGCGGGAAAGCCCCTGCGGGGCCAGTTCTCGCTGACCAAGCACCGCTGGCTCCTGCGCCACGAGCCCGCCTGCCGCGACGCGACGGTCCGCTTCGACGTCGGCGGGTGGGTGGTGCGGCGACTTGGCGGCGATGCGGTTCTCGAGCTGTCTCTGGCTGGACGCACCGGCTGGCTGGACGTAGCAGCGCGCGACTGGTGGGACGACGCGCTCGACTGGTCGGGGGCCACCCGCGGGTTGATGCCTCCGCTCGTTGCGGCGGGTGTGCCAGTCGGTGCGATCACGTCCGCGGCAATGAATCCGCTCCTTCATGGTGCCGTGCTGACGTTGGCCGGACACGATCACCAGGCGTCCGCCCTCGGCGCCCGCGCCACCGCGCCGGGCCACGAACTGGATTCGTCGGGCACGGCCGAAGCGCTGGTGCGCACGATCACCCCGGTTCCCGCCCGCGGCGACGTCGCCCGGCTCGCAGCCGCAGGCATCACGACCGACCCGAGCATCGAACCCGAGCACTGGAGTCTGCTTGGCGGTACGGAGGGTGGGCTGGCGCAGTTGCGCGTGCTGGAACGGCTCGGCCTCGACCCCGCCGACGTTGCCGAACTCGACGCCGCCGCCGAGCGCTCGCCCGATGCCGGCCCCGGCGCGCAGTGGCGAGACGTGGTGGCAGCGGCCGCCGACGAGGCGCTGGCGCTACACCGCGCGATGGACGCCGTCGTCGGCCCTGCGGTGCGCGTCGTGGTCACCGGGGGATGGCGGCACAGCGCAGAGGTGATGCGCGCCAAAGCTTCTCGATTTGGACCACTGGACGTCTCGACCGTCGAGGAGGCGGGCAGCCTCGGTGCAGCCACCCTCGCCGCACGGGCATGTGGTGCGATCGGCGTGGCCGACCACCTGGGTCAGCCGTGACCGCGCGCACCTGGTTCGCCGATGAGCGGCACGCTGAGGTGCTGCGTCTGCTCGATGCGGCAGGACGTGTCGAAAGTAGCCGACTAACAGCGCGTTTCGGCATCAGTGCCGAGAGTGTGCGCAAGGATCTCGCACTCCTCGAATCCCGCGGACTGCTGCGACGGGTACATGGCGGTGCCGTTCCCCGGGAGCCCAGCCGCGCCGAGCCGAACGTCACCGACCGCGGCGAGCGGATGGCAGAGAAGTCCGCCATCGCCAACCGTGCGCTGCAATTCGTGCCGGATGGTGCCTCGCTGCTGCTCGACGCGGGCACCACCACGTTGGCGCTCGCCGAAATACTGCCCACGGAAACCGAACTCGTCGTCTACACCAACTCCATGCCGGTCGGGGCGACACTGCTCCGTCGGGGCATCACCGTCGTGACGCTCGGCGGACGAATCAGGACGCCGACGATGGCGGGCGTCGGCGCGCTCACCGTGCAGGCGTTGGCCGCGATCAACGTCGACGTGGCGTTCCTGGGCACCAACGCCCTGTCGTTCGATCGTGGGCTCACCACGCCCGACCCCGAGGAGGCGGCCGTCAAGCACCAGATGCTGACCGCGGCTCGTCAGCGGGTGTTCCTGGTCGACTCCAGCAAGTTCGGCCACGAGAGCCTCGCGCGCCACGCCACCCTGTCCGACGTCGACGTGCTGATCACCGATGCCGCGGCCACCGCAGACCATCGAAGCCGACTGCGGGCCGCAGACATCGCCGTCGAGGTGGCCGACCGATGATCGTGACCGTCACTCCCAACCCGAGCCTCGACCGCACGCTGCACCTGCCGCGGCTCGCGCCGGGAAGCGTGAACCGGGCGACCACCAGCATGACGGAGCCGAGCGGAAAGGGCGTCAACGTGGCGCTCGCTCTGCACGGTGCAGGCGTAGACGTGTGCGCCGTGCTGCCGGTCGGGGGCGCCACCGGTGACGAGATCGTCGAGAGACTGCACGTCCTTGGTCTCGACATCGTCGGCGTACCCATCGCGCGGCCGGTGCGCAGCAATCTCTCCCTCGTCGAAGCCGGCGGACGCAGCACCAAGGTCAACGAGCCAGGCCCCGCGCTGTCCCGTGACGAGATCGAGGCCCTCTGTGCGGCGGCGCTGGCGGTCGGCGATGCGGGCGATTGGACGCTCTGGGCGGGCAGCCTGCCCGCGGGGTTCCCGGCGACCAGGCTCGCGCGCGCCGTGGCCGATGCCAGTGCTGCGGGACGACGGGTGGCGGTGGATGCGTCCGGCAGCGCGCTGAAGGCCGTGTTGGACAACGGCCGCGACGGGCTGCCGCACCTGATCAAACCGAACGCAGAGGAACTCGCCGAGACGCTCGGCGCCAGGCTGCGAACCGTCGGCGACGTGACGGCTGCGGCACACGCGCTGCTGGCCCGCGGCGTGCACACGGTGCTGGTGAGTCTCGGTGGCAACGGAGCGATTCTGGTCGATGCCGACCTGCCCGAGGCCCTGCACGGGACCGCGCCCGCACGCCGGGTCGTCAACACCGTCGGGGCGGGCGACGCCTTCCTCGCCGGGTTCCTCGCCGCACCCTCCGGCGGCGCCGAGGGGCTGGCCAATGCGTTGCGATTCGGTGCGACCGCCGTGGAACACGACGGCACGCTGCTGGGGGTGCCCGACCCGCGGCGCACGGTCACCATCGGCTCGGCCCGGGCGGGCACGCCACTGACCTGAGGTTGTCGGGTCCATCACTAAACTGGCCTGATGCTGATCGGTTCGCACGTTCACGATGAAGACCCCCTCACCGCAGCCCGGGCCGAAGGCGCCGAGGTGGTGCAGTTCTTCCTCGGCAACCCGCAGAGCTGGAAGAAGCCGAAGCCACGTGAGGACGCCGACGTGCTGCGTGCGTCGAGCGTGCCGCTCTACGTGCATGCGCCCTACCTGATCAACGTGGCGTCGGCGAACAACCGCGTGCGCATCCCGTCGCGCAAGATCCTCCAGGACACCTGCGACGCGGCCGGTGAGATCAATGCGACGGCGGTCATCGTGCACGGCGGACACGCCGACGACGACGACATGGAGGCCGGGTTCGAGCGCTGGGTCAAGGCGCTGGACAGTCTGAAGACCGACGTTCCGGTGTACCTCGAGAACACCGCGGGCGGCGACCACGCGATGGCACGTCACTTCGACACCATTGCACGGCTGTGGGATCACATCGGAGACAGGGGAATTGGGTTCTGCCTGGACACCTGCCACGCATGGGCCGCAGGTGAGGCGCTGATCGATGCCGTCGAGCGGATCAAGGCCATCACCGGGCGGATCGACCTGGTGCACTGCAACGACTCCCGTGACGCGGCGGGTTCGGGCGCGGACCGGCACGCGAACTTCGGCAGTGGCCAGATCGATCCGCAACTTCTCGTTGCGGTCGTGAAGGCGGCCGACGCGCCCGTCATCTGCGAGACCTCCGACGAGGGCCGCAAGGACGACATCGCCTTCCTGCGCGACAACGTTTGATCACGGTTTCACGGGCGGACGGCGTTCAAACACCGGGTTGCGCAGCGGT
>NZ_JAVROT010000337.1:0-4021 GCF_032162605.1 Mycobacterium sp. | reverse complement strand
GGGTGACCGGGATCAGGTTCTGGCTGGCGTACTGCATGATCAGCCGCCCGGTCGTCGTCTCACCGGTGAAGGCGATCTTGGCGATGCGGTTCGAACTCGCCAACGGCTTGCCCGCTTCGACGCCGAATCCGTTGACCACGTTGAGGACACCGGCGGGAAGCAGATCCCCGATCAGCGACATCAGATACAGGATCGACGCGGGCGTCTGCTCGGCCGGCTTGAGCACGACGGCGTTGCCCGCGGCGAGTGCGGGCGCGAGCTTCCACACGGCCATCAGGATGGGGAAGTTCCACGGGATGATCTGCCCGACGACGCCCAGCGGCTCGTGGAAGTGGTAGGCGACGGTGTCCTCGTCGATCTGCGACAATGACCCCTCCTGCGCGCGGATCGCCCCGGCGAAGTACCGAAAGTGGTCCACCGCCAACGGAATGTCGGCGTTCAGCGTCTCCCGGACCGGTTTGCCGTTGTCCCAGGCCTCCGCGACCGCGATGGCTTCGAGGTTCTCCTCGATGCGGTCGGCGATCTTGTTGAGGATCACCGCCCGCTCGGCCGGCGAGGTCTTGCCCCAGGCCGGTGCGGCGGCGTGGGCGGCGTCCAGCGCCTTCTCGATGTCGGACTCGTCGGAACGGGCGACCTCGCAGAAGGTCTGGCCGGTGACGGGTGTCGGGTTCTCGAAGTACCGGCCGGCGGTAGGGGTCACCCACTCGCCGCCGATGTAGTTCTCGTAGCGGGGCTCGAAGGACATCACCGAGCCTTCGGTACCGGGCCGCGCGTAAACAGTCATGGTCTTTCCTCTCCTGCACCTGGGCGACAAATGTGTCGGTCGTCACTCACGGTAGGCAGGAGGGGGTTGCAGCACGGTTGCACGGCGCGAGCAACGTCGCGAGGGACGTCAGCCGAGTTCGAAGTCCAGGCCGACGAGGTGTCCGTGGGCCCGGGCGCGGACGACCGACCCGCGGCTCGAACTGTCGCGCAGCACGCGCCAGCCGTCGCGGTCGTCGCGGCCCTCGGGCAGTTCGAGCCAACGCCGGAGTAGCGACAGGCTTCCCGCCGACGAGTCGACCAGCACGGCACTCCGCATGCTCGCGCTCAATTCGGTGCGCAACCGGGCGATGGCGGGGGACGTCGACTGGCTGAGCAGCGGACCGGCATACCGGCCGAGCGCCGACGCCACGTCACCGGCGGAGAGCGCGTCGAACACGTCGTTCAGGTCGCTCGCCAGCGGCGCCGTCAGCCGGTAGGGCCGCGAGAAGATGAATTCGGGGCCGACGACCTTGCGCAGCCGTGACATCTCCGCGCGGATGGTGACCACGTCGAGGTGCTTGTCGTCCAGGAGCATGGCGAGGTGATCCGCACTCAGGCCCTCGGGGTGTCTGCTCAGAAGCACCAGGATCTCGGCGTGCCTGCCGGTGAGCACGGTGCGATGCAGATGCCCGCGCTCGTCGGTGATCTCCCACCGCGGTCGATCTCCGCCAAGCACCGACAGGCGAGGCATTCCAACCCGCCTGTCCACCCGGCCGGACTCGGTGAACCGCAATAGGGCCAGATGGTTCTCGACGGCCACCACGGTGGCGCGCACCAGTGCCAGCGTCTGCTGCGACGACACCTCGGCTCCGCCCGTCAGGTCGATCGCGCCGATCAGCGCGCCCGTTCCCGGATCGTGCACCGGGACCGCCGTGCAGCTCCACGGCTGGACGATGCGTGAGAAGTGCTCGGTGCCGCGGATCTGCACCTCGGCGTCGACCGCCAAGGCCGTACCCGGCGCATTGGTGCCCGCGCCGTGTTCACTCCAGTCGGCGCCGGGAACGAAGTTCATGGCCTCTGCCTTTCGGCAGGCCGCGGCGTCGCCCTCGACCCAGAGCAGGGTGCCGTCGGCGGCGCTGATGGCGACCATCACCCCGGAGGACGCCGCGTCCTCGACGAGCAGCCTGCGGATTACGGGAAGAGCCGACGCCAGAGGGTGGGCGGCCCGCATCCGGGCGATGCTCTGCGCGAGATCGGACGACTGGGCACCGCCGCGGTCGGGGTCGACACCCCTGGCCAGGCTGCGCTGCCAGCTCTCGGCGACGACCCGGCGCAGCGGGGTCGAGTTCAGATAGGAGGCATCGACCTCACCGGCGACGAAGAGTTCGTGAACCGCGCGTACCTTCGCCGAGGGGACCAGGGCTGCAGCCCCGCCGCCCAACGTCTTGGATGAACCCACCGGCGATCACGCTCCTCGCGGGCATGTGGACGCCGCGCGTGGCAGTCACGATAGTCCACCTCCGCGGGCAGCGGACCGGGACTTTCATGCCCGACACATCCTTGCGCCACCTACTTGCTGGCGCGGATGGCCTCGAAGACGCTGGGGTCGACGAGTGTGGAGGTGTCGCCGAGTTCGCGGCCTTCGGCGACATCGCGCAGAAGGCGGCGCATGATCTTGCCGCTGCGGGTCTTGGGGAGTTCGGGGACGACGTGAATTTCGCGGGGTCGGGCGATGGGGGAGATCTCGGTGGCGACCTGCTTGCGCAGTTCCTCGACCATCTGCTGGTTCGGGGTGTCGGCGTGATGGGCCTTCAGGATGACGAACGCACAGATGGCCTGCCCGGTTTGCTCGTCCGTGGCGCCGACGACGGCCGCCTCGGCCACCCCGGAGTGCCCGACGAGTGCGGACTCCACTTCGGCGGTGGAGATCCGGTGTCCGGAGATGTTCATGACGTCGTCGATGCGGCCCAGCACCCAGATCTCGCCGTCCTTGCCGTACCGGGCGCCGTCGCCGGCGAAGTACCAGCCCTGCTCTGCGAAGCGCGACCAGTAGGTCTGCGTGAAGCGCTCGGGATCACCCCAGATGCCGCGCAGCATCGCCGGCCAGGGCTTGTCGAGCACCAGGTATCCGCTGGCTTGTTGACCGTGATCGGTGCCGGGCGCCAACTCGTTGCCGTCGTCGTCGACGATCTTGGCGGAGATGCCGGGCAGCGGACGCATCGCCGATCCCGGTTTGCAGTCGGTGACACCGGGCAGCGGGGAGATCATCGCGGCCCCGGTCTCGGTCTGCCACCAGGTGTCCACGATCGGAATCTTGTTGGCGCCGAACGCCATGCGGTACCAGCGCCACGCCTCGGGATTGATCGGCTCGCCGACCGAACCGAGCAGCCGCAAGCTGGACAGATCGTGCTCGGCGGGCAGCTGACGTCCCCATTTCATGAACGTGCGGACCAGCGTCGGAGCGGTGTAATAGATGGTGACGCCGTACTTTTCGATGATCTGGAAGTGGCGGTGCTCGTCCGGCGATGAGGGGGTGCCCTCGTAGACCACCTGCGTCACGCCGTTGGACAGCGGTCCGTACACGATGTAGGTGTGCCCGGTGACCCAGCCGATGTCGGCGGTGCACCAGTACACGTCGGTCTCGGGTTTGACGTCGAAGACGTTGTAATGGGTGTAGCTCGACTGGGTCAGGTAACCACCGGTGGTGTGCATGATGCCCTTGGGCTTGCCGGTGGTACCGGAGGTGTAGAGCAGGAACAACGGGTGCTCGGCGTCGAACGCCTCCGGGGCGTGCTCGGGCGAGGCCCGGTCGACGACGTCATGCCACCACAGGTCACGGCCCTCGGTCCAGGCGACGTCGATCCCGGTGCGGTGCACCACCACAACGTGCTCGATGCTGTCGGATGCCTCGACTGCTTCATCCACGGCCGCCTTGAGCGAGGCGGCCTTGCCGCGGCGGTACTGCCCGTCGGTGGTGATGACCAGTTTTGCCTCGGCGTCCTCGATACGCGCCTTCAACGCCGAGGCGGAGAACCCGGCGAACACCACCGAGTGCATGACGCCCAGGCGTGCGCAGGCCAGCATCGCCACGATCGCCTCGGGCACCATCGGCATGTAGATCGCGACCCGATCCCCGGCCACCAGACCGAGTTCGGTCAGCGCGTTGGCGGCCTTGGACACCTCGTCCTTCAACTGGGCGTAGGTGATGGTGCGTTCGTCGTCGACGGGTTCACCGACCCAGTGGATGGCGACGCGGTCCCCGTTGCCCGCCTCGGCG
>NZ_JAVROT010000336.1:0-21922 GCF_032162605.1 Mycobacterium sp. | reverse complement strand
ACATCACCTCGCCGACGGCGCGAGCACCGACGAGGTGCTCGAATTGGCCAGCCGCCTGTCCCGCGACGATGCGGTGGACGGCATCTTGGCAGACCGTCGACGCGGCACAGGCCCTGGCCGCTGGTCGCCAATGAACGCGCTCTCGTTCGGTCGCTGATCGACCGTGCGCCGAAGCCGGCTACCTGGGGCGCTTGCCGGCGACGACGTCGGCGGGGTACTCGTCGTAGAACTCCACGTAGCCCTCGTCGCGCCCGGCCAGCACGTAAATCGGGTCCTCGACCTTCCCGGCTTCCTCGTCACCTTCGCCGGAGTCGCCGCCGTAGCCCTCCTTGCGCAGGTCGACCTTCTGACTCTTGAACGTCGACGTGTGCGCCAGGGTCTCGGTGATGCGGACGAACAGCGGCACCGCGTATCTGGGCAGGTTCTCGTAGACGGCATTGGCCAGCGCCTTGCCGTCGAACTCCTGGCCGTCCTTGAGCTGGATGGCGGCCATGCCTGCCCTGCCGCCTGCGCCCTCCACCTCGACACCGAACACCGTGGCCTCTTCGACCTGCGGGTCGGTGGACACGGCCGCCTCGACCTCGGTGGTGGCGACGTTCTCGCCCTTCCACCGGAACGTGTCGCCGAGGCGGTCGGTGAAGGCGGCGTGCCCGAAGCCCTGCGATCGCATCAGGTCGCCGGTGTTGAACCAGACGTCGCCGTCCCTGAACGCGTCGCGCACCAACTTCTTCTCGGTGGCGTCCCCGTCGGTGTAGCCATCGAAGGGCTGGAAGTTGCTCACCTTGGACAGCAGCAGACCCGGCTCTCCGGTCCTGACCTTCTGCACGCGGCCGTCCTCGCCGCGCGCCGGTTCGCCCGACTCGTCGTCGTACTCGACGAAGGCGACGGGCGACGGGCAGATACCGGTCGTCTTGTCCACGTTGAACACGTTGAGGAAGGCGGTGTTGCCCTCGCTGGCCGCGTAGAACTCGCAGACCCGTGAGATGCCGAAGCGCTTGGTGAACTCGTCCCAGATGGTGGGCCGCAACCCGTTGCCGGCGATCACCCTGACGTGGTGCTTGCGGTCGGTCGGCTTGGCCGGCTGGTTGAGGAGGTAGGCGCAGATCTCGCCTATGTAGACGAAGGCGGTGGCGTCGTACCGGATGACGTCGTCCCAGAACTTCGACGCGGAGAAGGACTTGCCGAGCGCCAGCGTCGATCCCGAGTTGAGCACCGAGGACAGGGCGACCGTCAACGCGTTGTTGTGGTAGAGCGGCAGGCAGCAGTACAGGGTGTCGTCGCTGGTCAACCGCATGCCGAGGCCGCCGAAGCCGGCCAGTGCGCGCAACCACCTGTAGTGCGTCATCACGCTGGCCTTCGGCATCCCGGTCGTGCCCGAGGTGAAGATGTAGAACGCCTTGTCCATGGCGAGCACGGCCGACGTGGTGGCCGGGTTGGAGTCGGGCGCCGTCGCCGCCAACTGCTGTAGCTCGTCGAGCGTCATCAATCCGTCGGTGTTGGCGTCGCTCTCGCTGATCGGTTCGATGAAGTCGGTGTCGGCCACCATGGCCTTGGCGCCGAGCACACCGATGCTGTGTGCCAAGACCTTGCCGCGCTGGTGGTAGTTGAGCATTCCGGCCACCGCGCCGCACTTCACGACGGCGAGCATCAGCAGCACCGAGCGGGGCGAGTTGCGCAGCATCACGCCGACGACGTCGCCGTGACCGACGCCCCGCGCGGCGAGCACGGCCGCGTACCTGTTGACCGTCTCGTTGGCCTGGCGGTAGGTCAGCTGCTCGTCGTCGAACTTGATGAAGATCTTGTCGCCGTAGCGGGCGGCGCGTTCTTGGAACACCTTGCCGATGGACGTCTTCGCCGTCGGGCGCGCCAAGAACCCGGTGACCACGCCGCGGACGATGACGGGCGCATCCACGAGCAATCCCGGCAACCTCGGTGCGATGTCCAGAAGGCCGACATGGGCGCGGGTTCCGGATTTCTTGTCGCTCACGAGCCAACCCTAACTGCGCGGGTGATGGCCATTACGCCGGTCCGACGTCGCCGCCGGGGCGGCTCCCCGCTGGCGCGCACTTCTCCATTGCGGCCGCCACGTCGGCGACCACGATCAACCGGTCGATCGCACCCGCGCTGACGTAACCGGTGTCCACGAGTCCGCGTATCCACGCGAGCAGTCCGTCGTAGTGGCCGAACGGGTCGAGCATTACGAGTGGCTTTTCGTGCATGCCTAGATAACCCGCAGTCCAAGCCTCGAAGAACTCCTCGAGCGTCCCGATGCCGCCAGGAAGCACGAGGAAGGCGTCGGCCCGGTCTTCCATGACCTGCTTGCGTTCGCGCATGGTGTCGGTGACGATCAGCTCGTCGGCGTCGACGTCGGCGAGTTCGCGGTGAACCAGCGCCTTGGGGATGACCCCGACGGTGCGGCCGCTGTGTGCCCGCGCGGCGCCCGCCACCGCACCCATGGCCGAGACGTTGCCGCCCCCGGACACCAGGGTCCAGCCGCGGTCGGCCAGGGCGGCGCCGACGTGGGTCGCCAAGTCGAGCAGGTCGCCATGTGTCGGGGCGGACGCGCAGTACACGCACACTGCCCACGGGCCGCGTGGTTCTTCGGCTTCTGAAATATCAGCGGACACGAGTGCAACGTACCCGGCGGCTCGAACCGACGAGTTCGCCCGTGGCCCCTGCTACGACCGCCATACACTTCGGCGGTGTCCGATGGACCAGATGGGACGGCCGCAGCCGAAGACGCATTGGCACGGGGCGATCTCGCCTCCGCCGAGGAGTTGGGGCGCGCGGCGCTTCGGGACGGAGAGTCCCTCGCAGCCCGTCTCACGCTCGCGCAGGCGCTGGCCTGGCAGGGCCGCGGACGTGACGCGGACGCGGTCATGTCCGAGGTCGACGACTCGACGCTGAGCGAATCCGACTTGATGGCGTGGGCGCTGCCGCAGGCGGCGAATCAGTTCTGGATGCTCGATCAGCCGGAGCGGGCGACGGCCTTCCTGCGTACCGTCAGGACCAAGGTGACCTCCAACGGCGCGGGTGCGACGCTCGACGCGTTGCTCGGCACGTTCGCGATGAACGCAGGCAGCCCGGAGCGGGCCATGCAGATCGCGCGGGACGTGTTGGCGTCGCCGAACGCGGACCAGCAGGCCATCGGTTGGGCCGCGTCCGCGGCTGCGCTGTGCCATGCGCGAATGGGAAGATTCGCCGACGTCGACGACCTGGCGGCCCGTGCCATCGCCGCGGGCCATCCTGGCCTGTTGCGTTTCACCAGCGCCTTCGGGCAGACGACCGCGTTGATCATGTCGGGCGAGCTCGACCGTGCGCAGGCACTGGCAGAAGATCTCGTCGACGGCTCACGGGCAACGCAGCCGAGTCATGCGATCGCCCGACTCCTGGTGGCCGACGTGTTGATCGCGCGCGGACAGTGCGCCGAGTCCGTCGAGATTCTGGAGTCCGTTACGGCGGCGCTGGCCCCGACGGGTTATTCGTGGGGCCCGTTGGCGTGGATGTTGTTGGCGCACAGTCTCGGTCAGCTGGGGCGGGTCGCCGACGCGGGCCGGATGCTGGCCAGGGCCGAGTCCCGGCACGGACTCAAGTCGATGTTGTTCGCGCCGGAACTGTCGCTGGCACGGGCGTGGACGGCGGCGGCGCGTCACGACGGGCCTGGAGCGATCAACGCTGCGCGGGAGTCGGCGCGAGCGGCCGAGCGGGGCGGCCAGTCGGCGGTCGCCTTGCGGGTCCTGCTCGACGCGGTGCGCCTCGGCGACGCGCGGGCCGCCGATGCCATCGAGCGGCTGGGGGTGGACTGTGTCGTCGGTGACATTTCGCTGAACTACGCGCGGGCTCTGACCGCAGGCGATGCCGCTGCGTTGGACGCGGCGGGGGAAGCGTTCGCTGGGATCGGCATGCACGGTGTGGCCGCGGATGCCGCGAAACAGGCTGCGACGGCACGCCACTGAGAGTCGGCGTTGCCTCGTGATTAGTGCGCTCGACGTTCGCTGCCTGGCCTTAGGCTTGGAGTCGACTATTGGAAACGGGGGTTCGCGTGGGTGTGCTTGACGGCTTCTTGTCGACGTGGTCGAACGCGCACAACACCTTCGGGCAGGGCACGCCCCCGACCGGAGAGCAGTACGACAAGAGCGGACCGCTGCGCGACCTGCAGGCCAATGTTCAGTCCGCGGCCCCGGGCTCACACTGGAGCGGAGACGCCGCGGCGGCCTACGACACCGCCAACAAGGACCACCACGAAGTCATCGGCAAGCTCGCCGGCCTCGACCAGCGCCTCGCCGCACAGGCCAACCAGTCCGCCCAAGTCGTCACCACCGGCCGCCAAAACCTCGACGCCGTACGCCAGTGGGTCCTCGACGCCGCCGCCAGCGTGCCCGCAGGCAAGAACCGCGAGCAGATGCTCGTGCCGATCGT
Organism: Mycobacterium sp.; assembly: GCF_032162605.1. Classification (GTDB taxonomy): domain Bacteria; phylum Actinomycetota; class Actinomycetes; order Mycobacteriales; family Mycobacteriaceae; genus Mycobacterium. The sequence continues at coordinate 17,503 of NZ_JAVROT010000336.1, read as the reverse complement.
CCAGAACGGCCTCAGCCAACTGACCGAGATCGTCACCAAGTCCAACGGCGACCTCTCGACGATCGGCGGCCAGGTCCGAACGATCGGCAATGAGTACCAGGCGCTAGGCATCCAGAATTTCGGCACTCCCGGCGTTCAGGCTGTCGGCAACTTCAAGACCGCAGGTCCCTTCGATACACCCGGGGAGACGGAGGTACAGCGCAACCCGCTCACCCCCGGGCGACCCGCCGACCCCACCAACCCTTTCGTCGGCGACCTGGACTTCGGTCAATGGGAGACGGTGCCCCTGCCCCCAACCGGACCATATGCGCCTCTGACACGCGGATACCGACCGTTCGGCGAAGACACTCCTCTCAGGGTCGGGCCACCTACGGGTATGTACGTACCCGGGCAGACCTGGGTAGCCGATGAGGATGCACCGATCGTCCAGTACAAGGAGGGTTATCGGTTCCGAGTCGCGGCCACCGAGGCTACCGATATCACGCGCGTGGTAGACGTGAACGGCGAGTCACAGGTGCAACGCTGGGTAGGCAATGTTTATGAGTACCAACGCAATACCTCATTCAACGCAGGCGGTGACCTGGTTGGCCTGCCTCCGGTCCAGAACATCGACCACACCTGGAAGCCAATTTCGTTGCCGCAGATCGCTACGCTGTCCGCCAACAACATGGGAACGAGGTACTACGTGCCCGATGGCTGCGGAGGAACGGTGAACTTCGGTGGTGGTGCTACCGAGAACGCCGGACCGCCGCGGCCTCCGATCATGACTCGGCCGCGTTGATGACAGCCCGTCGATGGTGGATCACGGGCGTCGGCGTCGTGGTGGTCGCTGCAGTGGTTGCAGTCGTCTTGATCTGGTTGGTGCCAGACGATTCGGACTCGGGCTGCGCGAAGGTGCGCCAGATGCTCAAGTACAACAAGGCGCACAACAAGGCGATCACCGCGCAGTCTGACCCCGACAATCCGACGGAGACGAGCTTGTCTGACTATCAGTCCTGGGCAACCCGACTGAAGGCATACGCCGATGACGTCGCCGACCCGCGGCTCGCGCCCCATACCCACCAGGTGGCGGTCATCGCGGCCCAAACCGTCGCGGTCGTCGAGCAGGCGCGGGATGACTCTGCTCAATCTCCGGTACCGGGACCTCCGCCGTGGGCCCAAAGACATGCACAGTTGAATGCGCAGTTCAGAGACGAACTCGGGGCGCTGGAGCAGGCGTGTCCCGCCTGACCGAGGTCAAACCCGCCGAGACCGCCGGGCCGGACCCTCGCCATCCACGTCGTCCTCCCGGCCAGCCCAATCCGGTCTCGGAGTCGGCGGCATTGCGCCCCTTATCTGCCCAAGGTGGCTCGACGACTCCCTGGCGGGAAATCCCTTGGCCCGCACATTGCGGATGAAGACCACCACGATCACGACCATGGCAAGCACTAGGAATACGACCAGGGCGACCTTGACCAGCGACATTGGTAGCAGCGTAGTCGCCGTCGACATCACGAATTCCTGCGTCTCGTCTGAAATCTCTGCCAACTCAGCTCGTCGATCGGCAATAGAATCGTCATGAGGTTGCCGAGCAACCCAACCGTTCCAATTCCACCAAACGGAGAATCAAAATGGGCCAACCGCTGTCCGTGGACCCCGGCGGCGTGAAGTCTCTGGGGCAGATCCACGACCAGGTATCGGCCGCGGTGTCGAGACTCACGGCACTCTCGCCAAGTTCTGGGGACGCAGAGGCCGCCTACGGGACGATCTCGTCGGCCTTCACTTCCGCGCTGGGAGCGGCGCTCCCGAGCCGGGATGGCACGTTCGCGGCCACGTCGACGTCCAGTGAGACCATCGGCAAACTGCTCCAGGCTGCCGCCCAGGCCTATGAACAGGGCGACCAGGCGAATGCCGAGAAACTCAAGGCCGCGGCGGAGGCGCTGGCGGGTTCGAGCGGGGCCGGTGGAGCGGGTTCACAGGGCGGCGCAGCCGGAGCGGCCGGTGCGGGATCGGCCGGCGCGGGGGCGGCTGGCGGTGGAGGTGCCGAGATGGCGGGCCAGATGGCCAGCCAGGTCGGTCAGATAGCGCAGGGCATGGCCCAGTCGGTGCAGGGACTCGCGCAGGGGTTGACGCAGCTGCCTCAGCAGATCATGCAGGGCGTCCAGGGCATCGTCGAGTCGGCCACCAAGGGTGGCGCGGGATCCGACGAGGCAAAGGCTGACGAAGCCAAGTCCGACGAGGACAAGGACAAGGACGCCAAGCCGGACGAGAAGCGCGCAGAAGAGCAACGCAGCCGGCAGGCACCGCCCGCCCACACCGAGGGCGCCCAGCCAGGTCGGGCGACCGACGGCGGTCGCGCTCCCGTGCCGCCGGCCGCCGCGGAGCGCCCCCAGCCCGCGCAGACCCGCCCGCAGCAGTCACCGCTCTAGATCAACACTCCGTCGGCGACGCGGAGCCTGCACTGAACTCCGATCGCAGCCAGGAACCTCTCGTCGTGGCTGACCACCACGAAGGCACCTCGGTAGGCGTTCAATGCGGACTCCAACTGACCGACGCTGACGAGATCGAGGTTGTTGGTCGGCTCGTCCAGTAGCAGCAGCTGCGGCGCCGGTTCGGCGTTGAGCACGCAGACGAGTGTCGCCCGCAACCGTTCGCCACCCGACAACGCCGCGACGGGCAGGTGGATGTGGTCACCGCGAAACAGGAACTGCGCCAACAGATGCATGCGACGGGTGTGCGACAGGCTCGGCGCGAATGCGGCGAGGCTCTCGGCGACGGTGCAGTCGAGATCCAGCAGATCGAGCCGCTGGGACAGATGGGCGATCCGGCCGTCGGCCCGCTGTACGCTCCCATGGTCCGGCGACAGATCGCCGTTGATCATCCGAAACAGCGTCGACTTGCCCGCTCCGTTGGACCCGGTGAGCGCGATGCGTTCGGGTCCACGGATGTCGAAATCGATGCCGTTGTGTCCGAACAGATCTCGGCCACCCAGACGCATTCGAAGGCCGCGCGCGGCGAGAACGGTGCGACCTGCGGGAACGTCGGTGTCGGTCAGGTCGAGCACGATGGCGTCGTCGTCACGCAGTGTGCGCTCGGCCTGATCGAGGCGCAATCGGGCATCGTCGACCCGCTTGGCGTGCACGTCGTCGGACCGGGCCGCGGACTCCTGGGCGTCGCGCTTGAGCTTGCCGGCCACTATCTTGGGCAAGCCGGCGTCCTTCACGTTGCGCGCGGCGGTGCTCGAACGCTTGGCGGCACGCTCGCGGGCCTGCTGCATCTGCCGCTTCTCGTGCTTCAGCAGCTGTTCGGCGTTGCGTTTGTCGGCCTCGGCGGACCGTTGGGCCGCGGAGATCGCATTCTCGTATTCGGTGAAAGTACCTCCGAAGAAGGTGATCTCACCGCGATACAACTCGGCGATGCGGTCCATCCGGTCGAGCAGCACACGGTCGTGACTGACGACCAGCAGGGTACCGCCAAAGTCATCGAGCGCGGCGTAGAGCCGTTGCCTGGCCTCGACGTCGAGGTTGTTCGTCGGCTCGTCGAGTAGCAGCACGTCGGGCCGCTTGAGCAGCTGTGCAGCCAGGCCCACGGAGATCACTTCCCCACCGCTCAGTGACCGCAGAGGCTGGGCAAGAGCGAGGTGGCCCAGCCCCAGCCGGTCGAGTTGGGCGCGCAGCCACTCCTCGACGTCCCAGTCGTCCCCGATCGCGGCGAACACCGCATCCGAGGCGTCGCCGGTGGCCAGCGCGTCGAGGGCGGCGATGACCGGTGCGACACCGAGCACCTCGGCGACGGTTCGCTCACCGTCCAACGCCAGAGTCTGCGGCAGGTAGCCCACCGTGCCGTCGACGGTCACGGACCCAGCGGTGGGGCGGTGCTCACCGGCCACGAGTTTGAGCAGCGTGCTCTTGCCCGCCCCGTTGGGTGCGACCAGGCCGGTGCGGCCGCCACGGATGGTGAAGGACAGATCGGTGAACAGCGGGGTGTCGTCGGGCCAGCCGAACGACAGATGCGAGGAAACGATGGAAACGTCGGACATGCGGGAGGTCTCTCGGTGGGTGCGTGGCACCGGGCCATTGCACTGAAACGGAAAGGAGGACGTGCTCCGGTCACCCGGAGATGTCTTCTCCCACCATGTCTTCGGCCCACCTCGTGTTGATTCGACGCTTGCAGACCATGTTAGCGGCGTCAGTCAACCAGATATTTCCGCAGCGTCTCGGTGGCCGCGGTGATCTGCGCGACGTCGACGCATTCGTCGACGCGGTGCGCCATGTTCGGGTCGCCGGGGCCGTAGTTGACGGCGGGGATGCCGAGCGCCGCGAACCTGGCCACGTCGGTCCAGCCGTACTTGGCGCGCACCTGTCCTCCGGCGGCCTCGACGAGCGCCGCGGCGGCCGGTTTGGTCAGCCCGGGCAGTGCGCCCGCGGCGGCGTCGGTCCGTTCAATGTCAAACTCCAGCCCGGCCAAAACTTCGTGCACGTGCGCGGTCGCCTGCTCGACGGTGCGGTCGGGCGCGAAGCGGAAGTTCACCGTGACCGACGCGGCGTCGGGGATGACGTTGCCCGCGATGCCCCCGTCGATCCGCACGGCGGACAGCCCTTCGCGATACGTGCAGCCGTCGATGTCGACGTTGCGGGGACGATAGGACGACAGCCGGTCGAGTACGGCGCCGAGTTTGTGAATGGCGTTGTCGCCCAGCCACGATCGCGCCGAGTGGGCACGGGTTCCGGTGGCGCGGACGACCACGCGAATGGTCCCCTGACAGCCCGCCTCGATGAAACCACCCGACGGTTCGCCGAGAATGGCGACGTCGGCCTGCAGCCAGTCGGGCAACTCGCGTTCGATGCGGCCGAGGCCGTTGGCGCTGGACTCGATCTCCTCGCAGTCGTACATCACCAACGTGATGTCGTGCGACGGCGCGGCGACGGTGGCGGCCAGGTGCAGGAAGACCGCGTCGCCGGACTTCATGTCCGAGGTGCCGCAGCCGTACAGTTCACCGTCCACCAGCCGGCTGGGGAGGTTGTCCGCAGCCGGGACGGTGTCGGTATGGCCCGCGAGCAGCACCCGCGACGGTCGACCGAAGTCGGTGCGAGCCAAGACGGCGTTGCCGCTGCGGATGACCTCGTAGCCACCTGCCTGCGCGCGCAGTGCCGCCTCGATCTCGTCGGCGATGCGCTGCTCGTTGCGCGACTCGCTGGGGATGTCCACCAGCGCGGCGGTCAGCTCGGTCGGATCAGCGCGTAAATCGAGAGGCACAATTATCGAGGCTAGCCGGTCGCCCGCGTGAACCCGCCGGGCGCGTCAGGACACTTTTGTGTCTGGCTCGCGCCGGAGAGTCGTCCAGTAGCCTTTAGCAACGTGACTTCCGCATCAGGCGTCGGCGTGGCCACCATAGCGGCCGACGGAACGATTCTCGACACGTGGTTCCCCGAGCCCGAACTGTTCGGCGACGGGCCGTCCGGTGCCGGGGGTCCCCCCGCTCGCGGGGGAGAGCGCAGCGACCCGGGAATTGTCACCGGCACGAACCGGCTCTCGGTGGCCGAGGTGACCGACGAGCTGGCCGCGTTGACCGGTCGCGACGAGGATCGCGACGTGGAAACCGTCATCGTCCGTACGACGATCGCGTCGCTGGACGACAAGCCCGTCGACGCCTTCGACGCCTATCTGCGGCTGCACCTACTTTCACACCGCCTGATCGCTCCGCACGGCGCGAACATGGATGGCGTCTTCGGGGTGCTGGCCAATGTGGTGTGGACGAGCTACGGACCGTGTGCGGTCGAAGGGTTCGAGCTGACCCGGGCGCGATTGCGACGACGCGGACCGGTGGCCGTGTACGGCATCGACAAGTTCCCTCGCATGGTCGACTACGTGGTGCCGACGGGCGTCCGGATCGCGGACGCGGACCGGGTGCGCCTCGGTGCCCACCTGGCATCGGGCACGACGGTGATGCACGAGGGCTTCGTGAACTTCAACGCCGGGACGCTGGGCACGTCGATGGTCGAGGGCCGGATCTCGGCTGGCGTGGTGGTCGACGACGGTTCCGACATCGGCGGCGGCGCTTCGATCATGGGCACCCTGTCCGGCGGCGGGAAGGAGACCATCTCGGTCGGCAAGCGCTGTCTGCTCGGCGCCAATTCGGGTCTTGGTATCTCACTCGGCGATGACTGCGTGATCGAGGCCGGTCTCTACGTGACGGGCGGCACCAAGGTGACCACGGCCGATGGTCAGACCGTCAAGGCCCGGGACCTGTCCGGTGCAAACAGCCTCCTGTTCCGACGCAATTCCGTGTCCGGAGCGGTCGAGGTGGTGTCTCGCGACGGCACCGGCATCACGCTGAACGAGGCGCTGCACGCGAACTGAGCCCTACTCGCAGCGCGTCACTCGCAGCATCACGACCCCGTGCGCGGGCACCGTCTGCCCGATGTCGCCTGCCGTGGTCGTCTCGGAGTGCTCCCAGAGATCGCGTACGACGTAGCAGTCGGCCCCGGACAGGCCGACCGCCCTGGTGTCGGTGTGGATCGAGACCGGCACGGCGGCGGAGTTGAACAGCGCTACCGCGACCGAACCGTCGGCCAGTGGCTTGACGATCACCCGGGGATCGTTCAATAGCGGAAGCCCTTGCAGCACCAGCGGATCCTGGTCGACGGCGATGACATCGCGGTTGGTCAGGATGGCCCGCGTCCCCTCGTCCATCGAGCGCACGTCATTGCCCGCCAGAAGGGGCGCGGCCAGCATCGCCCACAACGAGAAGTGTGCGCGCTGTTCGGTTTCCGTCAGGTCGGGGCGCTGCGGCCCGAGTGACATCGTGGGGTGCCCGTTCGCGAACTCGTTCCACCCGATCCCGACCACCAGCATGTCCGGGTCGTTGACGTGCTTCGGGCCGTCGCGGGGCGCGACCGGGCCCGCGGCGGTGAACGCCTGGCTGACGCCGGCGAGACCCTCAGCCCAGAGCGCATCGTCACCCCAGGCCGGCACCAGGTCCATCGCGTCCCGGCTGACGTCGGCGATGTGGGACCAGTCGTATTCGGAGCCCGCGTCGGGATCGCCGGAACTGTTGGGGTTGATGCTGTAGACGATGTGACGGCCGCTGGCGCGCAATGCATCTCGCATCGCCGCGAAGTACTTCACCTGTTCGGTGTGCCCGGCGTCCAACCGGCACCAGTCGTACTTGAGGTAGTCGATGCCCCACTTGGCGAACGTTCCTGCGTCAGCCTGTTCGTGACCGGCGCCGCCGATGCGCGGGTCCTGACCGCAGCCCTGGTTGAACGGACTGTGATAAATGCCGAGCAGCATGCCGCGCTCGTGGACGTAGGTCGCCAACGCCGCGATGCCGTGTGGAAACCGGGCAGGGTCGGCCCGAAGGTGACCATCGGCATCCCTGGTGGGCGCGGCCCACCCGGCGTCGAGGTTGACGAAGCGGTAGCCGGCGTCCCGCATTCCCGAGGACACCATCGCGTCGACGGTGTCCTCGACGGTCTTTTCGGTCAGCGGGATACCGGAGTTCCACGAGTTCCACCCCATCGGGGGCGTCTGCGGGGGATGCGGTTGCGGAGCCGGTGAACTGCACGCAGCCAGCACGGCGACACAGATCATCAGGACCCACAGTCGACGCACGCGGCCATCCTGACACCGCTATCTGTGCGGCGGGGTCGAGGTTCCTGTGGGGCCGCGCGCGAGCGTGCGTGAACTGCCGAATCGATTCGGCGCGTCCGGCACAGACACGCACGCTCGCGTCCGTGCCACAGCCGTACCCCGAAGACCGGAGGCCGTCGGGTCTGCTCCGAGAGGGCCTCAGTCCTCGGCGGCCAGGATGCAGAACTCGTTGCCCTCTGGATCGGCCAGCACCACCCAGGATTCGTCGCCCTGCCCGATGTCGACGTGCCGTGCGCCCAGCGCGATGAGACGGTCCACTTCGGCCTGCTGATCCTCCGGCGTGAAGTCGAAGTGGATGCGGTTCTTCACGACCTTGTCGTCGGGCACCGCGAGGAACAGCCAGTCCGGGCCCGCACCCGCAGGTGCACGCAGCACGACGTCGCCGTCGTCGGCGGGCTCTCGGCGCCACCCGAGCACGTCGGACCACCAGGCGGCGAGCGCCTCGATGTCGGCGGCATCAATGCAGATGTCGGTGAACCTCAGTGCCATCTCAGTTTCCCAGCCCCAGTTCCTTCTTCAAGACCTTGCCCATGGCGTTGCGAGGAAGGGCGTCCACGATGCGCACTTCGCGCGGTCGCTTGTGTGCCGAAAGCTGTTGTCCCACGTGGTCGATAAGCTCCTGCGGTGCGGCGGAGCCGACGACGAAGGCCACGATCCGCTGGCCGAGGTCGTCATCGGGGACGCCGACGACCGCGACCTCGTCAACACCTGCGTGCCCGAGCAACACGGTCTCGATCTCCCCCGCTCCGATGCGGTACCCGCCGGACTTGATGAGATCGACCGACTCTCGGCCGACGATGCGGTGCATGCCGTCACCGTCGATCACGGCGACGTCACCAGTGCGGTACCACCCGTCGCCGCTCAGCACCTCGGCGGTGGCGTCGGGCCTGTTGAGGTAGCCGTCGAACAGCATCGGTCCGTGAACCTCGAGTCGCCCAATGGTTTCCCCGTCGTGCCGCACCGGGGCACCGTCGTCGTCGGTCAACCGGGTCTGCACGCCGTCGAGCGCAAGGCCCACCCAGCCTGGTCGCCGTTCGCCGTTCGCGATGGTGCTGAGCGTGATCAGTGACTCGGTGCTGCCGTACCGCTCGACGGGCGCATGGCCGGTCAACCGGGACAGTTCGTCGAATACCGGAACCGGCAGCGGGGCGCTGCCGGACACCAACAGTCGCGCCGACGACAACGCCAGGGCCGCATCAGGATCACCGACGATGCGCGACCACACGGTCGGGACACCGAAGTACAGCGAGCCACCGGCCTGCGCGTAGGCGGCGGGCGTCGGTTTCCCCGTGTGTACGAAGCGGTTTCCGATCCGAAGCGACCCAAGCAGACCGACGATCAGCCCGTGTATGTGGAACAGGGGCAGGCCGTGAACCAGGGTGTCGTCCGGCGTCCACTCCCACGCCGCGGCCAGCGCGTCGATGTCGGCGGCGATCGCCCGGCGACTGATCAGCACGCCCTTGGGCGGACCCGTCGTGCCGGAGGTGTACACGACCATCGCGGTCGCGTCCGGCGGCGGCTCGGCGTAACGGTGCCACGAACGGGCGTGCAGACGGACGGGGACGTGCGGCAGCCCCTCGAGATCCTGGGGCACCTCACCCAGCCACGCCCTGGCGCCGGAATCAGCGAGGATGTGGTGGCGTTCGGCGGCTCCGACGTCGGCGGGGACCGGAACGACGGGGACACCCGCGATCAGGCAGCCTGTGATGGCGAGCACCGTGGTGGCGGTGGGCGTGGCGAGGACGGCGACCCGGCCCGCACCGGCCACGCGTTCTGCCACCGAGGTGGCCGCGCCGACGAGGTCGCTGCGGCTGAGCGTCGCTCCGTCGATCCGCACGGCGTCCGCGACGTCGTGACCGCCAGCGACGGCCGAGGGGTTCAACGAAGCCAGCAGCATGTCAGCGAGGCTACCGCGCCGTGCCGAATCCCGGGTCGCTGCGCTCCTGACCTCCGTGCCGAATCCCCGGGTCGCTGCGCTCCTGCCCTCCGTGGTGATACTGGACGCGTGGATCCCATCGAACGCGTTGACTCCCGCGTGGTGTACCGGAACGCCTGGATGATCGTTCGCGAGGACGACATCCGCCGCCAGGACGGCACCCCCGGGATTTACGGCGTCATCGACAAACCGACGTACGCCCTGGTGATCGCGGCCGACGGCGACCGGTACCGGCTCGTCGAGCAGTTCCGCTACCCGATTGGGTTGCGGCGATGGGAGTTTCCGCAGGGCACCGCCCCGGGCACCCTCGACGGAGACGAGCCGCCGCCCGCCGACCTGGCAGCCCGGGAGCTCCGCGAGGAGACCGGGCTGCGCGCCACGTCCCTGGTGGTGCTCGGCCAGCTCGATCTCGCGCCTGGCATGAGCAGCCAGCGCGGGTGGGTGTTCCTGGCGACCGGGATCACCGAGGGCGACCACGAGCGGGAGCACGAAGAGCAGGACATGCGCAGCGAGTGGTTTACCGGCGCGCAGATCGAGCGGATGATCGTCGACGGCACCATCACCGACGCACAGACCATCGCGGCGTGGACGCTGCTGCGGCTGCGCGGGCTGACCGCCGCCGAGACGTGATGGCCGCAGGTCTTCGGCTGATCGTCGCGGCGACCCTGCTGACGGCCCGCGCGCCTACGGACATGCCCGTGAACCTCCGGCGAGCCCTCCCACCGATGACTTCTTCTCACCCGCCCGGTCAGTACTTCACGAGACGAAGGAGCAGAACACCATGGCGGTCACACCTCGCAACCTCGACGGCTACGGCACGCCGTCCATCGAATGGGACCGGGTCGAACAGACGATGGGCAACAACGTGCCTCAGGCGCCCGGTACCGGCGGCCCCGGCAGACATACGGCCTGGCTCACCACACTCGACGCGACCGGTCAGCCACACGTCAGACCGTTGGGCATCGCGCTGTACTCCGGATCCTGGTACTTCAACTCAAGTCCCGACACCCGCAAGACGCGGAACATCGCCGATGACGCGCGGTGCGTCGTGAGCCTTGCCACCGAACCCTTCGACCTGGTGGTCGAGGGCACAGCCAATCGCGTGACCGATGCCGACGAACTGGCCGGCGTCGCCGCGGTGTGGGTCGAGCAGGGTTGGCCTGCGTCTGTCGATGGCGACGCGCTCACTGCAGACTTCAGCGCTCCCTCCGGGGGCAAGCCGCCGTACTACGTCTACCGGGTGGACCCCTCCACGGTGTACGCGTTCGGCACGTCAGAACCGTATGGCGCCACCAGGTTCGACCTGTGAGCGACGCCGACGAGGTCCGAGGGCTGATCACCCGTTGGGTCGATGCGGTGGCCCGGTGCGATCTCGAAGAGGTCGTGCGCCAGCACGATCAGGGCATCGTGATGTTCGACGTGCCGCCGCCGTATGCCGGGGTCCGTGGCATCGACGAGTACCGCGACAGCTGGGGCCCGTTCTTCGAATGGCTACGCCAGGGCGCCACGTTCGAGCTCACCGAACTCGAGGTCGTCGCCGATCAGGACGTGGCCTTCGCGTTCGCGCTGCTTCGATGCGGCACCCCGTCGGACTTCGAGGCCAAGCCGGACAACCGGTTGCGGGTCACGGTCGGCCTGCGCAAGTTCGATGACCGCTGGGCCGTCGTACACGAACATCACTCGTTCCCGATGACCTGACTTCGGTCGGGGCGCTCAGGTTTGGCCCTTCTCCCGCATGAGTCGCGCGATGATTTCGCTGAACGACGGGAGCGTGCCGTGCCTACGGCGGATGACGTCGGCCACCAGTGCGGTCCACCCGGTCTGATGACTGGCCCCGAGTCCGGCCCCGTCGTCGCCGTTGAAGTATTCGTAGAACAGCACGTCGTCGCGCCATCGCGGATCGTTCTGCAGACGGTCGACGGCGCCGAAGCACGGTCGGCGGCCGTCGCCGTCGACCAGGAAGATGTCGACCAGTCGCTTCCAGATGTCGGCGGCGACCACCTCCAGAGTCGTGGACGTGCCCGAACCGGTTGGGTATTCGATGGTGAAGTCGTCGCCAAAGAACTCGTGGTAGCGCTCGAGCGCCCTGGCGATGAGGTAGTTCAACGGAAACCACACCGGACCACGCCAATTCGAGTTGCCCCCGAACATCGCCGTCGTCGACTCGGCGGGCTCGTAGTCGATACCCGCACGGACGCCTTGTATCTCGATCGCGTAGGGATGGTCCCGGTGGTATGCCGACAGCGAGCGCAACCCGTGCGGCGACAGGAACTCCTGGGGGTCGAGCAGCTTCTCGCACACCCTGCGCACCCGGTCGGGGCTGGTGACACCGACGAGGATCTGATGCTGACCGGCCTTTCCGTGCAGGATCCCGCCGGCGTGCAGCCCGTCGTCGAGGCGTCCCTGCTGACGACGCAGATAGCTCGCGAAGCGCTTGTTGGTCACCAGGGCGAGGCCCAGCGCCTCGTCGTCGACGACGGCGACCGCCAGCAGCGGAACCACCGCGGCGATCGAACGTACCCGCAGGGGCACCGCGCTACCGTCGCGCATCAGAACGCGGTCGTAGAAGAGGCCGTCCTCGTCGTCCCAGATCCCCACGGTGTCAAGGGCTTCGGCGATGGCCGCGAAGTGCTCGAGGAACTTCTGCACGAGGTCGAGGGTGGGTCGGTGGCCGGACACGTGCAGGATGGTGGCGATCATCGCCATCCACAGCGCGTAGGTGGCCATCCAGCCCGTGGCGTCGGACTGTTCGAGCACACCGTCGATCGGAAGGTGCGAACGGTTCATCGGTCCGATGTTGTCCAGCCCCATGAAGCCGCCCTCGAAGAGGTTCGACCCGTCGGCGTCCTCCCGGTTCACCCACCAGGTGAAGTTCACCAGCAGCTTGTCGAAGATGCGGCTGAGGAAGTCGATGTCACGGCCGCCGTCGATGGCGAAGATCTCCATCGCGGCCCACGCATGCACGGGCGGGTTGACGTCACTGAAGTCCCACTCGTACGCGGGCAGCGCACCGTTGGATGTTGGAACCACTCCCGGCACAGCAGGTTGAGTTGGTACTTCGCAAACGCGGGGTCCACGTGGGTCAGCGCGACGCACTGGAATGCCAGATCCCACGCAGCGAACCACGGGTACTCCCAGGTGTCGGGCATCGACATGATGTCGAGCGCCTGGAAGTTGCGCCACTGCCCGTTGCGGATGTCCTTGCGCTGCGGCGGCGGTGGCGGCTGACCGGGATCGCCATCGAGCCACCGCGCCACGTCGTAGTGGTAGAACTGCTTGCTCCACAGCAGCCCGGCGAAGGCCTGACGCATCACCGAAGCCTCGTCGACCGAGGCTTCGGCGGGGGTCAGGCCCAGGTAGAACTCGTCCGCCTCGGCTCGCCGGACGTCGATCACCCGGGTGAAGTCGCGCGAGAGGGCATTGGCCGACCCGGTTTCGGCACGCGCAGGCCTCAGCCGCACCCGCAGTTGCGCGGTCTGCCCTGGCGCGACGGTGAGCTGGTACCAGGCCGAGCACTTGGCGCCGTGACGTGCCGGGTTGACTGTGTCGGCACCGGAGACCACGTGGTCGTTGATGCCGTCCTTCGGCCACGGCGTCGTCGCCGCGGTGCCGTAGAGCCTGACGACGTTGGTCTCGTTGTCGCAGAAGATCAGCTCCGGCGTGGCACCGAGCGGGTCGGTGCCGCAGACCATTTCGAGTGGCCCGAGCAAGGGGTGCTCGAGGCTCACCGTGGCGTCCGACGTCGCCACCAGCTCGGGTGCCTGCTCGCCCCGACCGTCCCACGACCACGTGTTGCGGAACCACAGCGTCGGCAGCACGTGAAGCACTTCGGTGTCGGGTCCGGCATTCGTCACGTCGATCGTCATCAGGACGTCTGTCGGGTCCGCCTTGGCGTAGGTGACGTCGACGACCCAGTACCTGTCGTCGTCGAAGATCCCGGTGTCGAGCAACTCGTACTCGGGGTCGAGCCTGCCCCGCCTGCGGTTCTCCTCGAGCAGTTGCTCGTAGGGAAAGGCCCGCTGCGGGTAGTGGTAGCGCCAGGTGTTCCACGCGTGGCTGGGCACCGCGTCGCGGTACCACCAGTACTCCTTGACGTCCTCGCCGTGGTTGCCCTCGTGACCCGTCAGGCCGAAGGCGCGCTCCTTGAGGGTCGGGTCGTGGCCGTTCCACAGGGCCAATGCGAGGCACAGCCGTTGTTCGATGTCGCACCAGCCGGCAAGACCGTCCTCGCCCCAGCGGTAGGCGCGCGAACGAGCGTGGTCGTGAGGGAGGTAGTTCCAGGCGTCGCCGTCGGCGCTGTAGTCCTCGCGGACAGTGCCCCACTGGCGTTCACTGAGGTACGGCCCCCACAGGTACCAGTCGCTGGCCTGGCGAAGCCCCAGATCGAGGCGACCGAATCCATCGATGCGTTGTTGCTCGGCACCCGGGCCGGTGACCGTCATGCACACCTCCTCGGGGCATGGGTCAGCCTAGGTGATCACCGGATGTTCGACGCTCAGTGACGCCGCTCGGCCAGCGCTCGCAGGAAGAACGACAGGTTGGCGGGCCGTTCAGCCAGGCGTCGGACGAAGTAGCCGTACCACTGGCTGCCGAACGGCACGTATACCCGGACGTTGTTGCCCTCGGCGGCGAGCTTGCGCTGCTCCGCGTCGCGGATGCCGAAGAGCATCTGATACTCGAAGTCCTCGACCCCCCTGCTGAATTCGCGGGCCAAGCCGGGTACCGCGTCGATGACGACCGGGTCGTGCGAGGCCACCATCGGGTATCCCTCGCCCGCCATCAGCACCCGAAGACACCGCAGATAGGAGTCGGTCACCTCATCGCCGTCGCGGTATGCGACCGACGCGGGTTCGTCGTACGCGCCCTTGCAGAGTCGGATCCTGGCGCCGGACGCCGCGAACTCCTCGCAATCGCCCTGGGTCCGCTTCAGATACGCCTGCAGAACCGTTCCCAGCCATCCGAAGTCGGCGCGCAGCTCGCGCACGATCGACAGCGTCGAATCGGTGGTGGTGTGATCCTCGGCGTCGACCGTCACCCATGCCCCGAGGTCGCGCGCCTTACTGCAGATCGTGTGCGCATTCTCGAGCGCGATCTTCTCTCCATCGCGAGGAAGCGCCTGACCGAGCGCGGAGAGCTTCAGCGACACCTCCAACGGTCGCGGGCCGTCAACTACCTCGCGACGCTGGCCGAGCGCCTCGAGCAGATCCACGTAGGCGCGCACCGTGGTGTCCGCGGCATCGCTGTCGGTGACGTCCTCACCCAGGTAGTCGATGGAGACGAAACGGTGCGAATCACGCAGTGCAGAAACCGATGTCAGAGCATCGTCGACGGACTCACCGGGCACGAACCGGTGCACCACCCGACGGGTGACGGGCATCCGCTCGGCCGTGCAGCGCAGTCCGTCGGATCGGGCAGCAGCCAGGATGACGGGCCGTGCGACCCGCTGGAATAGGCTCATCGGTCACGCCCCCATGTGCGTGTAGTCGTGGTCGGTGGGCGGAACGAACGTCTCCTTGATCGACCGCGCCGACGTCCAGCGCAGCAGATTCAGCGCCGAGCCGGCCTTGTCGTTGGTGCCGGACGCGCGTGACCCGCCGAAAGGCTGTTGGCCGACTACGGCGCCCGTGGGTTTGTCGTTGACGTAGAAATTGCCTGCGGCGTAGCGCAATCGGTTCTCGGCATCCAGTACCGCTGCGCGGTCGTCGGCGATCACCGCACCGGTGAGCGCATACTTGGACCCGCGATCGACAACGCCGAGCACGTCGTCCCAGCGGTCGTCGTCATACACGTGCAGAGCCAGTATCGGACCGAAGTACTCCGTTGAGAAGGCCTCGTCCGTCGGATCGTCGGAGAGCAGGACCGTGGGACGGACGAAATATCCTTCGCCGTCGTCGTATTCGCCACCGACGGCGATCGTCACGCCCGATGCGCTCTTCGCGCGCTCGATGGCTTGGGTGTTCTTGGCGAAGGCACGCTCGTCGATCAGCGCACCACCATAGTTGGACAGGTCCGACACGTCACCGTACGCGAGCTTCTCGGTGGCGCCGAGGAAGTCGTCGCCCATCCGCTGCCACACCGAGCGGGCAACGAAGGCGCGCGAGGCCGCCGAACACTTCTGTCCCTGGTAGTCGAAGGCGCCCCGAATGAGCGCGGTGCGCAACACGTCTGGACGCGCTGACGCATGTGCGACCACGAAGTCCTTGCCGCCCGTTTCCCCGACCAGCCGCGGGTAGGTGTCGTAGCGCTCGATGTTGGAACCGACCTCCCGCCACAGATGCTGGAACGTCGCAGTCGAACCCGTGAAGTGGATGCCCCCCAACCGCTGATCGGACAGCACCACTTCGGACACTGCGTAGCCGTCACCGGTGACCAGGTTGACGACTCCCGGCGGCAGCCCAGCGGCTTCAAGCAACCGCATGGTGAGATACGCCGAGAACGTCTGCGTGACAGACGGTTTCCATACCACCGTGTTGCCCATCAGTGCGGGCGCCGTCGGGAGATTGCCCGCGATGGCGGTGAAGTTGAAGGGGGTGATTGCGTAGACGAAGCCCTCGAGCGGGCGGTAGTCGGTACGGTTCCACACTCCGCTGCTGCTGACGGGCTGTTGCGCCATGAGCTGCCGGGCGAAGGCCACGTTGAACCGCCAGAAGTCCGCGAGCTCGCAGGAGGAGTCGATCTCGGCCTGGTATGCCGTCTTGGACTGACCGAGCATCGTGGCGGCGGCCAGCTTCTCCCGCCACGGCCCGGCGAGCAGGTCGGCCGCCCGCAGGAACACTGCCGCCCGCTCGTCGAATGGGGTCGCGGCCCAGTCGTGCTTCGCAGCGATCGCGGCGTCCACCGCCGCCGTCGCCTCGGTGTGCCCGCCGTTGGTCAGTGTGCCGAGCACCGCGCTGTGCCGGTGCGGCTGGACGACGTCGATGCGCTGGCCGACGCCCATGGTGTGCCTGCCCGCGATCACGTGGGGAAGGTCGACCGGTTCCGCCGCGCTCAGCGCCGCCAGTGCGTCGGCGAGCCTGGCCCGCTCGGGACTGCCGGGGGCGTACTCGCGCACCGGTTCGTTGGCGGGGACCGGTACGTCGGTGATGGCCGAGAAGGCACTGGAGGTCATGTGATCAGGGTCTCTCAAACGCCGTGCCGACCCATTGGCCGATCGGACAAACATTGTCGAGTTCGGCAGTAAGATCCGACAACATGAAGGCGACCGGCGTCGGACTCGGTCAGCTGCTCCTTGCGCTGGACGCGACCATGGTGACCCTCGTCGACGCGCCGCGCGGCCTCGACCTCCCGGTGGCGTCCGCGGCGCTGGTCGACGCCGACGACGTGCGCCTCGGGCTCGCGGTCGGCGCGGGGTCAGCCGACGTGTTCTTCCTCCTCGGCGTCAGCGACGACGACGCACTCGGCTGGCTGGATCAGCAGGTCACGCGCCGGGCACCCGCAGCCATCTTCCTCAAAGAGCCGTCCGACGCCGTGGTGGCCCGCGCCGTGGCGGCGGGCACGGCCGTGGTCGCCGTCGAGCCGAGGGCCCGTTGGGAGCGGCTCTACCGCCTCGTCGACCACGTCTTCGAACACCACGGCGACCGCGCCGATCCGCTCTACGACTCGAGCACCGACCTGTTCGGTCTCGCGCAGTCGATCGCCGACCGCACCCACGGCATGGTGAGCATCGAGGACGTCCAGAGCCACGTCCTGGCGTACTCGGCGTCCAACGACGAGGCCGACGAGTTGCGGCGCCTGTCCATCCTCGGCCGCGCGGGCCCGCCCGAGCACCTTGCGTGGATCGGCCGGGCGGGGATCTTCGACGCGCTGCGCGCCACGGGTGAGGTCGTCCGCGTCGAAGCACGGCCCGAACTGGGTCTGCGGCCGCGCCGCGCGGTCGGGATCCACCACCTGGCGTCGGACCGCAGGCGCGGCCCCGTCTTCGCAGGCACCATCTGG
>NZ_JAVROT010000335.1:0-2733 GCF_032162605.1 Mycobacterium sp. | reverse complement strand
GGACGGCTGGGACGTCCACAGCGAATGGCGGCGGGCTCTGCCAGGCCAACGAGCGATATGAGCGCGACTGGCGGAATTGGCGGAATTGGCCACAAGTTTTCTCGGCGACGAGTACTGGTAACCCTGCATATTCGATTCCTGCATTCTCAGCGCTCGCGCGGCGGATTATGCGAGTCGCTATGGCGAGTCCCCGATATTGAGTTGGACTCATTCAGCGGGAACACGCCAGCTACGCCTCGGGGATGGCGAGTCACCGCGGCTGGCGGTCCACCTATGGTGCTGCGGATGGACAACGGCCCGGATGTCGATGTGTGGTCTCAGGACGTGTTTAACTCTTCTGTCGCAGGACATGCTTTACAGTCTCGGGACATTCTTTACGTCGGCGGATATGGGCGCGGAGCGTGAATCTTGGCTTTCCACCGCTTGATTGGGAGTTCGGTGGTCCTTGGGTGGATGGATAGCTGGGCGCCGTCGCAAGTGACCCGGAAGTGGGTGTCCTCGACGTGGATGGTGACGATCTTGCCGGTGTAGGTGCGTCCGACCCGTAGGCGTTGGCGGGCGACCATGACGACGCCGTCTCTGGGGACCTTGCGTTGCACGCTCATCGGGCCGGGCGCTGGGGGCGGTATTTGGCTGGGGGCGATCCGGGCGCCGCGAATCTTGGTGTGTTGATCGGCCGGGACCGGTGAGGGCAGCGTCTTGGCCAGCACATCGTTGTAGACGACGTGGATGAGGTGTCCGTCGAGGCGGAGTGTCACCTTGCGTCGGGCGAGCTCGGCACCAATTCGCAACCGATGCTTGGCCAGTTCGGCGTAGCCGTTGCTGTCGACGTGGCGATCGACTTCGATCACGGCGGCCGCCGGGAGGGTGCCGGCACCGCCCACCGACGCGGTGGCTGGCGGCGCTCCGGCTGGGCGCGCGCCCCGCATGCTCAGATCGCGGAGGTCCTCAGCGTCCAGGTTGGACGGAACCGTCTTGACCAGCTCGCCGTCGATGAGCACGTGGACGGTGTACTCGTCGACCCAGACGTGCGCGCGTTGCCCACCGCGGTTGGGACCCAGGCTGATTCGCTGCACCGCAGGGATGACCGCGAGCAGACCGCTGGCGGCGATGACGGTGTCGAACTCGACCGCACCGGCCGACGGCAGCAGCACCAGACCGCTGTTCACGGCGGCGGTGTCAGTCGCAGGGACCGCTTCGGCCACGTCCTGACCCGGGTTGTCTGGCTGCCCCGTGATGACCAGGGCTTCGGGTTGGGCGTTGGGCCGAAACAGGCTCGCCGGGGTGGCCATGTCCAAGGATTGGTGGGGCCGGGCGTGGTTGTAGGTCTGCACCCAGGCACTGATCGCGGCCTGCGCTGAGGGTAGGTCCACGAACGGGTCGACCCGATCGAGCAGTTCGCGGCGCAGGGTCTGATGCCAGCGCTCGATCTTGCCGGTCGTGGTCGGCAAATACGGCTTGATGAGTCGAGCGGTGATCCCGTTCTCCCGGCAAACCCGCTCGAAGAGCACCTCCGCCGGCCGGGGTTTGGTGAACCGGCCGGTGAACTGTTTACCGTTGTCGGTCAACACTTCTGAGGGCACACCGTAGACCCGCATCGCCTTGAGGAACGCGTCGGCCACCGCCCGCCCCGACGGTACCGCGAGCACGCTGGCGACCACGACGAACCGGGAGTGGTCATCGATACCGGTCAACATCTTGCATTCGCGCCCATCGGCCAAGAAGACGCCGCCGACCAGATCGAGCTGCCAGAGGTGCATCGGCGCCTCACGCTGCCAGCGACGGTACTTGCGGCGATGCTCCTGCGGCTGTGCACGCACCAACCCGTTGCGCACCAAGATCCGGTGCACCGTGGCTCGCGCGGGCGGTGACGCCACACCCGACTGTCCGAGTTCGAAGGTGATCCGCCGCGCACCCCAGCGTGGATGGGCTCTCCGCATCTCACACACCAGCGCCTCCACCGAGGACTTCCACCCGGGTCGGGCTGGTCCGGGGTCGGCGTGACACCTCGCGCAGCGCCTCGATCCCACCCACCATGTACTTGCCCTTCCAGGCATGCACCGACTGCCGCGATACCCCGTACCGGACGGCCACCTCACCGACAGGCGAGCCGTCCAACACCTCGAGCACCGCCCGATACCGCTGCTCTACCAACCACTCTCGATCACCAGACTCGCCGCTGACAGCCGCCACGGCGAGCAAGCATCACGATTCGCCGAAGCCATGTCAAGTAAGTCCCGAGTACGAAGCGTCACTTATCTCCTGAGACTTCACATGACACGGAGTTGGTTTCTCAAGCGCTGCAACAGTTTTGCGATGGAAAAGTCGGCTTGTCCTATACCGCCCGGTACACCGTGGAACAACGGGTACATCGAATCATTCAACAATCGGCTACGGAAGGAGTGCCTCAACCGCAATCATGGACCACCCTGTTCGAAGCACGGGTGGTGATCGGCGACTTCAAGGAGGCGGGCGATGATTCATCAGATGCAATATGCAGGGGGGTTTAGTTGACATAATGTGACTTATCGGCAATTACCCAATGCGAGTTGCATCAGATGCACCGACTCGCACCTCAGGGTTACTGGCCTGTTCATGCAGCTAAAGGCGTCCGTGGCCTGTTCCCGTCCGGCTCACGCCAACCGTTGAAGGCCACAGGTCGCGGAGTCGATTGTCCTTTTCGCCGCTGAACGGATGGGTTGCATCTGAGTCCGGCGCCTTCTTGATGGCCGG
>NZ_JAVROT010000334.1:0-4764 GCF_032162605.1 Mycobacterium sp. | reverse complement strand
TGCGGTCGTCGTCTCGTTGGTCGATCGGGCGCGCGAATCCGGCGCCGTACGGCCCGACATCACCGGAACGGATGTCTTCCTGCTGATCTGCGCACCAGTTCACGTCGTCGAGTACCTATCGGATCCGCCCTCAGATCTGTGGCGACGATATCTCGCCATCATCTTCGATGGTTTGCGTCCGGAAGGCGCCCATCCGCTGCCCCGACCCGCACCAAGCTGGCCCTGACCACCACGGGGGCATTTCGCCGCAGGCGACCCCGTTAGACGCAGCCGCTCATCCAGCGGCCAGGCAGCGTACGTCTGGAATCCCCTTCACTTTCACGAAGGCCGAGGATTCCCGTAGCGTGGTGCGAGCAAGGGCCGTGCAGCAGCGCAGCCACGGTCGGTCATGAAGCGATGGGCACCGGCAACACAGCTCGAAAGCGTTGTGCGTCAACCCCTTCCATCGTTTCTCTATGGTGCGTGTCCGGACCAAGTGGCGACGGATGACGTTACCGACTCGAAGGATTGCACCTGATTAGCGACCCTGAACACGGCCGTGACGCGCGCTGCGATCGCGTCGTGCGTCGTCGAACGGCTCTGAAGGTCCCGCTGATACTGATCGGAGGCGCCACGCTGACCCGAATGCCGCGGGCCTCCGCGGCAGGACGGGGACGGTGGTCAGCTGACCGTGCCAACAGTTGGTATCGGGCGCAGCCTCAACTCGTCGGCGTGAATTACATCCCGTCCAACGCGATCAATCAGCTCGAGATGTTCCAGCCGGACACCTACGATCCGCGGCGAATCGATGCCGAGCTGGGCCTGGCCGGCAGCCTCGGGCTCAATACCGTGCGGGTATTCCTGCACGATCTGCTCTGGGTCCAGGACCGACGCGGCTTCCTTCGGCGGCTGATGCAGTTCGTCACCATCGCGGCCAGCCATGCCATCAAGCCGCTGTTCGTCTTCTTCGATTCGTGCTGGGATCCGCACCCCAGACTTGGTCCTCAGCACGCGCCGGTGCCCGGCGTGCACAATTCAGGGTGGGTGCAGAGTCCCGGTGCCGAGCGTCTCGGCGACCCGGGCTACGTCCGTGTTCTGAACGACTACGTCACCGGAGTGTTGAGCCAGTTCCGCCGCGACGATCGGATCCTTGGATGGGATCTGTGGAATGAGCCCGACAACCCCGCGAGCGCGTACCGCACGGTCGAGAGGCCCGACAAGTTCGACCTCGTCGCTGCGCTGCTGCCCCAGGTCTTCGAGTGGGCGCGCGCAGTCGACCCCGTTCAACCCCTGACCAGTGGCGTCTGGCAGGGGACCTGGGCCGACCCGGGACGGCTCAGCACGATCGCGGGCATCCAGCTCGGCAACTCCGACGTGATCTCCTTCCACTCCTATGCCAACCCGGCCGGCTTCGAGGGCCGGATCGCCGAACTCGCGCCGATGCAACGACCCATCCTTTGTACCGAGTACCTGGCGCGCACGCTGGGTAGCAGTGTCGAGGGAATCCTGCCGGTTGCCGTGCGGCACGACGTCGCCGCGTACAACTGGGGTCTGGTCGCGGGCAAGACCCAGACGTATCTGCCGTGGGATTCGTGGGATCACCCGGAGCCCGCGCCCCCGGCGGAGTGGTTCAGCGACCTTCTCCACCACGATGGGCGGCCCTATCAGAACAGCGACGTCCGCACGTTACGGCGCGTGACCCCTCTGCTTCGCGCGAAGTAGACCGGTGGTCGGCCGGCCTCCTGGGCCCGAGTCAAGCGCGTTACTGCGTGGCCTGGGTGATCTGCTCGGAGTACCGGGCGTCCAGGAGCTGCGTGACGTCGAAGGACGCGGGAGGAAGCCCGCCTTCTCGAGCAGGCCCGTCAAATCCACCTCGGTCTTGGTACCCAGGTCGTCGGAGCCGACGGGACGAGAGTCGATGCGCTGGTGCGCGCGGCCAGCAGGGCTTGGTCTTCGGTCAACTGCTGGGTCGACACAAACGCTTTGGCGATCTCTTCCGGATGCTCGGCTCCCCATTGTTGGAAGCGGGTGACCCTTTGGGAGAAGTCGCCGATGACGGCCGCGAGTTTGGGTTCGGCGAGGGCCTGGGTTCTGGCGGGTGACGGATATGTAGCCCGGCAAACCGACTTCGGGACCGCTGGCGATCTGCTTGACCTTCCCGGCGTCGATCGCCGAGCCGACCTGCGCGAGCGAGGTGGAACCGGCTTGTAGGGTGCGAGCGATGTTCGTGTTGGACCGGCCCTCGGCCATCAGCGCGAGCACCTCCAGCTCACGCGCAGTCATCTCTGCCAGCGGATCGTCACGGCGGCGCCGCACGAGTAGCTGTGCGACAACTTCCCGGTCGAGCACCGTACCGCCGGATGCCACTCGTTGCACCGAGTCGAGGAAATCCGTGATCGCGGTGACCCGGTCCTTGAGTAGATAGCCGATTGCACCGGCGTCGTCGGCGAGGAGGTCATCCGCATAGGAGACCTCGACGTATTGGGACAGCACGAGCACCGGCGAGCCGGGCACCCGCCGGCGGGCCTCGACTGCTGCACGCAGTCCCTCATCGGTGTGTGACGGCGGCATCCGAACGTCCACCACCGAGATGTCTGGCCGGCGCTCCTCGATGGCGTGCACCAGCGAAGGGCCGTCACCCACCGCAGCGACGACGTCATGGCCGTTCTCGGTCAACAGCCGGACGAGGCCCTCCCGCAGGAGGACCGAGTCGTCGGCCACCACAACTCTCAGCACGGAAGCTCTACCGCGATCGTCGTCGGGCCTCCGGGAGGACTCATGACGGCCAGCGTGCCACCGGTGGCCCACACACGGTCGGCCAGGCCAGACAGGCCATGGCCCTTGGCCACATGCGCGCCGCCGTCCCCGTCGTCGGCGATCTCGACACCGAGCCGGCCAGGCCCGTTCGCCACCGTGACCCAGCAGTTCGCCGCGCCGCTGTGTTTGGCGACATTGGTCAGCGCCTCGGCGACCGCGAAGTAGGCGGTGGTCTCGACGGCCGCGTCGAGCCGGCCCTTAGCGTGCCGAGGTCGGGGTCGACCGCGAGCTCGACTGGGACGGTGCACCGGACCGACAGCGCAGCCAGCTCACTGGGCAGGCCACGGTCGGTGAGGACCGGGGGCGCGATGCCGCGGGACAGCGACCGAAGCTCATCCAGAGTCTCCTGGGTCTGGTTGATCGCCTCGTCCAGTGCGGCTCGGAGCGCGTCCGGATCGCCGTCCACGTGTTGGCGGGCGCGGCTCAGATCCATCGCGAGGCGGATGAGTCGTTGTTGCGGGCCGTCGTGGATGTCACGTTCCAGCCGGCGCAGCGCGGTCGCCTCGGCGGAGACCGCGGCCGCCTTCTGCTCGGTCAGCACGGTGATCGTCTGGCGCATCTCGGCCACACCGGTCAGCAGGATGCGGCTGAAGCCGGCCGAGATCAGCGCGCAACCTCGCACCACGATCGGGAGGCTGACCAGGCAGATGAGGCCGATGGCGGTTTGCAGGCCGATCCGCGCGAACGCGCTGTCGCCGAGCCCGATCAGCTGGGCGAGCGAGTTGTTGTCCCGGCCGCGCGGGATGCTCCAGTCCCAAGCGATGGTCAACGTGCCGCCGATCGCTGACGCCCACCAGCTGACCACGATGCTGAAGGTGGCCACCGAGATCGGGAAATGCAGGATGCCGTACACGAGATCGAGCCAGAACTGGCTCTGCGTCAACGGAGTGACGATCCGATTCCAGACGCCGGCGCCCGGTGCGGCCGCCCGGTAGGTCGGCCGGATCAGTGGGCGGCGCAGCACGGCGGGAATGCGCAGCCGCTCGACGTCGGCGAAGAAGCGAGCGACGATCAACGTGCCCGCGAGGATCGGCAGGCCGATGACGACGACCAGCGTGCCGAGCCCCGCCGACAAACCAGCCACGAGGACGCTGAAACTCACGATGGCGAGCGGGAATCCGAGCAGCGTGTAGCCAGTGTCCACACCGAGCTGACGGACGAAGCCGACTCGCCCAGGCTGTGCTGGGTCGACCAACATATGTTTGGTGCTCACGCCCTCGACGCTAGGCACTTGTTGGATTCGCTCCCATCCGATGCGCCTGCGTCTTCAGGGTAGGGCTGTCCCTACCGTCCCCGGCCCGTCATGGGGATTGTCGGGCCACTAGAGGGAACGCGCTGGTGGGCCGCTAGCTGCGTTCCATGGCGTCCATCCTCCGACGATCTGGTAGCCGCGGGTCAGGTGCGGACATGCGATTCCGGGCCGACCGACACAACGTGGGAGGTTCTACTGCCTATCGGCGCAGCGGTCGTCATCACCGGCGTCGCGGAAAGCCAGGAACGGCTCTCACTTCTCCACCGGAAGCTGACGGGCTCAAGCGGCACCGCAGGTGCTACCGCTCGTCTGCGAAGACCTTTGCCGCGACTTCGACGAAGGCGCGCCGCTACCGGTCACGACGGCCAGCTTCCCGGACAAGTTCGGTACCTCGATGTCCCCTCGCGCTCATAGTGAAACGCCCTCTCTGATCGGGCCAGCCGCTCCGGATGTTTCAGTGAGCGGCGGCATTCACCCAGTCGACGTGTCAATGATCCGGACACCGTGATTGCGCGTGACGAGCTTCAGGAGGTCGCGCGGACACAAACCGGCGAAGCGTATCGACGGGTATTGCTACGGTGTCCGCGCGCTAGTGTGCTTTGGTCGGCCTCAGCGAACAAGCCGATAGAGAAGTTGAGCAAATTCATGACCGCAGCAGCAGAGACGTCGGCGATTGAATCGCGCGTCGGCCACTACTACCAGATAGACGACACCTA
>NZ_JAVROT010000333.1:0-4107 GCF_032162605.1 Mycobacterium sp. | reverse complement strand
CGCCCTGTCGTTCTACGGGCGGCGACTCTACGACCTGATGTCCGCGTACTGGCCGACCGCCGACACGGCCCCGGACGCCACCCCTCTGATCGTCGACTTCGCGCACATCTGGCGCGACATGCCCAAGATCGTGTTCTCACGCACCCTGGAGTCCGTCGACTGGAACTCCCGCCTGGAACGCGGCGACCCGGTCGAGGCGGTAACGAAGCTGAAAGCCGAAACCGACGGCAGGCTGGAGGTGGCCGGCGCGACGCTGGCCGCACCGATCGTGCAAGCCGGACTGGTGGACGAGTACCGGATCGTGGTCACGCCCACCGCCGTGGGCGGCGGCACACCGTTCTTCCCAACGCTGCCGTCATGGATCTCGCTGCGACTGTTGGAGAACCGCAGCTTCCCCGGCGGCACGGTCCTGCTGCGCTACGAGACGAAACGCGACTGACCGGACAACGAAATCTCGAGTCAGACGGCGGCGGCCTCGTTGAGCTGGTTGAGCGTGTTGGTGGCCTCCAGGTACTCCTGAACCCACCGCTCGATGACGGCGGACGTCTTCTCCACCTTGCTGAACTGCCCGACGACCTGACCGACCGGGTTGAAGGCGACGTCGACCGTCTCGTTGGGGTACTTGTGCGTTGCGGAGACCGCAAGACCGGACACCATGAACTGCAGCGGCATGCCGAGTGGCTTCGGGTTGTCCGGGTTCTCCCATGCGTCGGTCCAGTCGTTGCGCAGCATCCGCGCCGGCTTGCCGGTGAACGAGCGGCTCCGCACCGTGTCACGACTACTCGCCTTCACGTAGGCGGCCTGCTGAACTGGCGTGTTCTCGGCCTCCTCGACCATGAGCCACTGCGAGCCCGTCCACGCACCCGCGGCGCCGAGCGCCAGCGCGGCGGCGATCTGCTGACCGCTGCCGATGCCACCAGCGGCGAGCACCGGGACGGGGGCGACCTCCTTGACCACCTGCGGCCACAACACGATCGAACCGACCTCACCGGAGTGCCCGCCCGCCTCGCCGCCCTGGGCGATGACGATGTCGACGCCCGCATCCGCATGCTTGCGGGCCTGCGAAGGGGAACCGCACAGTGCGGCGACCTTCCGGCCCTCGGCGTGGATGTGCTCGATCATGTCGACGGGGGGAGTGCCGAGCGCGTTGGCGATCAGCGTCATCTTCGGATGCTTGAGCGCAACCTCGACCTGCGGCGTTGCGGTCGCCTCGGTCCAACCGAGCAGTCGCATCGTGCTCTCGTTGTCCTCTGCGGACAGCGGTACGCCGTGATCGGTCAGGATCTTGCGGGCGAAGTCGAGATGCTCCTGAGGCACCATGTCGGCCAGCATCTTGCCCAGTTCGTCGGCCGACAGGTTCGAGTCCATGCCCTCGTACTTGTTGGGGATGACGATGTCGACGCCATAGGTGTGGTCGCCGATGTGCGCGTCGATCCAGTTGAGCTCGATCTCGAGCTGCTCGGGGGTGAAGCCGACGGCACCGAGGACGCCGAAGCCCCCTGCCTTGCTGACGGCGACCACCACGTCGCGGCAGTGCGTGAAGGCGAAGATCGGCAAGTCGATGCCGAGCTGGTCGCAGAGTGGGGTGTGCATGCCTGCTCCTCGTGTGGGGCGGTCGCGAACTGAAACGTGTTCTAGTTTAGCCCTCCGGCGGCCTCGATGACATACGCGTCGGTGCTCGACACCGCGCCAGAACCGCAATAGCGTTTCGCAATCACGATCGACAGTCCTCGATCGTGACGGCGAAGGCGAGGACCGTTGACGCACTGGCTGACCCATTCGCTAGTTCTCGCGTCGGACTACCGCGTGCCGGACCCGGAGCGGGTGTGGCCGCTGCTGGAGCGCAGGAAGGACGCGCTCGCCGACATCGGCGCACACCACGTGCTGGTGTACGCCTCCACCACGGAGCCCGGACGGGTACTGGTGCTGATCGCCATCCACGCCCGCGAACCCGTGCTCGAACTGCTGCGTTCGCAGGTCTTCTTCGAGTGGTTCGACGCCGTCGGAGTCGAGGACATCCCCGCGGTGTTCGCAGGCGAGGTGGTGGAGCGATTCACCGTCACCGGTGAAACGGGCCCCGTCGCGCCCGAGGTGATGGTGTCGTTGGTGACCGTCGTCGACGACGTGCCGAATCTCGTTGCGCACGTTCACGATACCATCGAAGATCTCCGCACCGCGGGGATCCGCAGGGTGGTGATCTTCAGCGCGTTCGACGACCCTCGCGAAGTGCTGCTGCTGTTGCAGGTCGACGACGAGAGCCACGCACGCCACTGGTTGCGGTACTCGGGACTGGCCGCCGAATGGCTGACGAAGGCGGGCATCGGCGCGTATCCGCCGGTCTTCGTCGGCGGGTTCCGGCGGATGATCCACATCGACGAGACGAGTGCGACGGGCGATCGCTGATTACGGGCGCCGCCGCAGTGACCACGCAGGCATCCGTCGCCGGTCCGAGCCAGTGGCCACCAGCACCGGCCAGCCGTTTCGCGCCGCTTCGGCGGCCAGCCCCGAGCGCGGGTTCACCGGCCGCGGCCGACCGACCGCCCGCATGGAGGAGATTTCCTCGTCGCCGTCGGCGTAGAAGTAGCTGCTGTGCAGGTCGACGTCGTGGTTGGCGCCGAATCGCCGCACGGCGTCGGTCTTGCCGGCACCCCAGATGATCGGTTCGACGATTCCGCCGGTCAGACGCCCGTCGCCGTCGACCTCGAAGTGGTTGCACAGCACGTCGGCGATGCCCAGGTAGCGGGCCACCGGTTCGGCGTGGATGGTCAGGGCCGACGAGCTCAGCACGACGGTGTGGCCACGTTCCTGATGGGCGGCGACGACGTCGCGCATCGCGGAGAACACCCGCGACTCGATGTGCCTGCGGAACAACTCGTCACCGAGTTCGTCCAGCTCCTCCAGCGTCTCGCCGCGAAGATAGCCGGCCGCCTTCACGATGAGCCGCTCGAACTCCATCCGCCCCAACCGGTACCGCACCGAGGCCTCGATCACGCCGAGAACCTCGCCGATCCTGGCCTGGCGACGCCGGATGCGATGCCCGGCGTGCGCGGCGGCGGTGAAACCGGACACCAGCGTGCCGTCGAGATCGAAGAATGCGCCGATCCGGGCCCCCTCCCGGTCCGACGCGATCTCCGCCAACTGGCGCGCGAAGGGCGTCTCGGGATCCATCTCGCTCCTGTGGTCGCGGCGTACCGGTCCCGGCCCCACCTCGAAACTCCATTTCAACATCATTCGGCGACAACCGCCGCCGGCGTACGCGCAGTGTCCCGATTGCGACATCAGGTGATCCCATCGGATAGGTTCAAGCTAGGCAGTTTCGTTCTTGCCAGGTTCAGCTCGGAGCCTCGCGAGGATGAAAGCGGTGCCGCCTCGCATCCAGCGGACGTGGCCAAACAGGGAAGTTGGGCATTGGACGAACAACGCGAAGCGACGGCTGACGAGGCCAGTCCGTCGTCGGGCTCGACGTGCGTGGTGAGCGAAAGCTCGGTCGACGAGGTGGCCATCGTGGCCGCTTCCGGTGTGATCGACATGCTGACCGCGCCGCAACTCGAGGAAGCGCTGCGCGCTGCCCTCGACAAGAAGCCCGGGAGCCTCGTCGTGGACCTGACCGAGGTCGAGTTCCTCGCGTCCGCCGGCATGGGGGTGCTGGTCGCGGCCCACGAAGCGGCGGGTGAGACCACCCGCCTGTGCGTCGTCGCGGAGGGTCCAGCCACCAGTCGGCCGCTGAAACTGGTCGGAATTGCCGACATCGTCCCGCTGTTCGCCACTCGCGATGAAGCGATTGCGTCACTTCGCGGTTAGACACGCTTAGCCCGTGCTCCGACGGGGTAAGCACGAGCTGTCATGATCGATACGATGCAACCCGCGAACGTCGCCAACGCTGAGCGCTTCGAGCGCGTCGGCATATCGGCGACTGCGCAGACCGCTTCCCAGACCCGCGACGAGTTCGCCACATGGCTGCGGGAACGCTTCGAACTGGATCCGATTCGTTCGAGTGACGTCGTCCTCGCAATCAACGAAGCGCTGGCCAACTGTGCCGAGTTTGCCTACCTCGAGCGCCCTGACACGGGCACCATGGACGTCCTGGCCTGGCACGAAGCGGTCGAA
>NZ_JAVROT010000332.1:0-6717 GCF_032162605.1 Mycobacterium sp. | reverse complement strand
GGGGCGTCGCACGAACATCGCACGCCACTGCCCGTCCGGCGAATACCGGGGCAGACCGCGGACCGCCCCCTCGACGCGCTGGTACGCGACGCCGAGGATGCATCCGCCAAACATCGAATGGGTAGGCAAGCCAGGCGTCAGGCGGGTTACGCGAACTAGGCATGGCAGTTGGTCCTTGGAAGCCGGGGGAAGTTCGCACCACGCCACCCGGCACACTGAAGTGGGTCCTCGAAGGACGACGTCGGTGGTGCGGTGGGCAGCCATTCGGTCAGCAAGTGAACCTCGCCGTCGTACATCACCCTCGTTCCGACACCGCTGTGAACGCCCGCCCACGTCATACAGCAACTCGCGGGTTGAGGTCGATTGCGAAGACAGAACTTTCGACAGATCTGTGCTCACCTCGTGCGTCCATAACATGTGGTGCAACTGCGTCGCCAGTGTCATGACCATCTCGTCGGCATGACCCGTGTCGGCCGATGCTCCGACCGGGTCGGCTGGTGCCGTGGTCGCCCGGTTGCGAGATACCTCAGCTTGCTGATGACTCGGCCAGCGTTGCGGCCCTGAAGTTCCTGCCCGTGGCGCACGAAGCACATATCGGACGGTGTCCATTGCTGGGATCGCGGTCGATCTCGATGGCGACATACGACTTGTCGCATATGGCGCATTGAATGCGATCGTTCCAGAGGTCGTTCACTTCGGTATGCGGGTCGAAGGGCCGATTGAGTACGGTTTGACTTCCTCTACCCGCCACCAGGAATGCGGCATAGATGACTACCGCCAGGACGAACGTGATCACCAGCGCCCATGTGGAGGCCAGCCCACTCTTCGACGCGATGAGATAGATCCCGACGCCCGAGGAAGCCAACCACGCCGTAATACCGCCAGAACTGGAGTTTCTCACCCGTCCGGGCCGAAACTCGAATGCGTTGCGCGAATTGGAGAGCCGATGGTACGTGATGTGCACCAGTGCGATTCCGACCCAGGCGACGAGGACGGCGCCTTGGTAGGAAAGCCATGTTCCGATGAAACTGAACACGTCGAGGACCATGACGGTGAACGAAACCACTCCGACGAAGAGAACCCAAACGAATCTGGGCAATGTCACATTGAACGCGCGCGAGAAGAAGCTCTGGAAATTCGTGGACGCAAGATAGAAGTTGGCAGTGTTGATTTTGGTCTGCGTGGCCACGATGAAGATCAGTCCGAAGATTCCCATCAACTTCACGATGCCGACGACAAGGCTGGCCTCGGTGACTCCCCCGCTGTCCAGCGGAATGGTGTGCACGAGATAGATTCCCACGGCACCATTGACGAAGATGGTGAAGAAATAGAAGGTGAATCCAAAGGTGTGAAAGCCGTTCACGCGGATGTCTTGGGTGCGTCCCATTCGCGCGAAGTCGAATGTGTAGAGCATGTTGGAGAACACGCCCATATAGATAGCGAAGACGAACAGCCAGCCGGGTCCACCCATGGCCGTCGGCTCGGAGGGTGTGGAAGTAAGCCAAGCGCTGTTGTAGCCGAATACCGCGGTTGACCAGATCACCGCGGCAACCAGGCCTATCGCAAAGATCGGTAGCAGAAACGCGTTGATCTTCTCCAGCCAAACCCGAACCCCACCCAGCACCAGCGGGATCGCGCACAGAGTCACGATGAGGTACCAGAGCTGAATCGGTCCCCCGAATTGCGTCTGAGCGGCAACTGCGAGCACTGATCCTTCGAACACGGCGAACCAAGTGCCCGTAACGGCAAAGAAGAGTGTCGCGATGGACGCGCCGTAATAGCCAAACATCGAGCGGGAGAACAGCCCGACGGTCAAGCCGGTCTCCGCAGCGGTCCTTGACATGTAGCAGCAGATCGCCCCGTGTACCACCACGGCCGCAGCCAGGCCGATCAGTGTCTGCACCGTACCCACGACCAGGGAGGCGCCCGCCGCGACCACCACCCAGAACATCGCTGCCATGACCGCCGACCAGGCCAGCGCCATCTTCGGCGAGGAAAGCCGCCACGTCCGCGGTACTACGTGCAGCGAATAGTCGTCACGCGCCGCCTGCGCAACCACGGCAGGGTCGTCGACGCGCGTTATGTTCAGCACGGGTAGTGGGGATGTTCCAGCCGCCGCGGCCCCAAGTACCGAATGTTCGTCATTGCCAGGCATGTTCAATGGTTTCTCCAATCAACTTGCGATGACGGGCAGGGCAGACCACTTGGCCATGTGGACGACGCGAGCGGCCGACTCAACTGGTCCCATGGACCGGAACGTCATGGCGGGCCCAGGCGCGGGACGGTCGTCCCGCCCGGGCATGCGATTCTGGGACAGTTAGGCGGGAACGGGTGTGCCGCGGTGGATCTCGTCGAGGTCGCGGGCGCGTGACTGAGTTCCATCACCCGGATCCTTGTGGAAGACGCCGTCTTTCATGATGCCGACGATGCGGCTCTGGTCCTGCAAGATGGTGATGTCCTCAAGCGGGTCACCGTCGATGAGGATCATGTCGGCCAGGAAGCCGGGCTTGACCTGACCGAGTTCGTCGGGCATCCGCATGATCTGTCCGCCCAGTACGGTTGCGGCGAGCAGCGCCTCCTTCGGGGTGTAGCCGAGTAGTTCGACGAAGTGCTGCAGGTCGCGGGCGTAGGTGCCGTGGGGAGTCCAGGCGAACCCGTAATCTCCGCCGGGCAGGACCCGGATGCCGCGTTCCTTCATCTTCTTCAAACCGTCTATGGCGCACTCGAGTTCGTGTTTGTAGCCGGCGGCTTCCGCAGCTTCGGGCGGGTAGCCGAAGTCGGCGGCGTCGTGAAGGGTGGCGACGAGCCAATTCAGGCCTGGAGCGACGAATATCTCGTCCTTCTTGGCTTCGAGCATGTCGAGGCCTTCTTCGTCGACGAAGGAGGCGTGGTAGATGATGTCGACGCCGTTGCGAACCGACATCTTGACCGAGTCTCCGGAGCGGGCGTGCGAGCAGACCCGCAGTCCGCGGCGATGGGCTTCAGTGGTGGCGGCGAGGGTTTCCTCGTCGGAGAAGTAATTGTCCTTCGCGTGCTGGTTGCCGGTGATCTCTTCTCCCGACATGGACAGCTTCACCAGGTCGGCGCCGAGTTCGACGTTCTTGCGGACGGCTTTGCGCATTTCTTCGGGTCCGTCGGCGAAGGCGGTGATGCCCTCGACGAGGGCGCCGCCGGTGACGGCGATCTCCTGACAATTGGCCAGGTAGCGCGGTCCGGGGATCTGACCGGCGTTGATGGCATCGCGGATCACCACGTCCAGTCGAGCTTTCGCCGCGGCCGCGCCAACGCACATGGTGTAGCCGGAGTCGAGGTAGGTCTGCGCGGACCGGGCGCACAGCAGGGTGTGTTCCTCGACGCCCATCGTGCCCAGCCCGGGCAGGTCCGCGGAATTCACCCATGAGAAATGGGTGTGGGCGTCGCAGAGTCCGGACATCAGGAACTTGCCCTGACCGTCGATGACTCGGACCCCGTCGCGGGGCAGGTCCCCGCTTCCGGGCCGGACTGCGGCGATGCGGTTGTCACGGACCAGGACTTCGCCGTCGAAAGGGTCGGAACCCGAGGAGTCGAAGACTCGCACGTTGGTGAAGAGCACGGAGGTTTGGGTGGGCAGTGCAGAGGACATCGTCGTCACTCCTCTCGTTGGGGGTGGTCAGGGCTTGGTGAGGAATTCGATGAGCTGAGCGGTGACGGCGGCGGGGTCTTCGAGGCTGTGCCAGTGCCCGACACCGTCGAGGACGTGCAACTGGGCGTTCGGGTAGAGGGACAACAGTTCTTCGTTGGTGGCGACGGGGCTGACCTTGTCCTCGTCGCCGGTGATGAGAAGCACTGGTGCGTTGATGGAGGCGAAGTCGGGTTCGACTGCGGCGGCCAGCGCCTCGCATGCTCCTGCGTAGCCCTCCGGGTCTTGACCCAGGAGCAGTTCACGGACTGCGGCGACCGAGACGGGCCGATCGGTGTGGGTGACTTTCGACAGCGCCGCGCCGAGGATGGTGTCGGCGACGGCGGACATGCCGCCGCCGCGGACGGTCCGTGCCCTACCCCGGGTCGCGGTCTTGGCCTGCTCGGGCTGCGCCCGAACCGCCCCCAGCAGAGCAACTTTGGTGACCCGGTCCGGATAGCGTGCAGCGAAGGTGTTGGCGACCAGGGTGCCCATCGAATGCGCAACCAGCGCGGTCCGCTCGATGCCCGCCGCGTCGAGAAGCTCGACTAGTTCGGCCACCCAGCCGTCGATGCTCGGCGCTCCGGCGTACGGGGAGCGTCCGTGCCCGGATAGGTCGTAGCGAATGACGGTGTGCGTCTCGGCGAGCGCGGCGACCTGCGGTTCGTAGACGGTCGTGGCCCCACCGAGGCCGTGGATCAACACCACGGCAGGGCCGGATCCTGTCTTCTCGACGAACAGGCGGTGGGTGCCCGCGGCGACCAGGGGGTTGGTATCGGTGGGGTCGGCGATGACGTTGTGCAGCTCGCCGAGACCGGTCGCCGTCACTCGGACTTCGTCACCGGGCTGCAGGTACTTGGGCGGATTGAACCCGATGCCGACGCCGACGGGGGTGCCGGTGGCGATCACGTCGCCGGGCTCCAAGGTGATTCCTGCGGAAAGGGTTTCGATGATGGTCGGCACGTCGAAGATCAACAGCGAGGTGTTGGTGTCCTGGCGCAGTTCACCGTTCACGCGGGTCTGCAGTTGCAGGTTGGTGATGTCGACCTCGTCTGCGGTCACCGCCCACGGGCCCAGTGGGCAGAACGTGTCGAGCGACTTGCCGATGAACCACTGCTTGTGGTCGCGTTGCAGATCGCGTGCGGTCATGTCGTTGATGAGGGTGTAGCCCCACACGTACTCGAGAGCGTCGGCTTTGGACACCTTGGAGGCGCGTTTGCCGATGATCACGCCGATCTCCCCTTCGTAGTCCAACGCGGAGGTGATGTCGGTGTGCGGGTCGATCGGATCGCCGGTGGCGATGACGGTGGCGGCGGGCTTGGTGAACACAGCCGGGTACTCAGGCAGGTGTTCTCCGTCCGGGCCGCCGGTGGCGTCGAAGCCGCTGGCCGCGAACTCCGCGGCATGCTCGGCGTAATTCTTGCCGACGCAGAAGATGTTGCGGTGCGGGACGAGCGGTGCGAGCACCTTGCCCGGCTCTGCGGTGGCCGCGATGCTCAGCCGCCCGGCGGCCTCGGGGCCCGCGTTGATGACGTCCTGCAGGGTGCGTACCGGTGCGCCGGTGTCGGAGAACGACACCGCGCGAGCGGCTCCGTCCTGATCTACTGCGCAGACCCGGGGGCCTTCCGTGTGGTCGATCCGTGCAAATCGCACGTGAAACCTCCGATGAGTTATGGACCAATCTGGACCAGAAATCGTTTCAGGTATGTATTGGCTACGATAGGTTCCAGAGATGTGATCGTCAACACCTATGGGCCATGCCAAAAGTCGCAAAATGCCGTAGCTTTGGTTCGAATTGGTACTACGGAGGTGTGCAATGACTATGACGGTGGGACCGGCGGCGGTGGCGCTGCGATTCATCGATCACCTGGTATCCAACAGCGGGCTCAAGCCGGGCGACAAGCTGCCCACCGAGCGAGAACTTGCCGCTCAAGCCGGCGTCAGCCGGGCCGTGATCCGATCAGTGCTCGATGACCTGGAGGCGCGCGGGGTGCTGCTGCGTCAGGTGGGACGGGGCACCTTTCTCACACCGAGCGACCCAACCGCCAGCGACGGGTCCGATCACCCCAGCCCCGGCGAGATCATGAGCTCCCGGCTGACGGTGGAGCCAGAACTGCTTCCCTTGGCGGTGGCAGCTGCCACTCATGCCGACATCACCGAGATGCGACGATGTCTGCGCGGCGGAGAACAGGCCCGCACCTCGGAGGAGTTCGAGCGCTGGGACGTCGCCCTGCACCACAGCTTCGCCTTGGCCACCCACAACGCGGTGCTCATCGGGGTGAGCCGTCTCCTGATCGACAGCCGGCGGCAACCCATCTGGGGCGGGCTCAAGAAACGGACCTTCAACCCCGAGCTTCACCTCGAGTATTGCGCCGAGCACGACCACATCGTCGAGGCGATCGCCGACCGTGACCCCGACAGCGCACGCCAGGCCATGCGCACCCATCTGCGTCACGTCCGCCGAACCCTCCTGGGCGACAACGACTGACGTGCCGAGTACGTTGTCGGTTTCGTGCGTTGAGGCTGCAGTGAATCAAATCCGCGTAGGATTTGTCGCCACCAATCACCAGTGCGCCCCGGCTGCCTGTGCGCCTCGGGAAAGAGCCGACCGGCATTACTCACCACTTGCCTCGAGGTATCTACTGACAGGTATTCGCCGACCAAGTCGGCGCTAGCCGCGGCGCGTCGCTGGTGTCAGACAGCTTAACCCAAGAAAGGAGGTGTGCATCAAACGCGGGACGGTTCAGTCTCGTTTTCCACTGTCCGGCCACGTATTCTCAATTTGGTGTCA
Source organism: Mycobacterium sp. (assembly GCF_032162605.1). Classification (GTDB taxonomy): domain Bacteria; phylum Actinomycetota; class Actinomycetes; order Mycobacteriales; family Mycobacteriaceae; genus Mycobacterium. Next base: position 268 of record NZ_JAVROT010000332.1, on the reverse strand, counting down.
TTAATGACACGGCGATGACATCGAAATTGAGACGATGACATCACGGGCTGTAGCTTCTCAAATCCGGTGTCACACCGCGACCTCCTGACCTGCGATGATGTGAGTTGTCTCACGCGATGTCATCGAACATTTGTCTCAAACTCGTGTCCCTAAGTTGGTAGTTGTCCGGGGTTGGTGCCCTGGATGCCCACGGCGGCGGGGTGTAGCTGAAATTCGTGTGCTGTTTTGTGGCTGAAAATGACTGGCTGCCCCGTCGCGCTGGACGCTC
>NZ_JAVROT010000331.1:0-10477 GCF_032162605.1 Mycobacterium sp. | reverse complement strand
GTCCCCACGATGGCCTGCGCGATCATGCCGACGCCACCCGTGGAGTACAGGTTGGCGATGATGAACGAGACCGCGCCGAGGAACAGGCCCTCGAGCGCCGCGTAGCTCAGCACGATCGCCGGGTTGTCCTGCTTGCGACCGAACGTGGCGACCAGCACCAGCGCCAAGCCACCGAGACCGCCGATCAGGCTGAATGGCGTCGCAAGTGCGATGTTGCCCTGCACTAGGAAGTAGGAGACCGCGGCGACTGCAGTCAGCACGGCGAGCGTGATGCCGGTCTTGGTGACGACGTCGTCGATGGTCAGCGGCCGGGAGGCCTTCTGGTCTGTATACGGCTGGGTCGTGTACGGCTCAGCCTGTACCGCCTGCGCACCGTAGCCGGCGCCACCGGTACCGAATTGGGCATATCCGCCCTGCTGCTTGGGCAGGGAACGGAATACCGGGTTGCTGCTCTCGCGCACCGTCGGTTCCTCTCGTGTGCTGTGGTTCGCCGGAGTGACGAACATTGACGAACATTGGGTCAACGTGCGGCGACTCGGACCAGTTCCCGACCGGGTCGCTGAAACTGTGAACTTCTTGGGAAAGGCTACCCGTGTCGGGCCCGCCTCTGGCAAGGCTCTAGATTTGCACCCCGTGGCAGAAAACGAGGACATCCTAGTAAATGTCGGGAACGGCGTCGGTCTGTTGACGTTGAACCGCCCGACGGCGATCAACTCGCTCAACCACGACATGGTCACCGGTCTCCAACGGGCACTCACCGCGTGGGAGGACGACGACTCGGTCCACACCGTGCTGGTGTCGGGCGCGGGCGAACGCGGACTGTGCGCAGGCGGCGACGTCATTGCGATTCATCAGAGCGCCAAGGGGGACGGCAGCGCCGCACGCTCGTTCTGGTGGGACGAATATCTGCTCAATGCTCACATCGGCCGATACCCCAAGCCGTATGTCGCGATCATGGACGGCATCGTGATGGGAGGCGGCGTCGGAGTCAGCGCGCACGGCAGCGTCCGGGTCGTCACCGAGACCACCAAGATGGGGATGCCCGAAGTCGGCATCGGATTCATCCCCGACGTCGGCGGCACCTACCTCCTGTCGCGGGCGCCGGGCCGCCTGGGCCTGCACGCCGCGCTGACGGGCGCACCGTTCTCGGGCGCCGACGCCATCGCGATGGGCTTCGCCGATCACTACGTGCCCCACGATCAACTCGGCACGTTCACCGACGCGGTCGTCGAGGACGGTGTCGACGCGGCAGTCTCCGCGCACGCCATCGAACCGCCCGCGAGTGCCCTTCTGAAGCAACGGCACTGGATCGACGAGTGCTACGCAGGCGAGACGGTCATCGGCGTCATCGCCGAACTGCGCGGGCACGACGCCGGTCCGGCGAACGATGCCGCAAACCAGATCGCCACCCGCTCCCCCATCGCGCTGGCGGTAGCTCTGGAGGCAGTGCGGCGAGCGGCTGACCTGGACTCGTTGAAAGCCGCCCTTCACCAGGAATACCGGACCTCGTGCGCAGCACTACGCTCTCACGACTTCGTGGAGGGCATCCGCGCGCAAGTCATCGACAAGGACCGCAACCCCAAATGGTCGCCATCTACGCTCGCGTTGTGCGCCGTCGACGACGTCGAGGCCTACTTCGCGCCGGTCGACCCCGATCTGACATTCCCCGAATAGGAGGACAGCCATGAACTACCAAACCATCCTGGTCACCCGCGAGGACCGCGTCGGGACCATCACCCTGAACCGGCCCAAGGCGCTGAACGCGCTCAACAGCCAGGTGATGACCGAACTCACCACCGCCGCAGCGGAATTCGACGACGACGCCGGTATCGGCGCGATCATCGTCACGGGCAACGAGAAGGCCTTCGCGGCGGGTGCCGACATCAAGGAGATGGCCGACCTGTCGTTCGCCGACGTCTTCTCGGCCGATTTCTTCGCGACATGGTCCAAGTTCGCCGCCACCCGCACCCCCACCATCGCCGCAGTCGCCGGGTACGCGCTGGGCGGCGGCTGCGAACTCGCGATGATGTGCGACATCCTCATCGCCGCCGACAGCGCCAAGTTCGGCCAGCCCGAGATCAAGCTCGGCGTGCTGCCCGGAATGGGCGGATCACAGCGACTGACCCGCGCCATCGGCAAGGCCAAGGCGATGGACCTCATCCTGACCGGCCGCACCATCGACGCCGCCGAGGCCGACCGCAGCGGCCTGGTGTCCCGCGTCGTCCCGGGAGATTCCCTGCTGGACGAGGCGAACGCCGTCGCGGCCACCATCGCCGGGATGTCGCTGTCGGCTTCGCGGATGGCCAAGGAGGCCGTCAACCGAGCCTTCGAATCCACGCTCGCCGAAGGCCTTCTCCATGAGCGGCGGCTGTTCCACTCGGCGTTCGCCACCGAAGACCAGGCCGAGGGCATGGCGGCGTTCACCGAGAAGCGCCCACCTAGGTTCACGCACCGTTAAAGTGCGTTCGTGACAGAGACGGACACCAAGGCAGCCGACGAGCCGAACGTGCCGGACGAAGCCGAAGAGTCGGAGGCGCCCGCCGAGCCCGAACCGGCGCCACCGTCGCGGCCGGACTGGTGGGTTCGGCACTACACGTTCTTCGGCACCGCCGTGGGTCTGGTGTTCGTCTGGCTGTCCATGACGCCGTCACTGCTTCCGCGCGGCCCGCTGTTCCAGGGCCTCGTCAGCGGTGCGGCAGGCGCCTTGGGCTACGGCTTCGGCGTCTTCGGCGTGTGGCTGGTGCGCTACCTGCGATCGAAGAACACCAGCCCGTCGGCCCCGCGCTGGGCCTGGATCATCCTGGTCGTGGTCGGCCTGATCGGACAGACGCTTGCCATCATCTGGTTTCACGTGTGGCAGGACGACGTTCGCGACTTCATGGGCGTGCCGCGGCTCGACTTCTGGGACCACCCGCTCACGGGCGTGTTGGCCATCGTGTTCCTCTTCGCCTTCGTCGAAATCGGCCAGCTCGTAGGCAAATTGGTGGGCTATCTCACGCGCCTGCTGGGTCGCGTTGCACCGCCGCGGGTTTCGGCGGTCGTCGTAGTCACGCTGCTCGTCGTTCTGAGCATCGCACTACTCAACGGCGTGGTGGTGCGTGTGGTGATGAGCACGCTCAACAACACCTTCGAGTCGGTCAACAACGAGCAGGATCCCGACAACCCGGCTCCCACGACGCCGCTGCGTTCGGGCGGCCCACAGTCCTTCGTCAGCTGGGAGTCGCTGGGCCATCAGGGACGTGTCTTCGTCAGCGGTGGTCCGTCGGTCGAGGACCTCGAGAAGTTCAACGGCGCCAAGGCGGTCGAGCCCATCCGCGCGTACGCCGGACTGAACTCGGCCGATTCCATCAAGGCCGCCGCCGAACTGGCGGCGCAGGAGTTGCTGCGGACCGGCGGCCTCAACCGCAAGGTCGTAGCCGTCGCCAACACCACCGGCACCGGCTGGATCAACGAGGCCGAGGCCTCCGCGCTCGAGTACATGTACAACGGCGACACCGCGATCGTGTCGATGCAGTATTCGTTCCTGCCGAGCTGGCTGTCGTTCCTCGTCGACAAGGAGAATGCCCGCCAGTCGAGTCAGGCTCTCTTCGAGGCCGTCGACGCGCTGGTGCGCGGAATGCCCGAGAACGCCAGGCCGAAGCTCGTGGTGTTCGGTGAGAGCCTCGGCTCCTTCGGTGGCGAGGCGCCGTTCCTGTCGCTGAACAACCTCATCGCACGCACCGACGGTGCGCTGTTCTCCGGCCCGACGTTCAACAACACTATCTGGACGGACCTGACCGCCAACCGCGATCCGGGGTCACCGGAGTGGCTCCCCATCTACGACAAGGGCGCGTACGTCCGGTTCGCCGCGACGGCGGACGACCTGAACCGGCCCGTCGATCCGTGGGACGACCCGAGGGTGGTCTATCTGCAGCACGCCTCGGATCCGATCGCGTGGTGGAGTCCCGATCTGCTGTTCACCAAGCCCGACTGGCTGCGCGAGCCGCGCGGTACCGACGTGTCACCGCGGATGGAGTGGATTCCCGTCGTCACGTTCCTGCAGGTGTCGGCCGACATGGCCGTGGCGGTCGACGTCCCGGATGGGCACGGTCACGTCTATGTGCGGGACGTCGCGAACGCATGGGCGGCGATCATGCAGCCGCCGGGCTGGACGACGGCAAAGACGGACGAGCTGAGGCTGCTGCTGCGCTCCGACGAGAACAGCTAGTCCAGCACTCCCGCCGATCGCAGGGCGTGGTAGCCGCCGACCACGTCGGTGGCGCGGTGCAGGCCGAGATCGAGCAACGCCGCGGCAGCCAGGCTCGACGTGTATCCCTCCGAGCAGAGCACGATCCACTCGACGTCGTCGTCGACGGCCTGCGGTAGCCGTGCCTCGCTGGTCGGATCGCAGCGCCACTCGAGCACGTTGCGTTCGATGAGAAGCGCGCCCGCGACGTCACCCTCCGTGGCTCGCTGCGCGGCGGGCCGGATGTCGACGAGCAGTGCCCCACGCACCAGCGCCGCGGGCACGTCCTGCGCCTCGATCCGTGCCAATCTGGCCCGTGCGGCCTGTAGAACGGCGTCGATGCGGCTGGGCACTAGTCCCCTTCGGGTTTGTCGGTCAGCTCGGTCCGGTCGCGACGAAGCGTGTTCCGATCGGTGATGTCGTAGTACGACATTGCGGTCAGTGGAGGCGAGTAGGCGTGCACGCTCAGGGTAGGGCCCTGCACCGTCACGGATGTCGGTGAGGCCCACACGACGTCGTGCACCCAGCCGAGGGGGAAGCCGGCCTGATCGCCGGCGTTGAGCCGCCGTTCGCGCAACGCGTCTCCGTCCCAACGGGTTTCGGAGAGTGCGCCAGAGACCACGGTTAGCGCACCCAACGACCCCCCGTGGTCGTGCAGTTCGGTGGAGCGCTCCGGCACCCAGCTGATGAGCCAGACGTCGAGCTCGTCGTCGCCATGAAGGCGGGTGAACCAGCGCTCGTCGGTCGGCGGGCCCCCCACGGGGAGCAGGCGGTCGTAGCGGCCCGACAAGACGTGATCGGTGGCAACGTCGGTCGCCTGCAGCAGGTCGGGCACTCGGAGGCGGGTGGGTGCGACTACGGACGGAAGTACTAGAGACATGGTGAATGGACTCCAAGTGGACCAGGAAGGGGACGGTCGGGGTCGGGCGTCAAGCCCTACAACACTCCCGACAGAAGGTCCGCTCCAGCACGTTGGCGAGTGTTGCATAGATTGGCGGTATGCGCAGCTACCCGATCTTCGCCGCGGCGGCCGCCGCGGCCCTCTTGGCCGGTTGCTCCTCGGGCTCGGAGCAAGCCGGCTCCACGGCCACGTCGCCGGGGCCGTCCTCGCTCCCCGTGACGACGCCGACGACGTCACCGACCTTCGAGAATCACACCGCAGCGCCCGGCGCACTGGGGGTCTCGCCGAACGGTGTCACGACCGCCGTCGGCACGCCTGCCCAGTCCACCGAAGACGAGTACTTCCAGGCCTGTCACGCTGCGAAGGTGTGGATGATGGAGCGGGGCGGCGACCAGAAGGCGCAGTTCGAGCCATATCTGCAGGGCCTGCAGTCAACCGATGCCGCGGGACTCGGCACGTTCGGCTCACCGTGGTCGCAGCTGCCCCCGGCCAGGCAGTCGGCGGTCATCGTCGCGGCCGAGGCCGCAGCGGACGATCTGTGCGGCTGACGCCCTTTTAATCACGGGTGTCGTAACCCCCGTCGTCAGGCGTGTCCGAGCGCTCCGCCGTCCAGCGCGCCTCCTCTACCGACGCCGCTGATGCAGGCGGAGGGTATCGAGAACAGACCCGGTGCCGAGACCCGCGACGACGTCCTTGAACCGGGGCCCACCGTCCGCCACCGCGCGAACACTGCCACGCCGAATCGATCTGCGCGTAAACACGGGCCAAAGCCCGAACCCTTTGCCGCACTAACAATTAGAGCGCCTAGTCGTTGTGGTCTGGATCACAATATTCGGTGTATTGTGCTCCTCGTCACTCACGAAGGGATGACCCATGGTCGCACCAAAAAACGGTCCGCTGGGGAAGCCCCGGGCACCGTTGCCGCCGGCCGCCGGTGGGTCGATCAACGGCATGCGCCTGCTGATGGGTCTCATCCTGTTGGTGATCGGCGTCGGCGCCGTCATGGGCGTCGTCGTCGCCCTGTCGAGCGGCCAGTGGCAGATGGCGTTGATCATCGGTCTGGTCGCCGCCGCCTTCTTCGCCAGGGTGGGTTGCTAGCCCGCCTCACCCCAAACCAGGCAGAACGGGTGTCCCGCAGGGTCTCGGTAGACCCGGAAGCCGTCTTCCCCGACCGCGTCGGGCACGCGGGTGGCTCCGTTCGCCAACACCTCTGACTCCGCCACGTCGACGTCGTCGACCTCGATGTCGAGGTGGAACTGCTGCGAGCCATGCGGATCGGGGAACTGCGGCGGCTCGAACTGCGGCGCCAACTGAAACGCCAGCCTCCTGCCGGTCGGTTCGACCAGCACCACCCACGTGTCATCCTGCACGGCAACCTCGCCCCCGAGAACAGCGGTGTAGAAGTCCGCCAGCCGTCGCGGTTCGGGACAGTCGAGGACGACGGATCGCAGTTTCCCGATCATGCCGTACTGGGTTGCCGGATCAGCGCTGAACAAACACGGGATGATGTGTTCATGCGAGTGGCGCTTTGTCTCGGCAGCGGTGGGGCTCGCGGGTACGCCCACATCGGGGTGATCAATGAACTGCGCGACCGCGGCCACGAGATCGTCGGCATTTCCGGTTCGTCGATGGGAGCTCTGGTCGGAGGGTTGGAAGCCGCAGGCAAGCTCGACGAGTATGCGGCGTGGGCGAGTTCGCTGACGCAGCGGGCGGTACTGCGACTGCTGGACCCTTCTCTCACGTCCGCGGGGGTGCTCCGGGCCGACAAGATCCTCGACGCCGTCCGTGAAATCCTCGGCGAAGCCGTAATCGAGGAGCTTCGCATTCCATACACCGCGGTGACGACGGATCTGATTGCGGGCAAGTCGGTCTGGCTACAGCGCGGCCCCGTCGACGCAGCCATCCGCGCCTCGATCGCCATCCCTGGCGTGATCAAACCGCACGTGCTCGACGGGAGGTTGCTCGCCGACGGCGGAATCCTCGACCCGCTGCCGATGGCGCCGCTCGCCGCAGTCAACGCCGACCTGACCATCGCCGTCAGCCTCGGCGGCAACGACCCCGAGCAGCCCACGTCGGACCACGAATTCGAACCCAGGCCTAGCGCCGAGCTTCTCAGCCGGATGTGGCGCAGCACAACCGCTTTGCTCGACACGGCCACGGCCCGCACGCTGCTCGACACGCCCGCCGCCAGAACGGTGCTCAGCCGGTTCGCCAATGACGGGGTCGAGACCGACGATCACGACGATCACACCGAATCGTCGGTGCCGAGATTGAGCGGCTTCGAGGTGATGAACCGCTCCATCGACGTTGCACAGTCGGCCCTCATGCGCCACATCCTGGCGGCCTATCCGCCCGACATCCTGATCGAGGTGCCGCGCGGTGCCGCCCGGAGTCTGGAATTCCACCGCGCCGACGAGGTCATCGACATCGGGCAGGAGCTTGCGGCGGCCGCCCTCGACACGCTCATCCCACGAGCCTTAAAGCCCTAGGAACCGCGCGATCCGCGGGGCGTCGCGACGGCCCTGTTCCCGACCGGCGGCCGCCGAGGGGATCCGGCATGCCGGATCGAGTGGGTTGGGGCCGAATGCGGCGACGGACGCTTGGTCGGCGAACACCGACAGCACGTCACCGTCGAACGCAGCGACCTCGGCCACCGCTCCGTCGCCGAACGGCGATGGTGACGTCTCATTCGATGGCACTAGAACCACCACCGCATCACAGTCGGATGCGATCGTCATGTTCACGATGCTGCCGACGCCGCCGTCTATGAAGCGGCGATCGCCGACGGTCACGGGCGGCCATGCGCCCGGGACCGCACAGCTCGCCGCCACCGCGTCGACGAGCGGGATGCCCGAGTCGCGGTCGATGACCACCAGTTCGCCGGTGTCGACGTCGATGGCCGTCACCCGCAGTACGCGTTCGGGCCACTCGCGAGAGGGCAACCGTCGCGCAATCACGTCCCGCCTCACCGACTCGGGCACCGTGTCGGTGGCCAGCGCGATCGCGCCAATCCGCTGGAGTTGCTGCTCCTTGGTGGTGTTCGGCATCGTCAACGCCGTGACGAACAGGGCGGTGATCTCCTCCACCCCGACCCCGGGGTCGATCTCCGGGGAGCTCTCGGCGATCTGCCTGGCGAAGAGCTCGTCGAGGTCCGTGCCGCTGCCGAGTTGAGCCGCAACCGTCGAACCCGCCGACGTGCCGAGCAGCACGTCGGCGGCCAGCAGTGCGCGGGCGGCGTCCGGCACCTCGTCGGCGATCCCGCACAGGATGCCCGTCTCCCAGGCGATGCCTGCCAGTCCTCCGCCTGCGAGCACGAGTCCGCGTTTCGTCATGGGAGCCGAGTGTGCCAGGTGGCCAAAACGTGGCCTACCGCCCGGACGCGACCTACTGGGGCCTGCAGTTGCAACATATGAAGCCCGATCTGCAGCAGGCGTTGGGAGCCGACCGCGTCCTAGTCACCGGTCTGGTCCGTCACCGCTTCGATGGGCGGGATGGGCGGGATGGGCCATACCAGCGGTGGAAGAGTGTGGGCAACGGGATCGACACGGTTCCGTTGAACGCAGCCTTCTGCGTTACGGGTATCGCCGTTGATTGCTCGACCACCAACGGCTGCACCATGATGGCGATGGTAACCCCGGGTACCGCCAGCAGACAACGAAGGAGCGGCATGGTTGAGACGATGAGGGCGCAACGCTTTTACGCTGATTCCAAAGAGATTGCTGTGGAAGACGTTCCGATCCCCGAGCTGGGCCAGGGAGAGGTTCTCGTCAAAGTGGCGTTCTGCGGCATCTGTCATTCGGACCTGAGTCTGATCAACGGCACCTTTCCGTCCCAGCAAGCAGTGGTGACACAGGGGCACGAGGCGTCGGGCACCATCGCCAAGCTGGGGCCCGGGGTCATCGGGTGGGCCGAGGGCGACCGGGTGGTAGTGGCCGCAGGCCGTCCGTGCCTGGAGTGCGTGAACTGCAGACGCGGCGACCTGTCGAACTGTTTGCGCATCCGTCTGATGGCGTTCGCCTACGACGGCGCCTGGGCGGAGTACACGGTGGCCCAAGCGTTCGGGCTGACCAGGGTTCCCGACAACGTCACGTTGGAGCACGCTGCGATCCTGGCCGACGCGGTCTCCACGCCGTACGGTGCCGTCGTCCGCACTGGCAAGGTCGGTATCGGCGAGTCGGTGGGCGTGTGGGGTGTCGGCGGAGTCGGCACGCACGTCGTACAGCTGGCCCGCCTGGTCGGCGCGGCCCCGATCATCGCCGTCGACATCAAGCCGGCCGTTCTGGACCGCGCGCTGGCCGTCGGGGCCGACTACGCGTTCGACGCGCGCGACGACGCCCTTCACGACAAGATCGCCGAGGCCACCGAGGGTCGCCAGCTCGACGTGGCGTTCGACGCCGTGGGGCTGAAGTCCACCTTCGAACAGGCCCTCGGCAGCCTGACCGTCGGCGGGCGCCTCGTCGGCATCGGCATGAGCGCCGATGCGCCCACGATCGGTCCGACGGCGATGTTCAACCTGTTCAAACGGCAGGTCCTGGGACACCTCGGCTATCAGAACGCCGACATCGGGACGTTGGCCAATCTGGTGTCCCGGGGGCGGCTGGACCTGTCGCGCTCGATCAGCGAGATCGTGTCGCTGGAGGACGTCGCCAAGGGCATCGAGAAACTCGAGAAGGCCGACGGCGACCCGATCAGGATCCTGGTGCAGCCATGACGGATCTGGCAGGCACAATCCCGGATCGCTTCGCTCCTACCCTCCGAGCCCGCGTCGCACTCCTCACAGGTGCATCGGGCGGCATCGGCAAGGCGATCGGCAGGCGGCTCGCCGACGAGGGCGTCGACGTCTGCCTGTCCTACGGTCGAAATGGGGACGACGCGGACGAAGTCGCCGCCTATGCCCGCGATCGGGGTCGTCGGGCCGTCACGGTGGCTGCGGACATGGCGGATCCGCAGGCGCCCGCCGCCCTGGTCGAGTTCGCCATCCGCGAGCTCGGCAAGGTCGACCTGCTCATCGCGAACGCGGGCATGGCCGACATACGAGGTTGGCAGAACATCGATCTCGAGTCGTGGAACGCCACCCTGGCGGTGAACCTGACCGCGCCCTTCTTGTTGGTGCAGCAGGTGCTGCCCGGGATGACCGAGCGGCGCTTCGGCCGAATCCTGTTCATCTCGTCGGTCGCCGCGTTCACCGGTGGAGTGGTGGGCGCCCACTACGCCGCGAGCAAGGCGGGCCTGCACGGCCTCACGCATCACCTCGCGCCCCGGGTCGCGGGCGACGGTGTCACCGTGACCTGCCTTGCGCCGGCGCTGGTCGGGGAGACCAAGATGTTTCCCGCGGACCTCGAGACGGGCAC
>NZ_JAVROT010000330.1:0-3193 GCF_032162605.1 Mycobacterium sp. | reverse complement strand
AACGCAAGGAGGGCCAGCACCGCGAGAAGGGCGTAGATGCCCATCGCGAGGTCGTTCGGAAGCGAAAGGAGGTCGATCAGACCCAGTACGAGGTAGACGGCCACCCCGAACGCGATTGCCGGGGCGGGGGAGGTCAACGCGTACCACCGCGGCTTGCGTCTCGAATCCGCCCGCGACGTGAACCACAGGGTGGCGCCGATGGCGCCGCCGACGGCCGCCGCCGTCAACGGTATCGCCACCCCCTGGATGGCGCCCGCGATCACCAGATGCATCGGCCCTTGGCCGTCGTCTATCGGACCTCCTGCGAACTCAGGCGCCAACCGCGTCAGGCTGCCCGCGCTCGTGAAGCAGAGCGCAGAGATCGACCCAATTACGTACCCGTCCAACGACTCTCGGATCCCGGGGTACCGCAACCGCACCAGGATCATCGGTGCGAGTAGGAGGATCAGGAAGCCCAACGGAATGGCGAGTCCCGTGACGAGGATTCTGGTCGTGCTGACCGGCAGGCCCAGCGCGTCGTCGTCGGTGCGCGCGGCAGCGACGTCCGTCGCGAGCCCCCAACCCACGCCGAACGCGATGCCCAGCACGGCGGTGGTCGACAGGGCACCGACCGACAGATCGACGAATGCGTCTGTCTCCCTCAGGTAGACCACGAACAGCAACGGCAACCCGAAGCCGACCAGCCCGATCAGCGCGGCCTGCCACATCGGCAGTGCGGTGCCCAGCATCAGCGCGACCACGCCGATGAGCGCCACCGTGAACGCCGCCCGAGACTGCCGTGGCAGCGACGGGAAGATCGTGCTCGTCACCGACGGGCTCAGCAGGCGTTGGTTCGGTGCTGCCGAATGGGCCGACATGCGGAGCCACGAAGGTCCGTCGCCACGCCGGCGGAGCCGCGTCGCGCCGCAGTTTCCGCAGAACTCACCGGACGGGACGGTGACGTCGCAGACGCGACAGGCCATGCCCGTCATCGGGGGGCCACTCCCTTCTGGATGTCGAGGAAGTCGCCGACGAGCTGTTCGACGTTGGGGCTGCCGAGTCCGGTCGCCAGGTCGTAGCCGGGGACCGCGACGTCGACCGCGTTCCCGCCCAGCGTGACGTCGCGAAACCCCGGCGAATTCGCGCCTTTTGCCACCTGGTAGAGCAGTGGGTTGACGTCGCCGAGGGCGTGTCCGCCGTGGGCCAGGAGGTATTCATTCATCAGTGCCGTCAGGCCGGCCCAGATCGGAGCGGCCTGCGAGGTGCCCGCGCCCACCAGATCCTGCTGGTCGAATCTGATCTTGACGCCCGTGAACGGATCGGCGACCGCTGCCACGTCAGGTGTCAGGCGGCGTTGTCGTTTACCGGAGTCCCGGTCGATCGACAACCTGCGCTGCCAGACTGGCCGGGGAAACAGCTTTGACACCCCGCCACTGGTGCCCTGCGACAGAGGCGCGTCGACCCAGGCCTGCTCGGCCAGCCACTGGCCCTTCTCATCGGTGGACATGGTGGTGCCGCCTACGGAGGTCATGCCAGGCAAGGACGCGACGGCATCCAGTCCGACGTCATCCGGGCCGGGCGGTGCCGACCAGCCGTTGCCGCCCTTGCATTCCAGCCCGCCGGTGTCGCCGCTGGCATCGAAGGCCGACGTCCCGTTCGCATGGGCCCTTTCCAAGGCGGACTGCACTGGTTTGAGGTCCGTCGCGGTGATCAGCGCGTCGCACCCCCACCCGATGGACAGACTCCACACCGCGCCGGGGAACTGTCGGTTCGCGCCGTCGAACATCTCGGCGATCCGCTCGTAGGTGCGCCCACCCTCCAGAGTGGGCCGGGCGTTGATCACCACCATCCGAGCGTCCGGCGCAATGGCGTGTGCGACTTCGAGATCCATCACGGTCTCGGCGCGGGATTCGCTGGGCTGTCCCCCGACGAGGATCGGCTTCAGCGGTGGCAGACCCGACATCTGGGCGAAGTCGTCGAGGTCCCCCTGGTCGTAGCCGCTGAACGCGAAGAAGACGATGGTCTGCCCTTTGCCCGTGAACCCGGCTGCCGCAAGCGGCTTGGCGTTGTAGGCAGTCAGCAGGGCGTCGGGCGTCAACCCTTGGGACGGAACGTCGAGGGGAATGATGTCGGGGCGCTTTTCACGATTTGGCGTGTACCCGAGAATGCGCCCGAGATCGCTCACCGTGCGTTCGATCGCCGGAGGGACCTCGGGTTGCCGGGCGGATGCGTAGAACACCTGCCCCTGCATGCCGCGGAAGTCGTGCACGGGGACGTCGAACGCCCGGGCCACATCGGCCGGTCGGCCGTCGACGATGGCCCATTCCTCGCCGGGCAGCCATCGCACGTCGAGACCCTCGCCGGCCGCCCAGGTGATCAACGGCTCCGGGCGGGTCGAGACGCGAAGTCCCACGGTGAGCTGTGCACGGTCCAATCGGGACGGGCCGAGATCCTCGGAACTGGCGAGCAGCCGGGCGTATGGGCCCCCGATGGCCGCCGTGCGTTCGGGCTGCGGCCCGGAACGGTGGTCGACGAAGACTATCGAAGCGGCCACGGCAAGCGACATCGTCAGCCAACACCCGAGCAGTCGGGACGCCATCCGGCGCGTAGCAAACATCATTGGACTCCAGAACCGGCGCGCCAACCCCCGTGAGAGGGGCGTCGCGGTGCACGGGGAAGATGCAGGGCCGCGTCCGCGGGGCGCGAAGGTCGTCGCGCCCCGCGGGCTGGCCGTGCGGTCGTGAGATCGACGCTATCCCTAGCCGGTGTGGCTGGTGTTGCCGGGGTTGCCCGATGGCAGGGGAGGCGCCTTCACGGGCGGCGAGAAGCTGTTGCCGCCAGTGGGGTTGATGCTCTTCTCCGTCGGAGTCGGGGACGGAGCAACGGACGACGTGGTGGTCGTGGTCGAGGTGCTGGAGGGAGCCGGTGATTCAGTGCCGCTACATCCGGCAGTCAAGGCACCCATGGCGATTATTGCGCTACCGCCGGCCACCAGTGCCAAGCGCCGTGCCCAACGGTATGATTTCATTGTTGGTGTCCAATATTTCCCACAACCCGTACGGGTGCGCATGCGGTTGTGGATCAAAAGCCGCTAACGTCAATATTGTGGCATACTTTGGCAAACTTCGGGGGTAATCCCGCCAGCTGGCCGGCGGCGCACAAATGGCCTCCAAAATGCGCCTCACCTCTACCTCTGCTCAATCGGGCGTTTGGC
>NZ_JAVROT010000329.1:0-2925 GCF_032162605.1 Mycobacterium sp. | reverse complement strand
AAGTTGAGCAGGTCACCGAAGACGACCTCGACGCCCTTGTCGCGGAGCTGCTGAGCGCGCTCATCGTCCTTGCGGACCATGGCACGCACCTGGAAGCCTTCCTTGAGCAGGTAGTCGACCATCGGTCGGCCAGTGTCGCCGTTGGCTGAGGTGACCAGAATGGTGGTCATTGTCTTCCTCTTTTCCTTGATAGTGAACTCGTTGAACCGGTCGTGTTCCCGCGCCGCGTGTTCAACTGTGATCAGCGCGGGGGGTCGCAGTGTCAAAATCCCTTGGCGGCAAGCCAGTTCAGGGTGACTTCAGCGACCTCTTTCCAGCCGCTGTCGATGGTCAGGGAGTGGCCCTTGCCTTCGAAGACGTGGAATTCGGTGTCGGCGGGGCCCTTGGCGTACATGGCGACGACTTCCTTGGTGACCTTGAGCGGGACGGTGTGGTCCTCGGTGCCCGAGGTCAGAAGTAGCGGTCCGCGGTCGGCGAGGTGGGTGTCGACCTTGGCCGGTGAGTGCGGGAAGAAGTTCGCGGCGGCGTCCTGGAACAGCGGAAGGCCGGCGCCGGGGATCGTCCAGGCGTCGTGCAGTGCGTTGGACTCTTCCTCGGTCAGTGTGTTGCCGAAGGCGTAGTGAAATTGCTTGGGCGTCAGCGAGACGGTGCGGTGCAGGTTGGCGGGGTTGCCGAGTACCGGGAACGCCGACTTCAGCTGCGCGAAGGGCAGCGCCTTCACGCCCTTGATTGCGGCGGGGTCGATGGCGACGGCGGCGGCGACCACGCCGTTGGCCAGCAGTTCCTGGGCGATCAGGCCGCCGAACGAATGGCCGACCACGACTGGCTTGATCTCGGGTGTGCCGATGAGCTGCGCGTAGTGGTCGACCATCTGCGGGATGCCCATGTCATTGAGGGCGTCGGGGTTCTCGCGTGTCGCAGCCACGGTGGGGCCGTCGCCGGGCCAGCCGGGCGCCGATGCGCTGTAGCCGTGGCTTTCGAACAGTTCGATCCAGGGCTGCCAGGCGGCGGAATGGATCCACAGGCCGTGGATGAAGATGACGGGGTTGGTCTTCGTCGGGGTTGTCATGACGTGCTCCTCATGGTTGTTGGTGTGTTGCTGGGGTCGAACTGAGCGATGGTGTTGCCGAAGCGGTGGTGAAAGCCGTTGAGCGGCTTGACTAGACAATGCGCCGCCGATCAACTGGGAAAAAGGGTCAATATCCGCGCTCACTGATCGGGTGTGACGATCAATCGCACCTGCGGCGCCGGTGGAGGGAATCGCTTAATCTCAGGTCCCATGGAGTTGCGTCAGCTCGAGGCGTTCGTGGCCGTTGCCACCGAGCTTCACTTCGGGCGTGCCGCGGAGCGGCTTCACATCGCGCTCGCCGCCGGGGTGGCACACTCTGCCCGCACACCTGCGCCACGTTGCCCCGCCAAAGTAACGAGACTGAGCTACCCGAAACCGGCTCTACTGCAATCCATCCGACCAACGAAGTGGAAGGCGACGGCGTTGGACCACGGGCATGCGTAACCATGGATCGAGCCATCAGCTCATGTCGTTCAGTAAGTCGGCGTGGGCGCGTGCGAACTCACCGACGGTCATCGATCTCCGCCCGGTCAGCTTCTCGACGTTGTCGTCGGCCCCGGACATGTGCCCGTTCTGATAGTCGACCATGGCACCGCTGAGATGCTGGACGACGTAGGGCGGAACGCCCATGTCCCTTAGAGACTCGACGTACTCCGATACGGGCAAATCCTGGAAGACGATCTTCCTGCCCAAAGCCTCGGAGAGTTCGGCCGCCATCTGCTCGTGGTCCATCTCGACTGGTCCAGAGATGGGGATCGTGGTGCCGATGTGGCCGTCAGAATCGTGCAACAGCGCGGCGATGACCCGACCCTGGTCGTCCGCGGCGATCGGCGAGTGACGACCCTTTCCGACGGGCATGCGCAGCACACCCTGCTGCACGTAGGGCAACTGCCACGGATAGAGGAGCCACTCCAAGAAATAGGTCGGCCGAAGATGTACGACATTCACACCGGACCAATTCAGCACCTCTTCGGCGATGAACGAGTCACGGCACGCATCGCTGGTCGACCACCGGTTCGCCGAGCGTTGCGACAAGTTGATCACCGTGCCTACGCCCGCTTCCTTCGCGGCCTGAGCGAAGTTGACCGTCGCGTGGATGAGACCTGGCTGCACCGGCCACACGAAGTAGGCGGCGTCAACGCCTTCCATCGCCGGACGAACCGTGTTGATGTCCAGCAGATCACCCTCGACGACATCGGCGCCGAGGTCTGCCAAAGCTTGCGCACGTGCATCAACGCTGTGCACGAACGCGCGAACCTTCAGTCCCAGCGCGATCGACTCCGACACGGCTGGCCGCCCGGTATCACCAGTGGCCCCAGAGATGAGAACGATTTTCGGAACAGACTGAACGGACGGATTCGTCATTGCTACCCCTTACTGGAACGATCACAGTCCGCCTCATCTTCAAAAGCGCTGTGCAACTATGGCAACAATGCACCGCACCCCATCCGGGAAAAAGCCTCAATAGCTTATGGCACTCATCGGCCGCACCGATCAATCGACGTCCTGCACCAACTCTGCGACCAGGGTCTGACCTGTCACATCTTCAGACGGCGCGAGGTTACTGGGTGTTGTGAGCCATCGGTGTGCGTCGCTCCGGCCTTCGAAGGAAAGCCGCAACCGACCGAACCGCGCCGGGAAGGCCGACGATACCCGCTGGCACCATGCGGGATTGAGCGCTATTGGGGTCGTAGCGGCGTGGGTGGCACGACCACATCCAGGTGACCAGTTGTGACGTTGTAGACCAGTCCGGACACGAGGAAGTCACTGCCGCGGATGCTGTTCAGGATCATCTCGACATCGACGCGCACGGAGCCTGCCGGGTCGACGACGGACTTGCCGGGCAGTTCGCCCTC
>NZ_JAVROT010000328.1:0-20378 GCF_032162605.1 Mycobacterium sp. | reverse complement strand
GCCGGTGTCATCGTCGCGCTGACCCAACAGACGTCGCATGACATTTGGATCGTCGTCATCCTGTTCGCCGTGGCGGCCGTCTACTACTTCGGCTACCTGCACCGAGCCAAGAACGACCGCTGGGTGCCGCACACCGTCACCGCCGAGGAGGCGCTGTGACACCGCCAGTTGGGCGCGGCCGGGCCCGCGACCTCGGGTTTCCGGTCGGCCACCTGCCCACCGGCCCGCTCAACGCCATCACCGACGTCGCCGGCGTGCGGGTCGGTCACGCCACGGTATGGCGAGACGACGGTGTCACGGCCAGAACCGGTGCCACCGCAATCTGGCCACATGACGGCAACCCCTTCCGCGACCGCGTCTACGCGGCAACCAGCGTATTCAATGGATACGGGATTCTGACCGGCGACATCGTCATGCACGAATGGGGCCTGATCGGCGCGCCAATCGTATTGTGCGACACGGCAAATCTGGGCGTCGCCTACCAGGCCAGTGTTCGGTACATGTCGGACCTCGACGAGGTGGTGGGAACCGACGACGTTCTCATGCCCGTCGTCGCCGAATGTGACGACGGATTTCTCAATGACAACCGCGCCATCACCCTGACCGAGCCGGATGTCCGCAGTGCGCTGGACGCCGCGGGCACCGGCCCGGTGCCGGAAGGTGTTGTGGGAGCCGGTACCGGCACACAGATGTTCGACTTCAAGGGCGGAATCGGCACCGCATCGCGGATCCTCGAAATCGGTTCGCGCACATACACCGTCGGGGTTCTGCTCAACACCAACTACGGGACCCGGCAGCAGCTGCAGATAGCCGGTCACCCGCTGGGGCGTCAGCTGGTCGAGAACATGCCGGTGCACCACAAGGAAGGATCGTGTATCGCCGTCGTGGCGACGGACCTACCGCTGCACCCGAATCAGTTGCGGCGGTTGGCCCGCCGCGTCGACATCGGGTTGGGGCGGACGGGCAGCGTCGGCAACGACGGTTCGGGGGAGATCTTCCTTGCCTTCTCCACAGCGCACCGCATTCCCCGCGAGGCCCCGGACGGCTTGCTGTCGATAGAGGTGTTGGTGGAGGGCCAATTCTGGACGCAGGGCTCACCCTTCGATCTGATCTTCGACGCCGTCGCGGAAGCATCCGAGGAAGCCGCACTCAACGCGCTTTGCCAGGCCGCCACCGTACACGGACGCGACGGTCACGTGTTGTCGGGCTTTCCGATCGAGCAGGCGCTCGCCCAGATGAAGCGCGGCTAATGGGAGCGGCGCAGCGTCACCCGGTAGGTGTACTGCTCGGGCAGGAAGTGACTGACCGCCAGCTCGACGGGCGTGCCCGAGGCGTCGGAGTACAGGCGGTCTACCCGCAGCATCGGATGCCCGCGATGACAACCGACCGCAGCCGCGACGTCGTCATCCGCCGGGGACACCGTGATCGATTGTGCCGCTTCGGCTATCGGCTCTCTTAGGTGCGGTTCGGTGAGCCCGATGATGGTGCTGGTGCTGACGGCGCCATCGGTCACCTCGGGGCGACCGAGCACGGTCCTGGCCACCGGGTTGGGCAGATGGACGCGGGTCAGGACGAAGGGGACGCCATCGTGGAGCCTGCGCAAGACCACGGTGTGGACGACGTCGTCGACGAGTCGCAGTCGGCTGGCCGCATCGACGTCGACCCGCCGCCGGAGGCCGGAGATCACCTCCATGGTGGTGTCGTCGGACAGGCTCATCAGGTTCTCGATGGAGCCGAGCTGTCGCAGGTACCGGTGCTGGCCGTCGTGCGCGTAGGTGCCTCGGCCGGGGACCCGGTACACCGCGCCCTCGGCCACCAGATCCTGGAACGCGCGCCGCACGGTCTGCCGCGACAGCCCGTGCTGCGCGACGAGCTCTGACTCGGTGGGCAGCCGGACCCCGTTGCGATACACGCCAGCGGCGATGTCGTCCCGAAGACGTTGGCGCAGCATCTGATACGCCGGGGCCGCCCTCATGGTCAGATGCCGCCGCGGGCGACCAGCTGCCCCGCGATGACGTTGCGCTGGATCTCGTTGGTGCCCTCGCCGACGATCATCAGCGGCGCATCCCGGAAGTAGCGCTCGACGTCGTACTCGCACGAGTAGCCGTAGCCGCCGTGGATCCGCACCGCGTTCAGTGCGATCTCCATGGCCGCCTCGGACGCGAACAGCTTCGCCATGCCCGCTTCCATGTCGGCACGCTCGCCGCTGTCGTAGCGGTCCGCCGCATACAGCGTCAGTTGGCGTGCCGCGGTCAGTTTCGTGGCCATGTCGGCGAGGTAGTGCCCGATCGCCTGATGCTTCCAGATGGGCTGACCGAAGCTCTCGCGTTCCTGCGCATACGCCAGGGCATCCTCCAGTGCCGCCGTCGCGACCCCGAGCGCGCGGGACGCCACCTGGATGCGACCGGTCTCCAGACCCTTCATCATCTGCCCGAAACCCTTGCCCGGTTCGCCGCCGAGGACGGCCGTCGCGGGCAACCGGTAGTCGGCGAAGGAGAGTTCGCACGACTCGACGCCCTTGTACCCGAGCTTGGGCAGGTCCCGCGACACGGTGAGCCCGTCGCCGGGCTCGGAGAGCACGATCGAGATGCCCCGGTGCTTCGGCGTCGCGTCAGGGTCGGTCTTGCACAGCAGCGCGATCAGCCCCGAACGCCTGGCGTTGGAGATCCACGTCTTGGCGCCGTTGATCACCAGGTCGTCGCCGTCGCGGCGGGCGACCGTGGTCATGGCCTGCAGGTCCGAACCCCCGCCGGGCTCGGTCAGCGCCATGGTCGCCCGTAACTCGCCGGTGGCCATCGCGCGCAGATAGCGCCGCTTCTGCTCCTCGGTGCCGAAGAGGTCGAGGAGCTTGGCGACGACGGTGTGGCCGCCCATTGCCCCTGCGAGGCTCATCCAGCCTCGCGCGAGTTCCTGCGTCACCAGCACGTAGCACCGCGTCGACACCGGCGTGCCGTCGTACTCCTCGGGTACTGCCAACCCGAAGATCCCGATGCGCTTCATCTGGTCGATCCACGCCTCGGGGTAGGAGTTGGCGTGCTCGACCTCGCGCACGGTGGGCTTGACGTCCCGCTCGATGAACGCGCGGACCGTCTCGACCAGCATGAGTTCTTCGTCGGTCAGTTCCATGTACGGCCATATTGACACGCCGATCGCGGTACTGCCAGCATGTGAAGCTGTGACTTTGTACGGCCAAATATCCGGCGGCCCGTTCTTCGATGATCTGACACGGGGCCAGGTGTTCGACTCGGCGCCGTCGATGACGTTGACCCCCGGCACGGCCGCGGTGCATCAGTCGATCCTCGGGGACTCGATGCGGTTGCCCTTGGACGCCGCGCTGACCCAGGCGGTCACTGGCGCGTCCGCCGCGCTCGCCCACCCCGCGATGGTCAGCGACGTGGCGATCGGTCAGAGCACGCTGGCGACGCAGCGCGTCAAGGCCAACCTGTTCTACCGCGGCCTGGCGTACTTCCGGTTCCCGATCATCGGCGACACGCTCTACACCAGGACCGAAGTGGTTGGCCTGAAGCAGAATTCGGCCAAGCCCGGTCGTGCGCCCACCGGTTTGGCCGCCCTGCGTATGACGACCATCGACCAGGCCGACCGGCTGGTCCTCGACTTCTACCGCTGCGCGATGTTGCCGTTGAGTCCGGACGCGCCGGACACCGGACACGCAGACGACCTCTCGACCATCGGATCCGACTTGGCGGTGGGCGCCGATCCCACCGCGGACTGGGATGCCGAGGCCTTCCGCACCCGCGTACCAGGGCCGCACTTCGACGCCGACGTGGCGGGTGCGGTGCTGACGAGCACCGGCGACGTCGTCAGCAGCGCGCCGGAACTTGCCAGGATGAGCCTCAACATCGCTGCCACGCATCATGATTCGAGGGTGAGCGGTCGCCGGCTGGTGTACGGCGGGCACACCATCGGGCTGGCTCTTGCGCAGGCGACGCGGCTGATGCCCAATCTGGTCACCGTTCTCGGTTGGGAGTCCTGCGACCACACCGGACCCGTGCACGAGGACGACACGCTGTTCAGCGAGCTGCACGTCGAGGCGGCGCAGCCGTTGCCCGACGGCCGTGGTGGGGTGCTGGCACTGCGATCGCTGGTGTTCGCGGCCGGTGATCCCGACCGTCAGGTGTTGAACTGGAGGTTCAGCGCCCTCCAGTTCTAGGTGCGGGCACAATGGGCTGGTGGATGTCGGAGTGGACGCGCTGCAGCGGGACTGGGGGGCCTCTGGACTGGCCGACCTGACCGGGTGGGCGTCTGGTCGCGCCGACTTCTCCCGTGCCGCCGTTCTGGGCCACGCCCGGGCGACGGCCGACGGGCTCCATCGACGTCTCGGTGTCGCCGTGGACGCCGCCGAGATCCTGTCCGGCCGGGCGGCGTTGCTCGGACTGGCGCGCCGTGGCCGGGTGTCTGCGGGCGGTGCGAGCCACCTCATCGCCGCGTGCGACGGGTGGTGCGCGTTGACGCTGTCGCGGCCCGATGACGTCCATGCGGTGCCCGCGCTGGTGGAATCCGATGGGCCAGAGGATGACCCGTGGCCCGCGGTCGAGCGCTGGGCCTCCAGACGCACCGCCGCCGAAGTGGCCGCGCGCGCCAGGCTGCTCGGCCTGCCCGCGGCGGTTCTGGACGAGACCGTGGCCGCCGCGCCCGACGCGCGTCGCACCGGTCCGGCCACGACGCCACGCGATCCGTCCGAACTGCTCGTCGTCGACCTGTCGTCGATGTGGGCGGGCCCGCTGTGCGGGCAGCTGCTCCACCGGGCGGGGGCCACCGTCGTCAAGGTCGAGTCCAAGGCCAGGCCCGACGGGACCCGCGGCGGGACGCCTGCCTTCTTCGACTGGATGAACGGTGGGAAGCTCTGCTGCGAAGCTGATTTCGACGACAACCGGCGGCTCGGTGACCTGCTCGCCGCGGCCGACGTCGGCATCGAGTCGTCGCGGCCCGCCGCGTTGCGTCACCGCCGCCTCGGCGCAGGTGACGTCGCAGCGCGAGACGGCCGGGTCTGGATGCGGATCTCCGGTCACGGTGCCGACGGCGAGCGGGCGAACTGGCCGGCGTTCGGGGACGACGCCGCAGTGGCGGGTGGACTGGTGGGCCGCAGCGCTGAGGGCCCCGTGTTCTGCGGTGACGCGATCGCCGATCCGCTCACCGGGATGCAGGCGGCGCTCTGCGTCGCCGAATCCCTGGCCCGCGGGGGCGGCGAGGTCATCGACGTCGCGATGGCAGCGGTCGCGGCGACCTATGCGTCACTCGCCGTCGGACCCACTGACGGCAAGTGTCTTCCAGCGCCTCCCGAACCACCCACGCCCCAGACCCCGGCGGCAGCCCTCGGGGCGGACAACGACCACGTCGAGCGGCTGATCGCCGAACGGAGACTCGCCCCTTGCTGATTCAGCATGCGCAACTGCTCGATGGTGCTGTGGTCGACGTCAGGGCAGGCCACCGCATCGTCGAGGTGGCGACGCGTCTGACACCGGGCAGCGGAGAGTCGGTGTTGGACGCCTCCGGGTACACCCTGATCCCCGGGCTGCACGACCACCACGTCCACGTGCACTCCGCGGCCGCGGCCCTCGCTTCGGTGCGCGTGGGACCCCGGGAAGTCAACGACCACAACGGGCTTCGGGCCGCGCTGGCAACCGCGGACGTCGGAGACGACGGGTGGATCCGGGCCGTCGGCTACCACGAGGCAGTGGCGGGCATGCTGGACCGGGCGTTGCTCGACGAGGTGTCACCGCCGGTGCCGGTTCGTGTGCAGCACCGCAGCGGAATCCTGTGGACACTGAACTCCGCCGGCTTGACCCGCGTGGGCCTGGCCGGGCACCCGGACGGTCGCCTGCGCAGTGCCGATCCGAGCTGGTCGGGCGCGTTGCAGCGACGTGAGACCGGACTTGCGGACGTCGGACGCAGGCTCGCGTCGTACGGCGTCACCGGAATCACCGACGCCACACCGGATCTCGGGGTCACCGACATGGTGAAGTTCGCCGAGTCATGCCGCCGCGGGGAGCTCGCGCAGCACGTCCACTTCCTGGCGCCAGGCAAGCGAATTCTGCACGACGACGGCCTCGACCTCGACGAGCTCAGCGCGTGGATCGGTGCCCGCCACGACTCGGGTGCCGTCGTCGCCGTGCACTGCGTCACCGCGGCGCAGCTCGTCGTCACCATCGCCGCCCTGCGGGTGGCGGGCCCCCGACCGGGCGACCGCATCGAGCACGCCGCCGTCGTACCTGAGGACTGTCTGGGCGACCTCGCCGATCTCGGCGTAGTGGTGATCACGCAACCCAACTTCGTCACCGAGCGCGGCGACCAGTACCTCACCGACGTTCCGCGCGACGAGCATCACCAGCTGTGGCGGGTGGCGTCCCTGCTGGCGGCGGGCATTCCCGTCGCGATGTCGACCGACTTTCCGTTCGGCGACTCCGACCCGTGGGCGGCGATGCGCGCCGCGGTGAGCCGGACCACCTCGTCGGGAACGGTCCTCGGCGGGCCGGAACGCGTCGACGCCAGCACTGCGCTCGCGATGTTCCTGGGAACCGCCGAGCACCCCGGCCGGCCACGCTCGGTCACACCGGGTGAACCCGCCGACCTGTGCGTGCTCGCGGCGGGCCCCGGTGACGTGCTGCGCGAGTTGGATGCCGACATGGTCGCCGCCACCGTCATCGAAGGGCGCGTGGTGTTCGAGCGGGCGTGAATATCGACCCGAGTTTCGGCGTTTGAAGCGGCATGCAACGTATTTGGTTCATCACCGGTTCGTCGCGCGGGTTCGGCCGCGCATTGGTTCGGGCCGCGCTGGAGGCCGGCGACGGGGTCGCGGCCACCGCGCGTCGTCCCGAACAGCTCGCCGATCTCGTCGAGGCCTACGGCGACCGAATATTGCCGCTGGCCCTCGACGTCACCGACGCGTCGGCGGCCGCGGGGGCGATCGAGGCCGCGCGGGAACGGTTCGGTCGTATCGACGTGGTGGTCAACAACGCCGGGTACGCCAACGTCGCTCCGATCGAGACGGCCGACGACGAGGACTTCCGGGCACAGTTCGAGACCAACTTCTGGGGTGTCTACAACGTGTCGAAGGCCGTGATTCCCGTGCTGCGGGAACAGGGTGCGATGAGCGCTCGCACGAAGAGCAATGCCCGAGGCGGCTTGATCATTCAGTTCTCGTCGATGGGTGGCCGGGTCGGCGGTTCGGCCGGCGTCGCGTCCTATCAGGCTGCGAAGTTCGCCATCGACGGTTTCTCGCGCGTCCTTCAGGTGGAGACGGCTCCGTTCGGTGTGAAGGTGCTCGTCGTGGAACCCAGCGGATTCGCGACCGATTGGGCAGGCTCGTCGATGGCCGTCGCCGACGTCCCCGATGGCTACGCCGACACCGTCGGCGCGATGAGCCAGGTCCGCCAGAGCGACGCCATCACCGCGGGCGACCCGGCGCGAGCCGCGGAGATCCTGGTCCGCATGTCGCGGCGCGAGGACGTCCCGTACCACCTGCCTCTCGGGGTCAACGCCGCCGAGGGGTCGATCCGGCAGGACGAGCGTCTGCTCGCCGACGACCTGAAGTGGCGTGCCGTGAGCCGTTCGGCCGACTTCGCCGAGCCCTACCCGGTGGAGTTTCCGCCGGAGGTCTGAGTATCTGGAAATAAACTCAGCCTGGATGGTCTTGGACCCGGCATGGAGCACTTCACCTTCGGCCGGAACAACGGTATGCGCGTCTCGGCGCTCGCACTCGGCGCGGGCAACTTCGGCACCCGATGGGGCTACGGGGCGGAGCCCGAGACCGCCCGCGCGATGGTCGACCGTTTCGCCGAGGCGGGCGGAACCTTCATCGACACGGCCGCGGGGTACCAGGTCGGGGAGTCGGAGGAGATCCTCGGCCGCGTCCTGGCTGGCAGGCGTGACGAGTTCACCGTCGCGACCAAGTTCGCCATCGGCGGCACGTCGGCGGGTAGCGGTGTGCTGCGGACCGGAAACGGGAGACGGGCGATGGCCCGCTCGGTGGAGGCGAGTCTTCGCCGTCTGGACACCGACTACCTGGACATGCTGTGGGTGCACTTCCCGGACTTCGTCACGCCGATCGAGGAGATCCTGCGTGCATTCGACGATCTCGCGAGCTCGGGCAAGATCCTCTACGCCGGGCTGTCAAACTTCCCGGCGTGGATGACGTCCCGCGGGGTCACCCTGGCCGAGCTGCGCGGGTGGGCGCCGATCTCGGCGATCCAATTCGAGTACAGCCTCGTCGAGCGCAGCGGCGACCGTGACAACCTCCCGATGGCCGAGGCGCTCGGGATCGGGGCGGCGCTCTGGTCACCGCTCGGCGGTGGACTTCTGACGGGCAAGTACCGCAGCAGCGATGCGGGCCGGTTGAGCGAGTGGAACCGGTTGGTGCACGCCGAGGACGAGCCGGTGAAGGCGGCGACGGTCGATGCCGTGCTCGCGGCCGCCGATGGTCTCGGGGTGCCACCCGCGCGGGTGGCGGTGGCGTGGCTGCTCGAACGCGCGAGGCGATCGCCGACGGGGGTGGTGCCGATCACCGGTCCCCGCACCGTCGGGCAACTCGACGACTACGTCGCCGCGCTCGACCTGGAACTCGGCGCCGACGTCTACGACCGGATCGATGTGGCCAGCCGCATTCCACTCGGGCAGCCGCACGAGCAGAACGCGACGCAGCGGTCGGTGGCCGTCGGCGGCGACGGCTTCAGGCGTCGGCCGATTGCGTCTGCGTGAAGACCTGGCGCAACCAGTCGGTCTGGCTGGCGGAGAAGTCTTGCGACACCGCAGCCTTCGGCACGATGCCGTCGAAGGCGTGAAACGCTCCTGGCACGACTTCGACCTCGCACGGCACCCCGGCCGCCATGAGGCGTTCGGCGTAGCAGTCCTACATTTCTGCGCGAGCGTGCGTGTCTGCTCCGCGACACGCAGGTCGCGGCGGCAGTTCGCGCACCCTCACGTAGGCGGATCGCTCAGTCGCGGTCGTTGAGAATCGCCTCGAACGCCACCCGGTCGCCGCGGTAGAGCGAGCGCACCACTTCGATCGGTCGTCCCTCGGTGTCCAGCGATTGCCGGTTCAGCCGCAGCATCGGCATGGCGGTCGTCGACTCGAGCAGCGCCGCCTCCCGTGGGGATGCCAGCACCGTCTCGACCCGCTCGACTGCCGATCCGAAGTGGACTCCGGTCGCCCGGATCGCCGCGTACAGCGACGTCGTCGGATCGAACGTCTCGGTGAACTGCCCGAAGCGGTGCAGGGGCAGGTAGGTGCTCTCGAGCCCGATGCGCTGTCCGTCGGCGAGCAGCACGCGCTCGAGGTGCATGACGGCCTTGGCTTCCAAGCCGTCGGTGACGTCCAGAGCCGCCGCCAGCTCCTGGGTCGCCGCGACGTCTTCCCAGGTCACCAGGAGCCGGCCCGGCTTGCGGCCCATCCGCAGCGCACCCTCGGTGTAGGATTTCAGCGAAAGCGGCTGGACCAGTTTGGGTTTCGACACCACGGTGCCGCGACCGCGGCGCTCGATGCGCCCTTCGACCAAAAGTTCGTGCAACGCCTGCCGCAGGGTCTCGCGCGCGACGCCGAAGCGCAGGGCCAGTTCCCGCTCCGGCGGGAACGCGTCGCCCTCGACGAGGCCGTCGAGTAGCTCGTCGAGCGCCGTGCGGATGGCGTACGGCTTGCTCATCGCGACAGCCTTTGCTGCACAATCTGTTTCGCGATGGACAGCACGTCCTCAATTGTCGCAATCCTGCCATTGAGACTTGCGGCCGGGTCCTTGGCGGCGTCGTCGTAGCGCCGCAGTCGCAGGGCGTCCGGCCACCACGGGTGCGCGACGAGGGCCGGGTCGACCTCGGCACCGCCCTGGGCGCGCAGGGACAGCTCAGACGTCGACGTGAGAACCGATCCGTATCCCGGCTCGGTGGCCACCAGGTATCGCTTGGCGGCGACGTGCTGACCCGCCAACCACCCGACCCGCTCCCCGAATCGCGGCGTCAGCCACCGCCGGGCCGTCTCGTCGTGTCGTTCCGCCGCGGACGCGTCGAACGTCGGACTGTGCGCCAGGTCGTGCAGAGCGGCGGCGAGCGCCAGTTCGTCATCGGCCCCGTCGTCGATGGCGCGGGCTGCTGACTGGAGGGCGTGGTCGAGTTCGTCGACGGCCTCCTCGTCCCACACGTCACGCAGCGAGGTCAGGAGAGCGGCGGTTTCAGCGAGCGGATTCATCGGCTGCAGCTTACCCTTAATTGGTCTATACCAATTGTTAACCCGCTGTTCCGGTGCACAACACCGGGGCTTCGGCAGATCGTATCCCCGAGTCTGAAGGGTCACTGACCATGCGTGTGACGATCATCGGCGGCGGGATCCTCGGGACCACCCACGCACTCGAGGCGGTCCAACGGGGCCACCACGTCACCCAACTCGAACGCGAAGTCGAGGCCCGCGGGGCGACCGTCCGCAACTTCGGACTGGTGTGGGTGTCCGGCCGGGCCGGGCACGAACTCGGCGTGACCCTTCGGTCCCGCGAACTGTGGGAGCAGATCGGCGCCCGCATCCCCGGGGTCGGCTTTCGTCCGGCGGGCTCCCTGACGCTGCTGCGCACCCCGCGCGAGATCGAGGTCGCGGAACAGGCCGTCGCGCGGGACGACGCCGCGGCGCGTGGGTTCGAACTGCTCGAACCGGACCGGGTGCGAGCCCTGAACCCGGCGCTGCGCGGGAAGTTCCTTGCCGGCCTGCACTGTTCGCGTGACGCCGCCGTGGAATCCCGCCAGGCAATGCCCGCGATCCGCTCCCACCTCCACGCCACCGGGAGGTACGAGTTCGTGCCGGGCACCGAGGCCAGGTCCGTCGAAGGCACCGTGGTGCGCGACGACCGCGGCAGGAGATACGAGGCCGACCTCGTGCTGATCTGCCCCGGTGCGGCCCACGGCGGGCTGACCCGGGAGGTCGCGGGCGACCTGCCGGTGCGGCGCGTTCGGCTGCAGATGATGCAGACGGACCCGCTCGACGAGGCGCTCACCACCGCGATCGCCGATGGCGACAGCTTTCGCTACTACCCGGGGTTTGCGGGCAGTGCGCTGGATGAGTTGCGGGCCAACGAACCTCAGGATCCGGTGGCCGCCGCCGAGCGGATGCAGCTGCTCTGTGTCCAGCGCCTGCACGGCGGGCTGACCATCGGCGACACCCACTCCTACGACGAACCCTTCGCCTTCGACGTCGACGACGCGCCGTACGACTACCTCGTCGCACTCGTCGAAGAGTTCCTCGGCCGACCGCTGCCCCCTGTCCGTCGTCGGTGGGCGGGCGTGTACAGCCAGTGCGTCGATCCCGGCCAGTTGGTGTCCCGCATTGCCGCCGGCGACGGGGTGTGGGTGGTCACGGGCCCGGGTGGGCGCGGCATGACACTAGGGCCCGCGATCGCCGAACAGACCGCTGACCTGATCGCTCTATGAGAGGTAAATCGTTGTCCAACAATCATATTCAAGTCGTCGTGGTAGACATGGCAGGAACTACCGTCGCCGACGACGGGCTGGTGGTCGGCTCGTTCGAGGCGGCCGCGACCGCCGCTGGTCTCCCCGAGGGCGGCGCCGAGCGTGAGCGCGCCCGCCGCTACGTCCTCGACACCATGGGGCAGTCCAAGATCGCCGTCTTCCGCACCCTGTTCGGCGCCGAGGAACTCGCGCAACGGGCCAACGCCGCGTTCGAGAGCGCCTACGAGGCGGCGATCGACAACGGTCGGGCCAGACCCATCGACGGCGCGGCCGACGCCATCGCCCGGCTGCGCGACGCCGGTGTCCGGGTCGCGCTCACGACCGGTTTCAGTGGCGCCACGCAGGGGAAGCTGCTCGCGGCGCTGGGCTGGCAGTCGCTCGCCGACCTGGTGCTCGCTCCCGGCGACGGCGTGCGTGGGCGTCCGTACCCGGACTTGATCCTCACCGCGCTGATGCGACTGCAGGCCGACTCGGTGCGCAGTGTCGCCGCGCTTGGCGATACCAGCAGTGACGTCGACAGCGCCTTGCGGGCCGGATGTGCAATCGCCGCAGGCACTCTCAACGGTGCCCACGACGAGCGGCAGCTGCGGGAGGCAGGCGCCACGCATGTGGTGCCGACGGTCTCCGACTTCGCCGACCTGATTCTCACTACGAACGAGGACTGAACGATGAAACTCCGCAAGACCCTGGCGGCCCTCGCGGTCGTCGCACTATCCGTCACGTTGACCGCCTGCGGCGGCACCGGATCCTCGGGTTTGGGCAGCGGCGAGACGGTCACGGTGTACAGCGCAGACGGACTCGCCACCTGGTACAAGACCCAGTTCGACGCGTTCACCAAGAGCACCGGCATCAACGTCAACCTCGTCGAAGCCGGCTCCGGCGAGGTTGTTTCGCGCGTCGAGAAGGAGCAGTCCAACCCGCAGGCCGACCTTCTGGTGACCCTGCCGCCGTTCATCCAGAAGGCGGACCAGTCTGGTCTGTTGCAGCCCAGCGGCGTCGACACCGGCGGCATCCCGGCCGCACAGGTCGGCCCCGGTGGAAACTATCTGCCGATCGTGGACAACGCACTGAGCTTCATCGCCAACCCCGACGCCAACCCGAAGCCCGCCACCTGGAACGACCTGCTCGCGCCGGAATACAAGGGCAAGCTGCAGTACTCGACGCCGGGGCAGGCCGGTGACGGCACCGCGGTCCTGGTCCTCCTGCAGCATCTGATGGGAAAGCCGGCGGCACTGGACTACCTGGGCAAGCTGCAGGCGAACAACGTCGGGCCGTCCTCGTCGACCGGCAAACTGCAACCAAAGGTGAGCAACGGCGAACTCCTGGTGGCCAACGGCGACGTACAGATGAATCTCGGCTCGATCAAGGACGACGGTTCGAAGTTCGACGTCTTCATCCCCGCATCCGCCGACGGGAAGAGGACCACCGTCTCCCTGCCCTACGTCGGGGGTGTGACCAAGGGCGCCCAGCACGCCGATGGCGCCAAGAAACTGCTGGCGTTCCTCATCTCGGAGGACGTGCAGAAGACCGTGGCCCCGGACGCGCTCGGCATCCCGGTATTGGAGTCGCTGGTGGCGTCCGCGGAGGGGGCGGCCGGACCGAACACTCCGGCAGGCGTCTTGGCGGGCGTCGACGTATGGGTGCCAAACTGGAACACCGTCCTGACCGATCTCGACACCGACGTCGCCGCGTACCAGAAGGTCACCGGTAGCTGACCATGGCCGAGACCGGGCTGAATCGAACGACGGCTGCGGTCGGTGGTCGTGACGTGGCGATCACCGAAAACGGCATGCCCGCCATCACCTTCGACCGCGTCGGCGTGGCCTATGGTCGCGGCAAGAAGGCGACGATGGCGCTGATCGACTTCAATCTTCGCGTCTCTCCCGGTGAGACGGTCGCCCTGCTCGGTCCCAGCGGGTCGGGCAAGTCCACCGCGCTCAACGCGCTCGCAGGCTTCGTGCGCCCGACGACGGGAGCGGTGCGACTCGCCGGTCGCGACGTCACCGACCTTCCGCCCGCCAAGCGCGGGATCGGGGTGGTTCTGCAGTCCTATGCGCTGTTCCCGCACATGCGGGTGGCCGACAACGTCGCCTTCGGGCTGAAGTCGCAGCGGGTTCCGCGCGGTGAGGTCGGGTCCAGGGTCGCCGAGGCACTGGACATGGTCGGCATGTCGGCGTATGGAAAGCGCTTGCCTCGTGAGCTTTCCGGCGGACAGCAGCAGCGCATCGCCATCGCGAGGGCGTTGGCGATCCGGCCGAGGGTACTTCTGCTCGACGAACCGTTGGCCGCGTTGGACGCGCAGCTGCGGGGGTCCATGCTCACCGAGTTGCAGCGACTCAAGGAAGCGCTGCCCGACACCGCGATGCTGTACGTGACGCACGACCAGACCGAAGCCCTGGCCCTCGCGGACCGGATCGTGGTCATGAACGACGCCCGCCTGATGGACCTGGACACCGCCGAGAACCTTTGGAAGCGCCCGCCGAGCAGCTTCACGGCCGCCTTCCTCGGCGGTGCGAATCTGATTCCATGCACGGTCGGCCGGGTGATCGGCACGTCGGCACTCGTGACCTTCGCGCACAAGACGGTCGCCGCCGAGGCGCCGCAGCCGGCAGTCGGCCGGACCGACTGGGCGCCGGGGTCGAAGGCGCTGTTGTGCATAAGGCCGCACGCCGTGAAGATCGTCGGCCTCGGTGACCGGGATGCCCTGCGCGCGAACGTGAACGCAGCGGTGTGGCGTGGTGCCAACACCCGACTGGTGGTGTCGGTGCACGGGCTGCCCGATCAGCTGATCGACGTCGACGTGCCTGGAGCGGCGCAGTTCGACACCGGCAGCGAGATCGGGCTGCGCTTCCCCGAGCCGGCGGGCGTGCTGGTGCAGGCCTCGCCGTGACGACGCTGCTCGAGCCGCAATCGGACGCGCCGCCGACGCAGGCCCCGCCGAGGTCGCTGGCCGCGTGGTGGGCGGTGCCGCCGTTGGTCATCGTGCTGCTCTTCGCGGTCTATCCGTTGCTCAGGGTCTGCCTGGAGTCGACGAAAGGCGTTGGCGAAGAACGTGGTTGGTCGACCTGGACGACGGTGCTCTCGTCGGAGGCCTTCGGCGATGCTCTGTGGCGCACCGTGGCGATCGCTGCGACGTCGACCGCGGGATGCCTGCTCCTCGGTACCTTCCTCGCCATCGTCCTGGCGTTCGTGCCGTTCCCAGGCAATCACTTCGTCGGTCGCGTCATCGACACGGTGCTCGCGCTGCCGTCGTTTCTCATCACCCTGGCCTTCACGTTCCTCTACGGCACCGCGGGCGCAGTCAACGCCGCGATTGCGGGAGTCACGGGCGCCGCGGCGCCCGCCCTGGACTTCCTCAACACGCCCGCCGGGGTGATCGCCGCAGAGATCACGTTCTTCACGCCGTTCGTCATCCGGCCGCTGCTGGCGTCGTTCTCGGTGCTGCCGAGGGCGCAACTGGACGTCGCGGCCAGCCTGGGGGCCTCACCGGTGCGGGTGTTGCGAGCCGTCGTGATGCCCGAGGCGTGGCCCGCCCTGATGGCCGGGGGCAGCCTGGTACTGCTGTTGACGCTCAACGAATTCGGGATCGTGCTGTTCACCGGCGCGAAGGGTGTCACCACTCTGCCGGTGCTGATCTACACCCGTGGGATCGTGACCTTCGATCTGCCAGGCGCGGCCGTGATCGCAACGGTGCAGATCGTACTCTCGCTCACCCTCTACACGCTCTACCGGTTGATCTTCGCCCGCACGATGGCCCGACGAGGAAGGGGAGACGCGGATGTTGTTGTGGACCAGGCGTAGTCGGCTCGTCATCCTCGGCGTATTCGGCGCCGTGGTCGTCGTCGTATTCGTCGCGCCCCTGGCGACGGTGGTGTTCGCAGGTCTGGCCGGTTCGTGGACCGGAGCGCTGCCGTCGAACCTCGGCCTCGGCCACGTCGCGGATGCGCTGTCGGGGGAGAACCTGGCCAGCCTCTCAGTCAGTCTTCAGACTGCGGTCATCGCAGGCGGGTTGGCCCTGGTGCTCGGTGCCTGGGCGGCGCTCGCGTCGCGCATGTCACCGCCCTGGCTCAGCCGCGTCACCGATGCCGTGTTCCACCTGCCGATCGCGGTGCCGTCGGTGGCGATCGGCCTTGGGCTGCTGATCTCGTTCAACTCCCGTCCGCTGCTGCTCGGCGGCACCCGGTGGATCGTGATCCTCGCGCACGCCGTGCTCGTTCTGGCCTTCTCGTTCAGCGCCGTCTCCGCAGCGCTGGACCGTCTCGACCCCGCCTACCGCCAGGCAGCGGAATCCCTTGGGGCCAGCCCGGTTCGGGTCCTGGCGCGTGTCACCCTCCCGATGCTGCTGCCAGCTCTCGGCGCAGCGGCAGGGCTGGCCGTCGCGTTGTCGATGGGTGAGCTCGGCGCCACGGTGATGGTCTATCCCGCAACGTGGAAGACGTTGCCCATCAGCATCTTTGCGCTCACCGACCGTGGGCAGGCGTTCCAGGCCGCTGCCTGCACGACGATCTTGCTGCTGGTCACCCTGGTGGCGCTCGTCGGGTTGGGCCGCATCCGCGGCCGGGCCGCTCTGCGCTAGGGCTGTGGCGCGGCGGGCTCGGGCGGTACGTAGCCAGGAAGCGTGATCGGCGCGAGGCCGGGGATCTGCAGGATCCCGGGCTGAGGCTCGCTGTTCTCGCTCGGCGGGGCCGCGGGGCCTGGCGCGGGTCCGAGGGCCGGTGGCGGCTCCGCGGACGTCGTCGGGCCGGCCGCGGTGGTCGTCGTGGTCGTCGGAGGAGGAGGCGCGCTAGTGGTCGTCGGAGCAGGGGGCGCACTCTCGGTCGTTGGTGGCACCACCGGTGGCGCAACCGGTGGCGCTGGGCTGGCGGGCACCACGGTGGGCACCGGAACCAGCGGCTCCTCGTAGACGGGCGGCGGCGGCGCCTCGCGCGGACTCGGTACCGGCGCTGCCGGCGGGGGCAGGTCCGCAGGTGACAGATTCCTGGCGCTGTTGGTGCTGGCCGTCCAGCCCTGTTCGGCGGGCCTGCCCACGCTGCAGGACACCTGTCTGCTGCCCGCTGACCAACTGGCGGGGGACAGCGTCTCGTAGCCCAGCGACAGGTCCGATCGGGCCAACGTGGCGGGGGCCAGGTAGGCGTCGGCCGCCCGGGTGCAGGCCTCGCCGATGAACGCCCGCTGGTTGGCGTCTGACGGCAGCGCACCGGGGAACCGTTCGGCCAGGCTGACGGCGCCGGTGACCTCGAGCGCGTGCGGTGCCGTGCAGTCGACCGGAATGTCCGTGGAGCGATTGGACGAGTCGATGCCGAGGCACGTCCCCGCGGGCCAGACCTTCGACTGGTCGAGGTCGACGATGCGGCCCTTGAAGGTGATGGGCTTGCTGTCGGGGCCGAGCAGCTGCAGGCCGCACAACAAATTTCGACCGCCGGTGTTGGTGCCGTCGGCGTCGCCCGCCCACAGGACGCTGATCGTGAACTTGCTGCTCGGGTCATAGTGGGTGCCCAGGTACTCGCGCACGGCGAGCTGGCACGGCTCTCCGAAGCTGTTCATGCCGACCGGTTTCGCGACCTCGAACATGTGGGCGGAGCGGCACTGGACGAACGACGGTTTGTCCGGCGCATCCGGGGGCCAGCTGAGGCAGGTGCCGGTCTGCGCATTACTGAAGACGACGCTGGCGCGGCTGCCACCGTCGGCCGCGGGTCGCACTTCGGGGGTCAACGTGAACAACTCGATGACGCCCGCGACGAGCAGGACCATCATCAGCATGGTCAGAGCCCCTCGCCGACGGCCGTGGGCCAGCCGACGCCTGGTGGGACCATCGCCGCTGGAGCATCTTTCCTCCAGCGCCGCCAGCACGCACGCGAGGTCTGCGGCGCCCTTGCCCGCCGGCGGGGGCGTGCGAGGGTCCGTCACCGCCTACCGGCCCGCTGAAATGTCGGCACGCTCCCACTCTCTGCGTCGGTGACCTTGCCGAGTGTGCTAGTCACGGACATAGAGCTTGGCACAGCCCGAGGGACCACGCCACGCGCACCCGCGGACCGTGACCTGCCCGCCGACGGACTGAGGACGCGTCGTTACCTGTTGGTCATGCCGATTCCACCGCGTCGCGCGGAGCCGAGGTGTCTACTGATTCACGGTGAATTCACATTCTGTTCGGGCCGGACTCCGGCCCGCCGACTATGCGAGGTGAGTTTCATGGCACGCATCGACTTGACGGCCAAGATCCCCCTGATCGGCATGACCATGGTGTTCCTGGCGATGGGGATCGTCGCCGTCACCGCCTACCTGCACGCCGGCTGGTATTCGATCGTCGGGTACGCGATCGCGGCCGTGATCGCCGTGTTCGGCTTCGCCTTCACCTTCCGGGACATCAACGACACGTCCAAACCGCCGCCAGTGGTAGGGCCGTCGGACGGCGCGACTCGATGACGACCGAGCCCAAGCAGGAGGAGTACGACAACTCGGCGTTCACGACCGAGGACGCCGGCTACGAGAAGGGCCTCAAACCACGACAGCTCCAGATGATCGCGATCGGCGGCGCGATCGGCACCGGACTGTTCCTCGGCGCCGGTGGCCGACTGGCCAGCGCCGGGCCCGCTCTGTTCCTGGTGTACGCGTTCTGCGGCGTCTTCGTGTTCCTGATCCTGCGGGCGCTCGGCGAGCTCGTCCTGCACCGGCCGTCCTCGGGTTCCTTCGTGTCCTACGCCCGCGAGTTCCTCGGCGAGAAGGCGGCCTTCGTCGCCGGCTGGATGTACTTCCTGAACTGGGCCATGACGGCGATCGTGGACTCCACGGCGATCGCCACCTACTTCCACTTCTGGAAGGCGTTCGCCCCCATCCCGCAGTGGATCATCGCGCTGATCGCCCTGGCGATCGTGCTCGGGATGAACATGATCTCGGTGAAGGTGTTCGGTGAGCTGGAGTTCTGGGCCGCGCTGATCAAGGTCGTCGCGCTGGTGACGTTCCTTGTCGCGGGAACGATCTTCCTGGCGGGCCGCTACGACATCCAGGGTCAGTCGACCGGCTTCAGCGTGATCTCCGACCACGGCGGTCTGTTCCCGACCGGGCTCTTCCCGGTGGTCATCGTCACCTCCGGCGTGGTCTTCGCCTATGCCGCAGTCGAACTCGTTGGCACCGCCGCGGGCGAGACGGCGAACCCGGAGAAGATCATGCCGCGAGCAATCAACTCCGTCATCGCGCGCATCGCGCTGTTCTACGTCGGTTCCGTCTTCCTGCTCGGGCTTCTGCTCCCGTACACGGCATACAAGTCCGGGGAGAGCCCCTTCGTCACCTTCTTCTCCAAGATCGGTATCGAGGGTGCGGGCACGATCATGAACATCGTCGTGCTGACGGCCGCGTTCTCCAGCCTCAACGCGGGCCTGTACTCGACCGGCCGGATCCTGCGGTCGATGGCGATGAACGGCAGCGCGCCGAAGTTCACCTCGCTCATGAACAAACGCGGCGTGCCCTACGGCGGCATCTGCCTCACCGCCGTGATCGGACTCTTCGGCGTGCTGCTCAACGGCGTCGTCCCCGCGCAGGCATTCGAGATCGTGCTCAACGTCGCCGCGCTCGGCATCATCGCGTCCTGGGGCACCATCGTGATCTGCCAGATCCAGCTCTACCGGTGGTCGAGGAAGGGCATCCTGGAGCGGCCGTCCTTCCGACTGTGGGGAACCCCATACACCGGCTACCTGACGCTGGCGTTCCTCTTGGGCGTGCTGGTCTTGATGGCGCTGGACCCGCCGATAGGCACGTGGACCGTCGCGTCGCTGGTGCTCATCGTCCCGGCGCTGGTCGTCGGCTGGTTCGCCGTCCGGTCGCGGGTGCTGTCCGTCGCGCAGGAGCGCGAGGGATACACGGGCCAGTTCCCCGTGATCGCGAACCGGCCGCCGCCGGGTCAGAAGGATCAGAAGGATCGGAAGGATCAGAAGGAGTAGCACTACTTCAGCAGCGGATCGCGCGGCAGGCCCAGGATGCGCTCGGCGATGGTATTGCGGGTGATCTCGGAGGTCCCGCCCGCGATCGTCATCGCGCGGTTTCCCAGATAGGCCGTCGAGAGCTGCGGCGTGCCGCCCACCACGGCGGCGGTCCCGGACAGGTCCATGCCCAGTTCGGTCAGCCGTTGCGATTGTTCGGCTAGTAGCAGTTTGGTCACGTTTCCCTCGGGACCAGGTTCGGCGCCCGAGATGGCGCGCGTGACCCGCCGCAGGTTGAGCAGCCGCAGCGTGTGGGCCTCGGCGATCACCTCGCCCGCCCGCCGCACGTGGGTCGCCGCGGTATCGGTCGGCGCGCCGTCGAGCAGATTGATCAGGTCGTCGACGGTGAACCCGGTGGGCGCCGACGAGCCGCCGCCGATTGAGATGCGCTCATTGCCCAGCGTCGCGCGGGCCACCAGCCAGCCGCGGTTCACCTCGCCGACCACGTCGGAGTCGGGGACGAACACGTCGTCGAAGAAGACCTCGTTGAAGTGCGCGTGCCCGGTGAGGCCCTTCAGCGGATTGACCTTCACCCCAGGCGCCAACATGTCGATGGCCACCATCGTGACGCCCGCGTGCTTGGCCGCGTCGGGATCGGTGCGCACCGTCGCCAACCCCCACTGGCATTGCTGCGCCAGGCTGGTCCACACCTTCTGGCCGGTGACCAGCCAGCCGCCGTCGACCTTCTTGGCGGCCGTGCGCACCGCGGCGGCGTCGGAACCCGCGCCGGGTTCCGAGAACAGCTGGCACCACATCACTTCGCCGCGGAGTACCGGTTCGACCCAGCGGTCGCGCTGTTCGTCGTTGCCCGCCTGGGCGATGGTGAGCGTGACCCAGCCCGTGATGCCCATGTCGGCGCGCTCGACGCCCTTGAATTCCCCCGTCGCTTCGCTCGCCCCCGGGCCGAATTCCCCCGTCGCTTCGCTCGCCCCCGGGCCGAATTCCCCC
>NZ_JAVROT010000327.1:0-15590 GCF_032162605.1 Mycobacterium sp. | reverse complement strand
CAGGCCTTCGGCGGCGTAGAGCACGATCCGGGCCCGCACGACTTCCGAATACGATGACGTATATCGACGCGCGCGAGCTTCGAGTTCTCCGCGCTCGGCTTCGGCCAGGGCGATGTTATATGGGCTGTTTCGTGGCATGCTGCTCCCTTCGTCAAGGGAACCATCTCACGGAACCGTATGGAAGTGTGGGACCAAATTACGTCACTGTAATTATGTTCGCGACCACTAAGCGACCGCTTTAACGACAGGGATTGCTATTTCGGCGAGAAAGGGCGAGGACGCTAGTCGCGGTACTCGATCACCTCATAGACACCGTCGGCGTGCCTGGCGCGGATGGTCTTCTTGTCATATTTGCCGACGCTGGTGCGCGGCACCTCGTCGACGAACGTCCAGCGTTCGGGCAGCCACCAGCGAACAACCTTGTCCGCCAAGAACTCCCGCAACTCCGCCGGGGTGGCCTCGGCGCCGTCGTTGAGTACGACGGCCGCCAACGGCCGCTCCTGCCAGCGCTCGTCGGGCACGCCGACGACCGCGGCCTCCAACACCGCGGGATGGGCGATGAGGTGGTTCTCCAGGTCGACCGACGAGATCCACTCGCCGCCGGACTTGATGACGTCCTTTGCGCGGTCGGTGAGGGTCACGTAGCTCAGTGGGTCGATGCGCCCCACGTCTCCGGTGCGCAGCCAGCCGCCCGCGAACTTGGAGTCGTCGCGGTTGCGGTAGTACGAACCGGTGATCCAGGGGCCACGGACCTCGAGCTCGCCGACCGCCTTGCCGTCGTTTGGTAGCGGGTCGCCCGCGTCGTCGACGATGCGGACCTCGACACCGCACATGGGCCTGCCCTGCGTGGCGCGCAACGCCCAGTGTTCCTCCTCCGACGCGCCAGGTGGCGGCCAGGCCATCGTCGCCACCGGCGAGGTTTCGGTCATCCCCCACAGTTGGCGAATCTGGACGCCGAACTCCTCCTCGTAGGCCTTCATTAGCGAGACCGGCACCGCCGATCCACCGCACGACACCAGTCGCAGCGACGAGACGTCGCGTCCTGGTGAGGATTCCAGGCAGTGCATCACGTCGTTCCAGATGGTCGGCACCGCACCCGCGATGGTGGGCCTGGCGGTCTCGACGACGTCGATGATCGACTTCGCGTCGAGGAACCGATCGGTCAGCACCAGGTCGGCGCCCGCCATCAGCGCGGCGTAGGGCAATCCCCAGGCGTTGGCGTGGAACATCGGCACGATCGGCAGCACCGAGTCTTCGGCGCCGATGCCGAGAGTATTGGCCGTACACGTGCTCATGGCGTGCAGATAGCTCGAACGATGGCTGTAGACAACGCCTTTCGGGTTACCGGTGGTACCGCTGGTGTAGCACATGGCAGCGGCCGAGGTTTCCTCGACGACGGGCCAGTCGAACTCGGGCGACTGGGCGGCCAGCGTCTCGTCGTAGCGAAGCACGGTCTTGCCCGACTCGATCAGCGGCGCGAGATCGCCGTCGCCGACCACGATCACGGTGTGCACGGTGTTTAGCAGCGGCAGCACCGGGACCAGTTGGGCCGTCAGCGACAGGTCGGCGATGATCACCTCGTCCTCGGCTTCGTTGACGATGTAGGCAATCTGTTCCGGCGACAGCCGGATGTTGAGAGTGTGTAGCACCGCACCCATCGACGGCACCGCCAGATACGCCGCGACGTGCTCGGCGTTGTTCCACATGAACGTGGCGACCCGGTCGTCACCGTCGATGCCGAGTTGGCGAAGCGCGTTGGCCAGCCTGCCGATCTGTTCGCCGAGTTCCCGGTAGGTGCAGGTGCGGTAGCGGCCGTCGCCCATCGCAGTGGTGACCGTGCGATCGCCGTTCACCTCGCAGGCGTAGCGCATGATCGTCGTGATGGTCAGCGGGACGTCCTGCATCGTGCTCTGCATGTGACGATCCTTCCCTGGGTTGGCCGCGATGCTAGTGGCGGCGACGGCCGAAATTGGCGGTTCGACGAGAGCCGTTCGGCGACCGTGCAACGAATCCGCCGCCTGCGGCGATGAACGGATGAAGGATCCCTCCGAAGATAGGGGGCGCCCATGCGTCCATCCTCCATTCTCGCCACTTTCGTCACTCCTGCCGCAGCAGTGTGCGTTTCGCTGGCCGTTTCCTCCGGCGTGGCCCATGCGGAACAGACCGCGCAGGCGACGATCGCCCAGCTCGAGTCCGAGGGCTTCATCGTGAACGTCGACCGGGTGGGTAGCGCGCGAATCGACGACTGTGTCGTCACCAGCGTCCGCAACCCGCAGACTCAGACCCGCAACATCCGCGACTACTACGGCAAGCGAGACGCGAACGGCAACCGCAAGTACCGCATCATCGAGGTCGTCGTCAGCCGCTCGATCTCGGTGTCGCTGGACTGCTCGCGCTGACGATGCTCCTCGCGCAAGCGCTCGTCGGGAAGCAATCGAGTTCCACTGGAGCTGTCCATGGTGGATGATTGCCATGAACATGACAGGAAGGCGCCTCATGCGCACGAAGTGGGCGGTCGCCGCGGTGACCATCGGGGTATGCGGAGCCGCACTGGCGCCGGCGGGATTGGCGAGCGCAGAGACGGCCCAGGAGACGATCAGCCGGCTTCAGTCCCAGGGTTACACGGTGAACATCGACAAGATCGGTACCGCGCCGATCGACAAGTGCACGGTCACCAGCGTCCGCAACCCGCAGACCGTCTCGCAACTGGTGCCCTACGTCGGCCCCGGCCGCAACGGCGACCGCAGTTTCCTGGTGCCGCAGGTGACCAGCCAGACGATCTCGGTCTCACTGGTCTGCTGACGCCGACCAGGCTTCGCTGAGCCGTTGCGCACGTAGAAGGACCCGGCCGGAGCGATCCGACCGGGTCCTTCATTTGCGCGCCCTACGCCGACGCAGGGACCTTCACCTGCGTCGGATCTTCGGCGCGAGACTCGTGATCGTCCACCATCGTCGACTCGTTGAACGGGTCGTCACCGCTGAGCACCGCGTCGACCTTGGCCCGGTTGATCGTCTTGGTCCACGTGCCGACCAGCATCGTGGCTACCGCGTTGCCCGAGAAGTTGGTGACCGCCCGCGCTTCGGACATGAACCGGTCGATGCCCACGATCAGGCCGACACCGTCGAGCAGGTCGGGACGGTGGCTCTGCAGGCCGCCGGCAAGCGTGGCCAGGCCGGCGCCGCTGACTCCGGCCGCACCCTTCGACGCGACGATCATGAACACCAGCAGCGAGATCTGTTCGCCGATGGCCAGCGGCTTGCCCATGGCGTCGGCGACGAACAGCGAAGCCATGGTCAGGTAGATCGCCGTGCCGTCCAAGTTGAACGAGTAGCCGGTCGGGACGACCACGCCAACCGTCGTCTTCTCGACGCCCAGATGCTCCATCTTCGCGATAAGGCGGGGCAGGGCCGATTCGGAGGACGAGGTCGCGAAGATCAGCAGGTACTCGCGGGCCAGGTACCGGACCAGCCGGAAGATCGACACCCCCGCCACCGCACGCAGCAGCACGCCAAGCACGCCGAACACGAAGACGATGCAGGTGAGGTAGAAACCGAGCATCAGCGTCAGCAGCTGCGTGACGGCGCTCCAGCCGGTCTGACCGACGACGTTCGCGATCGCTCCGAAGGCGCCGATCGGGGCCAGCCACAGAATCATGGCGAGCACCTTGAACACCAGCTTCTGCACCGCCTCGATCCCACGCAGAATGCCTTCACCCGCAGTGCCCATGCCCTGCAGTGCGAACCCGACGAGGAGGGCGATGAACAGGGCCTGCAGCACATTGCCCTCGGTCAGCGACGACAACAGCGAGGTCGGAATGATGTGCTGGATGAACTCCATCAGACCGCCGGCCTCGTGGGCGGTTTCGGCCAGCTGGCTCCCCTTGTCCGACGTCGCGGAGAGGTTGAGGCCGGTGCCCGGGCTGAGCAGGTTTCCGACGACGAGACCGATCGCGAGCGCGACGGTCGACATCGCCAGGAAGTAGACGAACGCGAGCCCGCCGACCTTTCCGACCGTCGCCGCGGCGCGAACCTTTCCGATGCCGAGCACGATCGTGCAGAAGATGACGGGAACGATCATCATCTTGATGAGGCTGACGAACATCGTGCCAAGCACGCCGACGCTCTTGCCGACGTCGGGGGCGAT
This sequence comes from Mycobacterium sp., assembly GCF_032162605.1. Lineage (GTDB taxonomy): Bacteria > Actinomycetota > Actinomycetes > Mycobacteriales > Mycobacteriaceae > Mycobacterium. The sequence goes on along the minus strand of NZ_JAVROT010000327.1, from coordinate 11,446 downwards.
CAGGCCTACCGCGACGCCTGCGACGACGGCGACGATGACCGCAATGTAGAGCCAATGGGTGCGGTCCCGCTTCTTGGGCGGGGAGGACGTGTCCAGCTGCTCTGTCATGGCCGAATCTCCTTGAACGTACTGTCGAGCGACGAATGTGGTCTGCAAGGATGGTCTTCTCATAAGTGACCCAGGTCACCCTTTAGTTCATTACGTTCACGTCCCGATGTTCCGGAGGTCCGATGCGCAGGTGGTGGCCACGCTCGTTGGCCGGACAGGCGATCGCGCTCCAGATTGCGGTGATCGCCGTGGTGGTGCTCGTCGGCAGCGCGTTGGCGCTGCTCGACGCACGCCAGGACGGCGACTCCGCCGCCCGCCAGCAGGTGGTGAGCATCGCGACGGCACTGGCCGACTCCCCCTCGACCGCACAGGCGATCGAATCCGGAAGGGCGACCGGGATTCTGCAACCGGTCACCGAGGCGGTGCGCACCAACACCGACATCGCGTTCATCACGATCATGGCGCCCGACGGAACACGTTTCACCCACACCGATCCGAGCCAGATCGGCGGGCACTATCTCGGGACCATCGAACCCGCCCTGCGCGGCGAGACGTTCACCGAGGTGTACACGGGGACACTGGGTCCGTCCATCCGTGCGATCGCGCCGGTGCGCGACTCATCCGGTTCCGTCGTTGGACTGGTCTCCGCGGGCATCACGCAGCAGACGCTGGCGCAGCGCTGGCGTGACCAGTGGCCGATGATCGCCGCCGTCGGCCTTGGAGCCCTAGCACTTTCGCTCGTCGGAGTGTGGGCCATCCGGCGTCGACTGCTGCGTCAGACGCACGGACTTCGGCCCGATGAACTGCGGGTCATGTACGAACACCACGACGCCATCCTGCATTCGGTGTCCGAGGGGCTCGTCGTGCTCGACCGTGACAGGGTGGTGTTGATCAACGACGAGGCGCGCCGTCTGCTCGGGCTCCCCGCAGGCCCGGTGGTGCCGACGGACCTGCCCGAGTTCCTTCGCGCCTACGCCCCGGGCGCACGCGACGAGGTGCACGTCACCGACCAACGGGTACTGGTGGTCAACCGTTCACACGTCGCGGATTCGGCACATTCGGAAGTGGTCACCGTGCGCGACCGCACCGAATTGCAGGGCGCGCTGGGGGAATTGAGCTCGCTGCAGATCCTGACCGACTCGCTGCGCGCGCAGGCACACGAGGCGGCCAACAAGCTGCACACCGTGATCACCATGGTCGAGATGGGCCGACCGGAGGAGGCCGTCAGGTTCGCGACCGACGAGCTGGCCCTCTCCCAGCGGCTGGTCGACCGCCTGTCGCACGACGTCGGTGAACCCGCCCTGGTGGCGCTGCTGCTGGGCAAGTCGGCCCAGGCCGACGAGCGGGGCATCCCGCTGACGATCACCGAGGACACCCACCTGCCGTCGGACGGGGACGACGTGCCACTGTCGTCGCAGGAGATGGTCACCGTGCTGGGCAACCTGATCGACAATGCGATGGATGCGTGCGACCGCACGGACCCGTGGGTGGAGGTCACGGTCGCACTGCACGAGCACGAGCTGCTCGTGCGGGTGGCCGACAGCGGTGCGGGAATGGACGCCGAGTCCTTCGAACGGGCCATGCAGCGCGGCTACTCGACCAAGACCGGGATCGAGCCAGAACAGCATGGCCTGGGTCTGGCACTGGTCGCGCAGGTGGTGCGGCGCCACGACGGGAAGTTGACCGCTGACGTGACCTACGGATCCGTCGTCACGGTGACGGTGCCGTCATGATCTCCGTGCTCATTGTCGAGGATGATCCCCTCATTGCGGAGGCGCATCGAACGTATCTGGCTCGGCTGGAAGACTTCTCGGCGGTCGGCGTGGTTCATACCGCGCGAGAGGCCATGCAGACGGCGGCGGCGGCGGCCGCGACCGAGACACCCATCGATCTGGTGCTGCTGGACCTGGGGCTGCCCGACGCCAGTGGCATCAGTCTGGCCTCGGCACTCGCCGGGCTGCGGCCGGCGCCGGACATCATCGCCATCACGTCCGAGCGCGATCTGGAGATGGTGCGCGCCGCGGTCGCCCACGGTGCGCTCGCCTATCTGCTGAAACCGTTCACCTTCGCCGCGTTTCGGGACCGGCTCGAGCGTTACCGGCGCTACCGCTCGGCACTGCCCGCCGGTGTCGACGCCGCCAGCCAGGAGGAGGTGGACCGGGCACTGTCGGAGCTGAGGGTCGCAGGAGACAGATCCGTTGCGCCGAAGGGCGTCGCCCCACAGACGAACGACGACATCGCGCGTGCCGTCCGCGACAACGCCAATGGCTTGACGGCCGACGAGGTTGCGAAACGGGTTGGCGTATCGCGAGTTACCGCGTGGCGATACCTGGAACGGCTCGCCGACGACGGCACCGTGACCAGGAATACCGACTACGGCGGGGCGGGTCGACCGAAGACCCGCTACCAGTGGCGCTGAACGTCGCGAAGTCGATCAAGGGCTCCGGTCTTCCGGAGCGGCCTCAGACGCCGGCAGGCGCGAGCTCGCGGATCGCAGGCGCGACGAGTGAGGGCGCGGCCACGAACTGCGAGTACAGCATCGGCGTCGGCGTCTCCACCGCGTAGGCGCTGACGCCACCGTCGTAGTCGGCGATGTACAGCCGATCGACGCTCACGGCGATCGCAGACGGCCGTGCGCCCACCGAGACGGTGCTGACGATTGACCGGCCATCGGTGTCGACGATGGCAACGTGGCCGTAGTCGACCACGTATGCACGGGTGCCGTCGACGCTGAGCGCCAACTGGGTGGGAGCCTCGGCGACCCTCACCGTTCCGGTGATCTTGTTGTTGACGAGGTCGACGAAGTACAGCACGCCACCGTCGGCGATGTCCGAGGTCAACACGTAAGCGGAGCCGTCCACGCCGATTTCGAGCCCCCGGATCGCGGCGCCGATCTCCAAAGTGCGCCGGACACGCGAAGATTCGACGTCCACCGTCAGCAACCGACTGCTGCGGGCGTCGGACACGGCCACGAAGAGTCGGCGGCCGGACGCGTCGAGACGGAGCGCATCAATGGTGGCGTCAGCGCCCTTGGCGATGTAGATCGTGCCGACGCGCTCAGCGGTGACGTCGATGACGACGACGTCGACGCCGTCATCGCCCGCACGACCCGCGTAGATGCGCTTGCCGTCCGAGCTGGCGACGACGACCGTCACGTTGAAGGCGAGGGGGTACTCCCTGATGACGTCGCCGTTGTTGGTGTCGATCACGGCGATCGCGTCGTACCCGGCAGAGGAAACGGCGACGAAGGCGCGGTCGTCCGCCACCGCGACGGTCGTGGGCTGGCCGGCAAAGACGCCGCCGTGGAGGACGAGCGTGTCGGGGTCGAGAACGGCGATCGAGTTGTCGCCGAAATTGGTCACCACGACGGTGTAGGCGTCGACGTCGATGTCGGAGATCGGGCCACGCCCTACCCTGATCGTATGCAGCAGGGCGACGTCCCGATTGCCTACCGTGACGTTGTTCGAGCGCGCAAAAGCGTTAGCCATGTTCCTCGGCACCTCCGCCAGCATCACTCGGGCCGGCAATAGATTCGATCTGTTCGACGCCCCAGCGGGGGCGTGGTCTGAATCGAGTGTAGCGACGAATGATCGCGTTCCAGAATGCCGCGGAGGTGCACCCCGCAAAGGTCCCGCCAACCTCTCAGGTCTTGCTTAGGAAACTCTCCGTTATGACATCGTTATGTTTGTTTGGCAATGCCAATAATATCCTCTGCCTGTGCTTTCATCCGCGTTGGCAATCTCGCGTGAACACTCGTCGGAAGTGCTTCAGGTAGTGAACTCTTACCTTTGGCCTTGAAAGTGAGCGGTAGATCACATGGCGACACGACAGCAAATTTCCGGCCAAGGCGGCGCGAATCTGACGCGTGTGGCAATTGAGACCGGTGTGGCGTGATGAACACTACGACATTCGATGGCTTCCGTTCGCCGTACCCATGGCGTTCACCCCGCGTTCGCCGTGGCGCATCCCCAGGAGTGGGCCGCGGAGGCCATTACCGCCGACCGCCTGAGCACCGTCGTCGGCGCCCACCGAACCTACAGCGGCGGCAGTCGCCCGCACCCGTCCCGTCAGCAGAGAATTTTTCGGTGCCCGTCGGCGTTGTAAGGAGCGGCTCGGTCCGTCGATGATTCATCCCCGAGGTCGGCGGGCCGGCCACTGGAATTCAGTGTGGCCGTTAGCTTTCCGTGAGGCTTCCCATCAATCCCGAGGACGCAGTCACCCTCGCTCAACGACGTTCGAGGCGCCGGAACTCTGGATTTCGGGCGTGCCGGTCAGGAACGTGACCCGGTTCTCGAAGCCGGAGGCACTGATGGTGGCCGCGGCGTCGATGGTGACGGTGTTCTGAACGCCGGACACCGTGACGCTTCGGCACTGTCCGGTGAGCACGATCGTATTGCTCACGCCGCTGATGTTGACGACGGTGTCGTTGCAGGCGATGGTCTTGTCGCCCCCCACTCCCGCAACGCTGATGTCGCCACCGGGTGGAGCGACCTCCACCGTCGAGGCGGCAGTGGGCGCCGGGGGTCGGTTGGCGCCGCCGGACGGCCCGCCGAAGGGCCCGCCCCCTCCGGACGCGGTCGGGCTGCCGTCGAAGGTGTCGATGACCGAGTTGACGCTCGAGAACACGTTCGAGACGAAGATGACGACGCCTGCCATGATCGCCACCATCATCGCGCCCAGCACCGCGAACACCAGCCACCCGCGACCGGTTCCGCCGGATGACGCTACCTGCCCGGGCGGGAACGGCACGCCGTAAGAGGACGGCGGGGCGGTGTACGGCGGTCGTGGGGCGGTGTACGGCGGGGGTGGCGCGTTGACGTAGCGGCCGCCGGACTGTCCCGCCCCCGTTTCGGACGAGCTCTGCGTCAGTTCGGATGTCCGGTCGCTGAGGGAGCGTTCGAGTTCCCGGATGCGCGCCTCGGGGTCGTCTTGCGAGCTCATCCGCCGATGCTCGCACACGTGGTGCGATATCGACGTCGTCTCTGCACGACTACCTGCGGATTTCAGCTCGAAGACGTTCCCAGTTGCCCGACCCGACCACCCCTGATCGACCTCGCTGCGATTCGAGTCTTCGAGGTACCGCGACAGCGCGGTACCTCCAGCCCAACGACTTTCAGGGTCACGAGTCGAGCAGTTCGGTGGCGAAGACCTGGTCGGCCGTCCAGCGTCGTGGCGACAGGCCCTGCTCGTGGTGATAGCGGAGGTAGGCGTCGATCGCCGTGCGGTTCGCCGACATTCCGTAGGGAAACCAGTCATCGGCGAACAACGCACGGTTCTGCTCGAAGAGGGCGTTCATCCACGGGACCATGTTGTGCACCTCGTAGAGCCGCCGTCCCTGCCGATATCGTTCGGCGGCAACGTCCTTCGCACTCAGGAAGGCACGGTAGATGCGGCGGGCGATGGCCGGATCGGCGTCGAGCAGCTCGCGCTTGACGACGACCGTGTGCATCATCGGAAAGACCCCCGTCCTGTGGAAGTAGTCGCGCTCGATGGGCTCGAATTCACCGAACAGCCGCTTCACGTGTGGGGACCCGTCGAGAACGGGCTGCGGGACGTTGGCCGTGAAGAGTGCGTCGATCTCGCCTGCCTCGAGCATCTGACTGAGGGCCCTTCCCTCCGGTGCCACCGTCACGTCGAGGCCTGCCGGGTGCGGGTGCGGGATGAAGCCGAAGGGTGGCATGGGTGGCTCGAGGCCGCCGATGACCCATCGATTCCGCTCGGGCCGGAACCCGTACTCGTCCATCAGGATTCCCTTGGCCCACACTCCGGAATCCTGGCCGTACGTGCCGAATTCACCGATGGTCTTGCCGACCAGGTCGGCGGGGTCGCCGATGCCGCTGGCGGCGTTGACGAAGACGCACGAATGCCGGAACACGCGGTTCGGGAACACGGGCAGGGCGACGAAGGAGTCGTCGCCGCTGTCGAGCATCCTCAGGTAGAAGGTCATGCCCAATTCCGAGACGTCGAACTCGCGTCCCCGCATCATCCGTTCGAAGATCTCGGGCAGGGTCGCCGCGGTGTGCATCGTCGTAGCGACGCCGTCGACGGTGACGCTGCCGTCGAACAGCGCTCGGGTCGTGTCGTATTGGAAGCACGCGATGTTCAGCATGAAATCGATGGTCGTCGCCGGATGCGCGCGATGTCCAAGACCTCTTTCGCTGCGTCGATACCGGATGGGTATCCTCGGTTCGTGGACCTGCGACTGCTGCGATACTTCGTCGCGGGCGCGTCGGGTACTGCCGTCATCACCGTTGGCACGCTTGCCGATACCGCCGAACAGGTTGGTGCCGGGCTGGTCGCCGCGTTCCGTCGTCGGCAACCACACGTCGACGTCGTCATCAACGAGTCCGACCTCAGTGACCCCACCGCGGGACTGCGTACCGGGCTGGTCGACGTCGCGCTCACCCGAACTCCCTTCGACGGCACGGGACTCTCGACGTACGTCCTCGGTTCAGATCGCATTGGTGTGGTGATGCACGACGACGATCCCCTCGCCGGTCGCCGACACGTGGCGCTCGCGGAGCTGGCGGACCGCCGATGGGTGCAGCTTCCCGAGGGGACCGATCCCCTCTGGCGGGCCTACTGGACCGGCGCACGACTGCGTCCAGACGACGACCTCCCCGTCATGAAGACCATCCAGGAATGCCTTCAGTCGGTGTTGTGGAACGACACGTCGGCGCTGGCGCCGGTGAACCAGGCGCTGCCCCGCGGTCTGGTAATCGTCCCGGTGACCGACCGGGACCCGAGCCAGCTCGTCGTCGCGTGGCGCGGAACCGCTCCGACCCCGCTGATTCGGTCCTTCGTCGAGGTCGCGTCCGCACACCATGCGGGTCATTGAGATGGCCGTCGCGTCCGACCGATCAGTTGGCCTTCATCATCCGTTGGGAAACCTGAAGCATCACGCGTCGCGGTGTGAACCGGTAACCATTGGCGAGTAGGGCGTTGCGCCAACCCGAGATGACGGTCGGCGTCGTCTTGTCGATCGCGCTCATCGCCGTGTCGACGACCTGTTTCGACGTCTGCCGACCGCTGGTCAGGAATTCCTCACCGGTGCGGGCGAAGAACTCGGTCTCGGTGGCGCCGGGGCACAGTGCGAGCACGCGGACGCCGGTTCCCGTCGTCTCCTGCCACAGTGCCTCGGTGAAGGACAGGACGAAGGCCTTGGTCGCTCCGTATACGGCCATGCCAGGAGTGGGCTGAAACGCCGCCGTGGACGCGACGTTGAGGACGAGACCGTGTCCTGCCTGCGTCATCGCCGGCAGAAAAAGCGCGGTCAGTTCGACCAACGTCCCGCAGTTCAACTGGATCTGGGCGGCGTTCGCCGACGCCTCCTGGCCGACGAAGTCTCCGTGCAGACCCACTCCGGCGTTGTTGACGAGGATGTCGATCCGACGCCCGAGATCACTCACCTTCGAGGCGAGCTCGGCGGCCGACCCGGGACGGGAGAGGTCGGCGGCGATGACGTCGACCTCGAGTCCGGGGTGCAGCGCCAGGAGTCTGTTTCGAAGTTCGGCCAGCTTGTCGGCCCGCCGCGCGACGAGGACCTGGTTGACCTGGCGCGTGGCGAGCTGAAGCGCGAACTCCTCTCCGATCCCGCCGCTGGAACCGGTGATCAATGCGGTGTCGTTCTCGAGGTTCATCGGTTTACTCCTGCTGGCCAGAAGAGCGTGCGGGGGGTGGCCGCAATCCTATGGTGGAGGCATGACACCAGAGACGAATCCGGACTATCCGCAGATGGCTGCCGTGCGCGGGCGGGTCGAACCCGCACCGCGACGCGTGCGCGGGTACGCCGGAGGCGAATTGATCTTCGACACGATCGCTGCGCGCTACGTCTGGGAGGTGCCGTACTACCCGCAGTACTACATCCCCGTCGGTGACGTGAACATCGCGGCACTGACTGACGAAAACCACTCGCAGCGAGTGCAATTCGGGCCTTCGCGGCTGTTCTCCATCACGGGAAGCACGGGCAAGCCGGGGGTTCGGATCTTCGACACTGACGGCGACGGGCCCGTCACCGGGTTCGTGCGGTTCGAGTGGGACGGCGTGCAGTGGTTCGAGGAGGACGAGCTGATCGTCGGTCACCCACGCAACCCCTATTCCCGCGTCGACGCCCTTCGCTCACACCGCCATGTCAGGGTGGAACTCGACGGAGTCGCCCTCGCCGACACCCACAGTCCGGTCCTCGTCTTCGAAACCGGTTTGCCGACAAGGTATTACATAGACCGAACCGACGTCGCATTCGAACACCTCATACCCAGCGACACCCAGACGCTGTGCCCGTACAAGGGCACGACCAGCGGGTACTGGTCGGTGCAGGCGGGGGATGCCGTCCACGCCGACCTAGCGTGGACGTATGAGTACCCCCTGCCGTCGGTGGCACCCATCGCCGGGTTGGTCGCGTTCTACAACGAGAAGCTCGACATCGTGGTCGACGGCGCCAGCCTGCCGCGGCCGAGCACGCACTTCAGTTAGTCGGGCGGTCCAAACTCCCACCTGGTTCACAGCATCGCGCACTAGCCTGTGCCCACCCAGAGGAAGGTGGGAGTCGATGCAACCGAACCCGCTCGACCCGGTGGCCGGAGAACGGCTCTCGCACGCCGACGAGCTCTTTACCTCCGACCTCTCGATCAACGAGTTCGCGCTGCTGCACGGCGCCGGCTTCGAGCCGATCGACCTCGTCATGGGCGTGTCCGTCTATCACGTGGGCTACCAGTTCACCGGAATCAAGCAGCAGTCGGAGTTGCCGGTTCTCACCGAGGCGACCTACCGGGCACGCTGGAATGCCATGGCACGCATGCAGGCCGAAGCCGACGCGCTGCAGGCCGACGGCGTGGTCGGCGTGCGACTGGAGTGGCGAGCCCAGGGCGAGACCGGCGAGCACCTCGAGTTCATCGCCGTCGGCACCGCCGTGCGCTACACCCCCAAGCCAGGCGCCTTCCGCCGCGCAGGTGGACAGGCCTTCAGCAGTCACCTGTCCGGCCAGGACATGACGACCCTGCTGCGCTCGGGCTACACCCCGTTGGCATTCGTGATGGGCAACTGCGTCTTTCACATCGCCGTGCAAGGATTCATGCAAACCCTCAAGCAGGCCGGCCGCAACGCCGAGATGCCGCAGTGGACGCAGGGCAACTACGAGGCCCGGGAACTGGCGATGTCACGCATGCAGGCCGAGGCCGAACGGGACGGCGCCAACGGTGTCGTGGGCGTCGGGTTCGAGATCTCGAACTATGCCTGGGGCATGCACACCGTCGAGTTCTACGCGTCGGGAACCGCCGTGCGGCGCACCGGAAGCGGCGAAACCATCACACCGTCGTTCATCCTGCCGATGAGCGGGTGATGGCCACCTTCGATTCCGAGGAGGTGGCCCGCGTCGTTGCGGCGTCACTATCGGGTCCCGGCGGAGTTGCGTTGGTGGTCAACGTGTTCGCCGGGCTTCCCGGGGTGATCCACGCGCCTGCGCGACGTGGGCTCTTCCGGTCGGAGCCCGAGCGCATTCAGATCGGTGACTGGCGCTATGAGGTCGCCCGTGACGGCCGCCTGCACGCCGCCCACGTCGTCAGTGGTGTCGTCATCGCCGAGGAGACGCTTGCGGTCGGCGTCGTGGGACCGCACCTCACCCGCGCACTGGAGCAGATCGTCACCCGCTACGGACCTGAGACGATTCCGAGTATCGACGCCGCCGTCGAGGCGTTGCGCGCGAGCTACGGCGCAGTGTGACGACCGTCGTGGCTCAGACCCCAGGAATGCCGAGGCCGGAAAGGCCCGAGAGGCCAGGAAGGCCCATCTGAGCTCCCTGGCCGAGCCAGTTGCCGTTGGCGAGCGAGGCCATCATGGACGGGCAGTACATCGAGATCGCAATGCTGGTGAACAGGTTGGCCATGCCGGGTGACACGCCGTTGGTGCCGCCCATCTGGGATGCGACGGAGGCGAAGTTTCCGCCCGGCTTCGCGAGCAGGGGGCAGATGGACTGCGCCATGGTCACGGCCATGTTCGGATCTGCAACTGACACACCTGAGTTGGTCAGCGCCGACAAGAAGCTGTCGCTGGATGCGTCTGCATGCGCCGTTGCGGGGGCCGCGGTGGCGGCCGCGACGATGCCGACGGAGATGGCCAGTGCAGTTGAAGCCTTCGCCGAAAAGTCGAATAGGCCCGAGATGACCGTCATGGGTTCTGCTTCCTGTTGGATCACGAAACGCAATCACTGCTGTAACTTCTGGAACACTGCTCTACTTCCGTAACATTTTGGGCACGACGCGGTGACGGTTTGCACGCTATGCGTTTCGTGAGCACGGGCCGGGCAGGCTCGGTGCGACACTGCCCGGCCTCGGCGCACCGCGGGCGCCGCGGGCAGCGTCGGCTCAATAGTCGACGGAGACAACGGCATTGGTGGAGTTCCCCGGCGCGGCGACCGCGTTCGAGCCATGGATCGTCGACGTCCACCCACGAAAGACACGCCGGGCGGCCGGCCCGACGATTACGACTCGCCCGGCCGAGAAGGGGCGGCGAGCAGGCCCAGCACGCAGGTCGCCCCCTGCCGAGGAGGCCAGCAGAGGGATTGGTGAGAGGATGCCGGTGTGGTCGATGACGCGGGCGGGTTCCCCCACACCGCTGCGGATTCATCGGGTTTGGCGACGGGCCGCCGACGGCGTGTCGCCGGCTCCACCTGCCAACCGAACTGACGCCGGGCAGGACACCGGGGGCTCCCACGATCTCCGGCTGATCTCCACCCAACCTCCATGCAATGACGTGTCGCTGCGCCGCACGATCGATCAGTCACGAAAACACCATCGGAACGTCTCCGAAGTGACATGAACGAGAGGAGCGGTCATGCGTACCGCATTGTCAATCCCAGTCGCGGCCGCGGCAGCCCTCGCGGTGCTCGTCCTGCCTGCCATTCCAGCCACTGCGGCGGACTCGGCGATCGTCACGATCGGCCAGCTCGAAGCGCAGGGGTTCGACGTCAAGCTCGACCGCGTCGGGAGCGCTCCCCTTAGCGAGTGCGTGGTCACCAGCGTTCGGAATCCGCGGGAGCGAACCGAACTGATCCGGGTGAACGGTCGGGGTGGCCGCGACCGCCTGATTCCCGTCGTCGTCGGGCGGAACATCACGGTCTCATTGGACTGCTCCAACCGATAGCGTCCCCACGGGAATCAACGGGACCATTCTGACGTCGTTGACGTGCATCCAGGCAATCGTCGAACGAAGGGGTGCACATGCGCGTAGGAGTCGTCTTTCCTCAGACAGAGCTCGGCGGAGATGCCGGCGCGGTCCGCGCTTATGGCGAACGGGTCGAAGAACTCGGGTTCCGGCACGTCCTGGCCTACGACCACGTCGTCGGAGCCGATCCCGAGGTCCACACGGGCTGGAACGGTCCATACGACGTGCACACCACGTTCCA
>NZ_JAVROT010000326.1:0-13804 GCF_032162605.1 Mycobacterium sp. | reverse complement strand
GGCCTGCAGGCTCCGCCGCCGATCTGTTGGCCCTCGATTCGGCGGTCGACGAGGTGCGGCAGCGCTTCGGGAATGCTTCGGTGATGCGGGGCGTCCTGCTCGGCCGTGATCCAGGACTGGAGATGCCGACCATGCCGGGCTAGGCCGGGCGTCAGACCTTCGTCCACTCCAAGAGCTTCTCCACCGGCCAGGTGTTCACGATCCGCTCGGTGGGAACGCCATTGTCGAGCGCGCGCTGCGCGCCGTAGCCGAGGAAGTCCAACTGTCCCGGCGCGTGAGCGTCGGTGTCGATGGAGAAGTCACACCCGATCTCCAGCGCCATCTTCAGCAGACGCGTCGGCGGATCACGCCGCTCGGGCCGCGAGTTGATCTCCACTGCGGTGCCGTGATCGCGGCACGCGGTGAACACCTTCTCGGCGTCGAACTTGGACTCCGCCCGGGTACCCCTGCCGCCTTCGACGAGCCGGCCGGTGCAGTGGCCGAGCACGTCGGCCCGCCCGCCGGAGACCGCCTGCACCATGCGACGCGTCATGGCCGCGGAGTCCATCGCGAGTTTGGAGTGCACGCTGGCGACCACGATGTCGAGGCGCTCGAGTAGCTCGTCCTCCTGATCGAGGCTTCCGTCGTCGAGGATGTCGACCTCGATACCGGTCAGAATTCGCATGGGGGCGAACGTCTCTCGCAGTTCGTCGATGAGGTCGAGCTGCTCGCGGAGTCGTTCCGGTGAAAGTCCATGGGCGACCGTCAGCCGCGGCGAATGGTCGGTGAGCGCACAGTACTCGTGGCCGAGCGACTTCGCCGTGGCCATCATCTCCGAGATCGTCGCCGACCCATCCGACCAGTTGGAATGCAAGTGCAGATCGCCCTTCAGCGCAGACCGGATCTCTCCTCCCCCGAGATCCTTTGCAGTGGAACGCAGTTCAACCAACGTCTCGGGTTCGCGGCCAGCCCACGCCTGAGCGAGCACCTTCGCAGTCTTGGGGCCGACGCCGGGCAGCGACTGCCAGGAGTTGGCCTTTCCGTGCGTCTCGCGCTGCGCGTCGTCGAGCCGCTCGACGGTGTCTGCGGCATTGCGGTAGGCCATCACCCGGCGCGAGTCCTCGCGGGCGCGGTCCTTGTAGTACGCGATCTCACGCAGCGCGGCCACTGGGTCCATACGATCCAGTGTGCCCTCTAGCGGGCCTGTGGACTACACCCCGGGGATGCCCCTCAGCGTTCCACCGCTGTCGGTACGAGGCACAGACTCCCCATCCGAATGGGGTCCGATCGGCGCGCAGGATTACGAACTCCCACGACGCAGCGGCCCCGCCGCCCAGGAACTGGGCGATCTGCCGCCAACCTCCACCGACCTGAAGACCGAGAGCACGGGACCCGCGTGCGACTTCAACATGCGGAACTTCCTCGGAACCGACGGTTCGGTGTTCGTCTTCGAGGTCACCAACCGAAGTGCAGGCACGCTGGCGAAGGCGCGCGACCGCAACACGTGCGAGGCATTGTGGACCCTGCCTGCTCAGGTCGACTCACTCGCGCGCATCTGTCGGATCAACGCCACCCTGGTCCAGCTATCCAACGACGGAACCGAACTGATGTCCCTAGTCCCGCCGAGCTAGCCGCCAACCCGGGTCGCGACCGCTGAGTGCCAGTGACCGTTCGAACGCCGTTGCATCAGAACCGATTTCGACGGCGGGCCCGAACAGTCCTTCGACGGGACCCGCCGCCGTGAAGCTCGCCATGTGCGCTAGCAGTGCGTCGGCCACCTCGTCGTCGACTTCGTAGTCCTGTCCGGTGACCACGGCGACGTCCCAGCCGTGGATCACCACCTCGGTCAACGCGACCATCGCGCATACCTCGCTCGGCAGGTCGACGCCGCCGACGCGGGTCATGCCCTCCCACGCGCTGGGGTCGCGCCACGCCTCGGCGAGCCCGGCCAGGTTGTCCGGGTACTGCTCCCGCCAGCCGTCGTCCAGGCGGTAGCCACCGTCCTTCGGTGGCGAGTCGGTGAGTTCACCGAGGTCCTTTCGCGCGGCCGCGGCGAACGCCCCGCCGAGCCCGCCCACGTGGGCGACCAGCTCACGCAGCGAAAGCTTCTCGCACGGGGTACGCGCGTCTAGTTGGTCGTCCTTCACAGCAGCCAGGACGGCAGTCGTACTCACAGAGGCCGAAGTCATGTCGATCATGCCCATACCGACATCGCCCGGACCCAAAACTCATCGCGCGTCGATAAGCACCTGTGCGAAGAGCAGAAGGCAACGTCCAGCTTGCGGGTCTAGGCTTGGTCGAGTGCGATTCGCCTTCAAGACCTCACCGCAGAACACCACCTGGTCCGAGATGTTGCCGATCTGGCAGACCGCCGACGACATCGACGTCTTCGAGTCCGGCTGGACGTTCGACCACTTCTATCCGATCTTCTCCGACTCGTCCGGCCCGTGCCTCGAGGGCTGGATCACCCTGACCGCCCTGGCCCAGGCCACTAAGCGGCTGCGCGTCGGCGTGCTCGTCACCGGCATCCACTACCGCCACCCCGCCGTGCTGGCCAACATGGCCGCGGCACTGGACGTCATCTCCAACGGTCGCCTCGAGCTCGGCATCGGCGCCGGCTGGAACGAGGAGGAGTCCGGCGCCTACGGCATCGAACTCGGCGGCATCAAGGAGCGCTTCGACCGCTTCGAGGAGGCCTGCGAGGTCCTGACCAGCCTGCTCACCAAGGAGTCCACGACCTTCGACGGCAAGTACTACCAGCTGAAGGATGCGCGCAACGAGCCCAAGGGACCGCAGCAGCCGCACCCGCCGATCTGCATCGGCGGCAGCGGTGAGAAGCGCACCCTGCCCATCACAGCGAAGTACGCCGACCACTGGAACTTCGTCGGCGGAACGCCCGAGGAGTTCGCTCACAAGCGCGACGTGCTCGCTGCCCGCTGCGCGGACATCGGCCGCGACCCGAAGGAGATCACCCTCTCGGCTCACGTTCGGCTCGGCGAGGATCGCGACTACGCCAAGGTCGTCGGCGAAGCCGGAGCGCTGGGCGAGGAGGGCTTGGATCTCGCGATCATCTACCTGCCGCCGCCGTACGACCCGGCAGTGCTGGAACCCTTGGCCGAGGCGATTCGCGACTCCGGGCTGCTCAGCACGCCCTGATCACGTGTCTCCCACGTCGACGACGTGAACACGAACGCCGTACTCCGCGATCCGCTCCAGCTGTTTGACGTCGGCGGTCGAGTCGGTCACCAGGTGATCTAGCTGGTCCAGCGCGGCCATCTTCGCGAGCGTGACCTTGCCGATCTTGGAGCCGTCGACGGCGACGACGACGCGTTGGGCGTTGGCGGCCATGGCAATTGCGGTACGCGCCTCAGCTTCGTCGTAGGTCGTCGCACCGACCTCGGCGGACATGCCGTCGGCACCGAGTATCGCGGTGCCCACCGTGATCACCTGAAAGGCATGCTCGGACATCGGGCCAACGGCCTCAAGGGAATTGGCCCTCACCAGTCCGCCGGTCATGATGACCTTCATGTGAGCATCGACGGCACAGTCGGCCGCGATCGTGAGCGAGTTCGTCACGATCGTCATGTTGGGCCTGCCCTTCAGCGATCGGGCGACCTCGCCGGTGGTCACACCCCCCGTCAGCGCGACGGCCTGCGGGCCCGCCGGTATCAGCGCCGCGGCGTGCCGGGCGATTCGCCGTTTGATGGCGATCATCCGGTGGTCGCGCAGGCGCACCGGGATCTCGCTGCCACTGGGGTCGAGCGCCCGGGCACCGCCATGGGTCCGCACCAGCAGGCCCTGCTCTTCCAGGTCGGTCAGATCGCGGCGCAGCGTCGCGGACGAGACGCTCAGTTCCGCGCACAGCACCCGGGACGCGACCTCTCCCCGGTCACGCAACAGTGAGAGCACCTCGCGCATGCGATCGGTGCGCTTGATCGACAACGCTCTTGACTCCTTGAGACGATGGTGAACACGATCAGTTTTCCTGATCGTTTAGCCGCTTCCCATTGCGCGCTTTGAGCGATCTTCCCATGATCGATCCATGCAACCGACAGCCCCTCCGATTCGGCGGTTGACGTCGTGACCCTTGCCGCCACCGGAGACCTCGTCACGTCGGCAACCTCGGCGGGCACCGCCGTCCTCGCGTTCAACGTCATCACCATCGAGCACGTCGAGGGTGTGGCCGACGGCGTGGAGCGAGCGGGGACCACCGCGCTGATCCAGATCAGCGAGAACACGGTCGGTTTCCACGGTGGCCGCATCGCCCCACTGCTGTCGGCCTGCGCGCAGATCGCGGAGCGTTCCTCGGCTCCGCTGGCCATCCACCTCGATCACTTTCAGGACGTGGCCCTGATCGCCGAGGCGATCGCAACGGCCGCCGGGTTCGGAGCCACCTCGATCATGGTCGACGCCGCACACCTGTCGTATCGGGACAACGTCGAACGGACGCGCATCCTCACTCAGGACGCCCATGGGGCCGGCCTGTGGGTCGAAGCCGAGTTGGGCGAGATCGGCGGCAAGCTGAACGCGCACGCGTTGGGCGCCCGCACCGATCCGGATGAGGCGGCGGACTTCACCGAGGCGACCGGGGTGGACGCCCTGGCCGTGGCGGTGGGCAGCTCACACGCCATGACCGCCCGCGACGCCCAACTCGACATCGACCTGATCGCCCACCTGGCCGCCCACGTCCCGGTACCGCTGGTGCTGCACGGCTCGTCGGGCGTTCCCGACGATCAGCTTCGACGGGCCGTCGCCGCAGGGATCCGCAAGGTCAACGTCGGAACCGCACTCAACGTCGCCTACACCGGCGCGATCCGAGAAGCGCTGTCCGCCAACCCTTCCGCAACGGATCCGCGGAGGTACGTGACTGCCGGACGCCAGGCCATCGGCGACACCGTCGCGGACCTGTGTCGCGCCCTCGCGGCCGGGGTGGGTGCGGCGCGATGAGCCAGACCGTTCCCCCCGCGCTGCGGGTCAACCCCCTGACCGAGACGATCGCCCGCCACAAGGGCGGTGAGCCCGTCGGTGTCTACTCGGTGTGCTCGGCGCATCCCACCGTGGTGCAGGCAGCCATCGCCCAGGCCGCCGCCGACGGCAGCTACGTGCTGATCGAAGCCACCTCCAACCAGGTCGACCAGTTCGGCGGCTACACCGGTCTGCGGCCAGCAGACTTCCGCGCCCTGGTCCTCGGCATCGCCGACGCTGCCGGATTCCCTCGCGGGCGCATCGTCCTCGGTGGTGACCACCTCGGTCCCAATCGCTGGCAACTACAACCGGCGAGTGCGGCGATGGCCAACGCGGAGGTGTTGATCTCCGCCTACGTCGAAGCCGGATACTCCAAGATCCACCTGGACTGCAGCATGTCCTGCGCCGACGATCCGGCCGCGCTCAGCGACGAGGTCGTGGCAGACCGCAGCGCCCGGCTGCTGCGGGTCGCCGAAGAAACAGCGCACCGCCTCGACATCGACCGGCCGGTCTACGTCATCGGCACCGAGGTGCCCGTTCCCGGCGGTGCCCACGAGACGCTGGAGCACCTGACTCCTACGTCGGCAGACCGGGCTCGGCGCACCATCGCCGCGCACCGGGCCGCCTTCGCCGAAGTCGGGCTGGATCACGTGTGGCCGCGGGTCGTGGCGCTGGTCGTGCAGCCCGGGGTGGAGTTCGATCACCTCAGCGTCATCGACTACGACCACGGCGCCACCGCAGAACTACGTCACGTCCTCGACACCGAAGGCAACCTGGTCTTCGAGGCGCACTCGACCGACTATCAACGACCGGCGCAGTTGCGGGAGCTCGTGGAAGACCACTGGGCCATCCTGAAGGTCGGTCCCGCACTGACGTTCGCGATGCGGGAAGCGCTGTTCGCACTCTCCAGGATCGAGTCGGAGCTCGTCGCAAGGCCGTCCCGGTCGAACCTGATCGAGGTCGTCGAGCGTCGGATGCTGGCTGATCCCAAGCACTGGGAGGGCTACTACGCGGCCGGGGGCGAGCGCAGCGACAGGGGGAGCAATAGTCCCATCGCCCAGCGCACCGCCCGGCGGTACAGCTACAGCGACCGGCTCCGCTACTACTGGGCCGACGCCGAGATCGAGGCGGCGCGGGCGACACTGCTGGCCAACCTGGACCGGACCGGCATACCGTTGCCGCTGATCAGCCAGTTCCTGCCAGGCCAGTACGACCGGATCCGCGCCGGTCGCCTCGAATTCACCCCGCAGGCCCTGGTCGTCGACCGGGTCCGCGACGCCCTGCGCCCCTATGCCCGGGCATGCAGCACTACTGGAGAGGTCGATGATTAACACCCCCATACCCACCCAAGAAGACGGCGGCGCAACCATTCTCGAGATCGGGCAGCAGCCCGACGCCTGGCGAGAGGTCGCCGAGAACCTCGACGAGCACGCCGCAGGCTTCCTGCGGGAGGCGACCAGTCGGCCCGACCTGCGGGTCATCCTGACCGGTGCCGGCAGCTCGGCATTCGCAGGCGTGATCGCTGCGCCCGCGCTACGGCGACACCTCGACCGCCGCGTCGAGGCGATCGCCACCACGAGCATCGTCGCCAGCCCGCTGGACCACCTGGAGCGGCACACTCCGACGCTGCTCGTCTCGTTCGGCCGATCGGGCAACAGCCCCGAAAGCCTGGCGACCACCGCACTCGCCGACGAACTCGTCGACGACGTCTGGCATCTCGTCCTGACCTGTGACCGCGACGGCGAGCTCGGCCGGGCACACAGCGGTCGGGCGAACTCGCTGGTCGTCTTCATGCCGCAGCGCACCAACGACGTCGGTTTCGCGATGACCTCCAGCCTGACGTCGATGTTGTTGTCGTGCTTGCTCTTGCTGGGACCTGCCGAGCCGGGCGACGTCGAGGCACTGGCCCGCGCCGCCCAATACGTCGTCGAGCGTCAGTCCGACATCCGGGCGCTTGCGCAATCGAAGAAACAACGGTTCGTGTACCTGGGCAGCGGTCCGTTGGTGGGGCTGGCCCGTGAATCGGCGCTCAAACTGCTGGAGCTGACCGCCGGTGAAGTCGTGACCTACTTCGACTCGCCCCTCGGTTTCCGGCACGGACCCAAGTCGGTGCTCGACACGGACACGCTTGCGGTGATCTACGTCTCGGGAGATCCCTACACCCGCCGCTACGACCTCGACATGATTGCTGAGATCCGCGCGCAACTCGGCCCGGACAGCGTCGCAGTGATCAGCACCGAGCCGATTCCCGATGCTCTCGGGCAGGCGGTCGTGCTGCCGGGTCTCGTGGGTCTCGACGACTCGTCGGTCGCACTGGCCTACCTGGTGTTCGCACAGTATCTCGCGCTGTTCACATCGCTGGAATACGGCAAGACGCCGGACAATCCGTTCCCGTCCGGCGAAGTGAGCCGGGTCGTGCAAGGGGTGACCATCTACCCGATGGTGGTGGCAGACGATGAGTAGATACCTGGGAGTCGACGGCGGAGGTTCCAAGACGGCGTTCGCGCTGATCGATGCCGACGGCCGCGTCCTCGCGCGTGCCACTGCCCCGAGCTCGTACTACTTCGCCGAGGGCTTCGGCGTCGTCGAACGCGCTCTGACCCAAGGCATCACCGACATCTGTACGCAGGCCGGGATCGAACCATCCGACATCGACTCGGCCTTCTTCGGGCTACCCGGCTACGGTGAGGCCAGCGGCGACGTCGAGCAGCTCGACGCCGTCCCGGGGCGAGTCCTCGGACACGACCGCTACAGCTGCGACAACGACATGGTCTGCGGATGGGCGGGGTCGCTCGCCGGCGAAGACGGCATCAACGTCATCAGCGGCACGGGGTCGATGACCTACGGCGAGCGGCTGGGCACGGGGCACCGGGTCGGCGGCTGGGGTGAGTTGTTCGGCGACGAGGGTTCGGCGTATTGGATTGCCACGCAAGGCTTGAACGCGTTCAGCCGGATGAGCGACGGCAGGCTGGCCCGCGCACCGCTCTACGACCTGATCAGGGAGCGCCTGCAGATCTCCAGCGACCTGGACGCGGTGGGGCTCGTCATCGAGCAGTGGGGCGGGAACCGCGGCTCCATCGCTGCCCTGGCGACCACGGTCTGCGAAGCCGCCCGCCACGAGGACCAGGCATCGACGGGTATCTTGACCGCCGCAGCCGAGGAGCTGGCAACGCTGGTCGAGACCACCCGCGTGCTGGTCGGCTTCACCGACCCCGAGCTCGTGCCGGTCTCGTATTCCGGCGGAATGTTCTCCGACGAAGGGTATCTCGCGTTGTTCCGCAACGCCCTCGGGCGACTGCCCGCCAAGTACGACCTGCGACTCCCGCTGCTCGACCCCGCGGTGGGCGCCGCGCTGTACGCCGCCAAGCACAGCGGTCATCCGCTGTCCCCCAATTCGATTCGATGAGGTGAAGGCACCATGACCGATGCACCGACCGCCACCAACACCCGCAGCTGGATCTTCTACGCCGCGCTGCTCATCCTGTTCTGGGGTGTGTGGGGGGCGTTCTCCGCCCTGCCCGCGACGAAGTACGGCTACCCCGACGAGATGATCTACAGCATCTGGGCGCTGACGATGATCATTCCTGCGGCGTTCGCCCTTCGTGGCCAACGCTTCGACCGGCGGCCCCAGGCGACGGTGTACGGCCTGCTGATCGGGCTGACGGGCGCTGGCGGCCAGCTCGTGCTGTTTCAGGCGCTGACCATGGGGCCGGCCTATCTCATCTTCCCGATCGTGTCCCTCTCGCCGGCGATCAC
Source organism: Mycobacterium sp. (assembly GCF_032162605.1). GTDB lineage: Bacteria > Actinomycetota > Actinomycetes > Mycobacteriales > Mycobacteriaceae > Mycobacterium. Next base: position 5,104 of record NZ_JAVROT010000326.1, on the reverse strand, counting down.
GGTCGTGATGGCCATGGTCTTACTGCGCGAACGCATCTCGAGACTGGCGGTCGTCGGGCTCGTTGCGGCGCTCGCCGCGATCGTGTTGTTCAGCGTCACCAGTGCCGATTCCGACGGTTCGTCGGGGCCGTGGCTGCCGCTGGCGATCCTGATCTGTATCGCCTGGGGCGTACAGGCGTACTTCATGCGCAAGACCGCGACGATCGGCGTCAACGAGGCCACCACCTTCGGCTGGATGGCGATCAGCGCGCTGATTCTCATCCCAGTGGCCCTGTTTTCCCTCGGCGACATTCCCATTGACTTCCCCTGGCAGGCACCGGCATTGACGGCGGGGACCCAGCTGCTCAACGCCGTCGGCGCGCTGTTCCTGGTGATGGCGTTCAGCCGGGGCAAGGCCACCATCGTGGCGCCCACCACCAATGCGCTGGCACCCGCGCTCACCATCGTCGTGTCCCTCATCGCCTACCAGACGCTGCCCACCCCCTACGGCGCGGCAGGCATCGTGCTGGCACTCGTGGGCTCGACGCTGATGGTCTACAGCGACGAGAAGCGCGGCGAAGCGCCGAGCGCGGCGTTGCTGGAATCATCCAGGGACCGGGCATGAAGCCGACGATCGTCATCATCGGCGCGGGCAGCGTCGAGTTCACCCGCGAGCTGCTTGGCGACATCTTCTCGTTCCCGGAGCTCGGGTCGGTCCGGGTCGTCCTGCACGACATCGACGTCGAACGCCTCGAGACCGCGGAGGCGATCGCACGTGCCACGGCCCGTGCAGCCGGCGTCCAACCCGACGTCGTCGCGTCGCTGGACCGCCGCCGCGCACTCGAGGGTGCCGACTACGTCATCAACGTGATCCAGGTGGGCATGCACAACGCCACGGTGCGCGACTTCGAGATCCCGGCGTCCTACGGGCTGAACCAGACCATCGGCGACACGATCGGAGTCGGCGGCATCTTCCGCGGGTTGCGCACGTTCCCGGTGCTGGCCGCGATCGCCCGCGACATGCTGGAAGTGTGCCCCGACGCCTGGCTGCTCAACTACACCAACCCGATGGCCATGAACGTGACGTTCCTGCACCACGTCGCGCCTCGCTTGAAGGTGCTCGGGTTGTGCCATTCCGTGTACTGGACGATGGTCGGACTGTGCGAGCTGATCGACGTGCCGTTCGACGAGGTGTCGTACTGGTCTGCGGGGGTCAACCATCAGGCGTGGGTGCTGCGGTGGGAGCGCGGCGGGCAGGATCTGTATCCACTCCTGGATCAGCGCATCGCCTCCGACCCGGAGCTACGCCGACGGGTGCGGGTCGACATGTATAGACGGCTCGGCTACTACCCCACCGAGACGAGCGAACACTCCAGCGAGTACGTCCCGTGGTATCTACGTCACGCGAGTGAAGTCGATCGTCTGCGTATCAACGTCGGTGAGTATGTGTCGATCAGCGAGGCGAACCTCGCCGAATATGCCCGGGTCCGTGGGGAATTGGCTGCCTCCCAGTCGCTCGAGATCGACAGGGGTTCGACGGAGTACGCGCCACAGGTGATCCACTCCCTGGAGACCGGAACGGTGCGGGTGATCTCGGCCAACATGGCCAACGACGGGTTGATCACCAACCTGCCCTCTGGTCTGGCCGTGGAGGTCCCGACCGTGCTCGACGCGTTGGGCGCACACCCGATGAAGGTGGGCGAGCTGCCGCCCCAGTGCGCCGCGCTCAACCGCAACTTCCTCGGCCCGGTCGAGCTCGCCGTTCGCGCGGCCGTCGACGGTGATGCGCGCCTGGTGCGGGCGGCGGCCATGGTCGACCCCAATACGGCGGCCACCTTGACCGTCGACCAGATCTGGAAGCTGTGCGACGAACTGACCGCCGCGCACGGCGACCTGTTGCCCGAAGCTCTTCGCACAACGTCCACGAAGGAGTACCAACTGTGATTCGCTCAGTGATTCACCAACGACTCGCAATCACATTGGTTGCGGTACTCGCTCTCGTTCTGGCCGCCTGCGGAGGAGGAGGTGACTCGTCGTCGTCGGGCCCCACCAAGATCGCCGTGTGGCACGGCTATCAGGACACCGAGGGCACCGTGTTCAAGTCTCTGATCGATCAGTACAACAGGGAGCATCCCGACGTCCAGGTAAGCGAGCTGTACTCCAGCAACGACCTGGTGCTGCAGAAGGTGCTGACCGCGGTGCGCGGCGACAGCGCGCCCGACGTCGCGTACATGTTCGGGTCGTGGTCGCCGAACATCGCGCAGATACCGAAGCTCGTCGACATGACTTCGGCGGTGTCGCAGCCGGACTGGAAGTGGGACGACTTCTATCCCGCCGAGCGGGCCGCGGCGACGGTCCGGGACAAGACGGTCGGGGTGCCTGCGCTGGTTGACAACCTCGCGATCGTCTACAACAAGAAACTCTTCGCCGACGCCGGGATCGAGCCGCCGACCGCGAACTGGACGTGGGACGACTTCCGCGCCGCGGCAGCCAAACTCACCGATCCCGCCAAGGGACAGTACGGCTGGCTGATCCCCGCCGACGGCAGCGAGGACACCGTCTGGCACTACCTTCCCATGCTGTGGGAGGCCGGTGGCGACATCCTGTCGCCGGACAACGAGCACGCGACGTTCAACTCCGAGGCGGGTGTCAAGGCACTGACCACGCTGCAGCAGATGGCCGTCACCGATAAGTCGGTGTACCTGGACACCACCAATGAGAACGGCCCCAAGCTGATGAACAGCGGCAAGGTGGCGATGCTCGTCACCGGACCGTGGGATCTGAGCTCGCTGTCCGACATCGAATACGGCGTGCAGGTGATGCCCACCTTCGCCGGCTCGAGCGGTGACCATCAGACCATCTCCGGACCGGACAACTGGGTGGTGTTCGACAACGGCGACAAGCGCAAACAGGCGGCCGTCGACTTCGTCAAGTGGCTCACCGCTCCCCAGCAGGTCAAGACCTTCTCCCTGGGCACCGGCGACCTGCCGACGCGCACCTCGGTGGGTCAGGACCAGGCGGTAGTCACCAAGATGGACGAGCAGCTGCCCGGCGTCGGCGTCTTCGTGCAGAACCTGTCCAACGTGAAGAAGGCCAGGCCGACGGTCGAGCAGTACCCCGCCATCTCGGAGGCGCTCGGTCAGGCGATCGTGTCCGTCATGCTCGGCAAGGACCAGCCCGCAGACGCGCTGAACTCCGCAGCTCAGGCCGCCGACGCAGCACTCGCCGGTAAGTAACGTGCCTTCCGCGCCTTCCGTGCCTTCGCTGCTGGGCCGAATCGCCCGGTCGGAGAACGCAAGCGGCTGGGCACTGGCGAGTCCGGCGGTGGTGCTGATCGGGATCTTCGGTCTGCTCCCGGTCCTGATGTCGCTGCAACTGTCGTTCCAGCACTCCGACCTGCTAACCCCGGAGACCCCCTGGGTCGGGCTCGACAACTACCGTAAGCTGGCCGAGGACCCGGTCTTCGTGGAGTCGATCAAGCACACCATCGTCTACACGGTGCTGTTCGTCCCAGGGACCATGCTTGTCGGGCTGTTCGTCGCCGCGGCGATGAACCGCTCGCTGCGCTTCATCTGCGTGTACCGGACCGCTGCATACGTCACGATGGCGGTCTCCACGATCTCGCAGGGCATCATCTTTTTGTGGCTGACCGACCGGGACTACGGACTGGTCAACGCCGCGCTCAACGCGATCGGGGTGTCATCGCAACCGTTCCTGGCCTCACCTTCGCAGGCCCTGTTCGTGATAGTCGCGATGACGATCTGGGGCTGGACCGGGTTCTCGGTCATCGTGTATCTGGCTGCCCTGCAGGGGGTCCCCGCCGAGCTGCACGAGGCGGCGGCGATTGATGGCGCGAGTCCGTTCACCCGTTTTCGCACCATCACCGTGCCCCTTCTCGGGCCTGCGAACCTGTTCCTCCTGGTGTGGCTGACGATCAACGCGCTACAGCTCTTCGACGAGGTCTACGCGACCACGCGCGGCGGCCCGCTGCGTGCGACCACTGTCATCGTCTACTACCTGTGGGACCGCGCCTTCGTGCACTTCGACGCCGGGTACGCCGCCGCGATGGCCTACGCGCTCTTCGTCGTGATTCTGGTCATCACCGCCGTCCAGTTCCGCATCGCTCGTAGATACGTGCACTACTCGTGAGCGCCGATACGGTGACTCCACCGGTACCCGCGAAACCCGTTGCAGGCGAGGGTTCGACGCCACCGCCACGACACAGGCGCCGGCTGCGGCTGCCCTTCAGCCCGTGGCATCTCGTCCTCGTCCCGTTGTCCTTCCTGCTGATCGTCCCGCTGCTGTGGATGTTGGTCACCTCGTTGGAGACCGAGGGTGAAGCCAACCGCTTCCCGCCGGTCCTCTTCCCAGCCCATCCGAGGTTCGAGAACTACTCCGAGGCGTGGAACGCAGCACCGTTTGCGCAGTTCTTCCTCAACAGCGCGCTCGTCACGTTGGTCGTGCTGGTCAGCAATCTGATCGTCTGCAGCCTGGCGGGTTATGCCTTCGCCAGGATCCGATTCCTCGGTCGCGGAGCGCTTTTCGTCGTATTGATGGCGACGTTGATGGTGCCTTTCCAGGTCACCATGATTCCGGTGTTCCTGATCGTGAAGTGGTTCGGCGACAACGTCGCCGAAGTGCTCGGCATCGACCACATCGGCGCGCTGATGCTGCCCAACCTCGCGACGGCCTTCGGCATCTTCTTCCTGCGCCAGTTCTTCATGACCGTGCCCGTGGAGCTCGAGGAGGCCGCGCGCGTCGACGGGACCTCACGTCTGGGCGTGCTGTTCAAGATGGTGCTGCCGTTGTCGTTGCCCGCGCTGTCGACGCTGGCCGCTCTGACCGTCCTCACGTCGTGGAACGACTTCCTGTGGCCCCTGATCGTGATCACCTCACAGGACCAGATGACGGTTCCGTTGGGGCTGAGCTACTTTCAGGGTGCCCATCGGGTGAAGTGGCCGCTACTGATGGCGGCCAACGTGATGAGCCTGCTGCCGATGCTGCTGGTGTTCATCGGCGCGCAGAGATATTTCGTCCAATCGGTGGCCAGTACCGGCATCAAGGGCTGAGAGGCAAGACGTTGGCAGAAGTCGAGTTCCGCGATGTCACGCGGCGTTACGCGGGC
>NZ_JAVROT010000325.1:0-9677 GCF_032162605.1 Mycobacterium sp. | reverse complement strand
AAGCTGCTGGTGGAGAACAGTATCGACGGTTACCACGCCCAGTCCACCCACGACACCTACTTCAAGTACCTGGTCTCGATCGGCACCGACCTGCAGGGCGGCGTCAAGGGCCGAGCCGTCGCGCTGGGCAACGGGCACGCGGTGATCGAGTACTCCGCTCCGTGGGGTCGTCCGGTCGCCAAGTGGGAGCCGCTGTTCGGGGAGGAGGCCCGTGACGAAATCGACCGGCTGCGCACCGATCTGGTGAGCCGCTACGGCGAGGAACGGGCCCACGCCATGGCCGAGGTGAACCGCAACCTGCTGATCTATCCCAACCTGATCATCAACGACATCATGGCGGTCACGGTGCGCACCATCTTTCCGTCGGCGCCAGACCGGGTGGATGTCACCGCCTGGCAGCTCGCGCCCCTCGACGAACTGCCCAGCCTGCGGCAGCGGCGACTCGACAGCTTCCTGACGTTTCTGGGTCCTGGCGGCTTCGCCACCCCTGACGACGTCGAGGCACTGGAGTCCTGCCAGCAGGGCTACAGCAGCGGCGGCGTCGAGTGGAACGACATCTCACGCGGAATGGGGCGCGCACCGCTGGCCAACGACGAGGAGCAAATGCGCGAGTTCTGGCGGCGCTGGCAAGAGCAGATGGGCTGCGCGGCAGACCAGGCCGGTGCGCGATGAGTACTGTGCTGGCCGTATCGAGGCAACAGGTGGAAGACTTCCTTTACGCCGAAGCCGCCCTGCTGGACGCGTGGTCGCTGGACGACTGGCTCGAACTGTTCGACCCCGACGCCAAGTACGAGGTGCCATGCAACGACACACCCGACGGCGACCCCGACACCGACGTGCTGCTCATCGACGACGACTACACGCGCCTCCACGCACGGGTCACGCGACTCAACAGCCGCCGCGCCCACCGCGAGTACCCGCACTCCCGCACCAACCACCAGATCTTCAACGTCATAGTGGCCGACCCAAACGAAGACGACGGGATCGGCGTGACGGCGTCGTTCACGGTGTGGCGGTTCCGCGGCAGCAAGACGAGTTGTTATGTCGGACGTTACCGGTACCGACTTCGCCGGTCCGACAACGGTTTGCGGATAGCATTCAAGCGCGCCGAGCTCGACATGACCGATCTGCGCGCCGTCTCGGACGTGGCGATCATCCTATGAATGCCGCGCTCACGGGCCGGACCGCTGTCGTCACCGGGGCATCGTCGGGAATCGGATTGGGTATCGCACGGCGGCTTAACGCCGACGGTGTCCGCGTCTTCGTGGCGACGCGGTCCAAGGAGGACCTTGAAAGGGTATTGGACCAGGTAGACGTCGCGGGTGGATTCGGCGGAGAACTCCAGCAGGACGGCGTGGCCGACGACCTGCTGAATACGGCGATTGAGGTGTTGGGGCATGTCGACATCCTGGTGAACAACGCCGGCGGCGGTGTCATCCGGCCAACGCTGGAACATACCGAGCAGACGCTGCGAGCCACGGTGGACAACAACCTGTGGACCACGATCTACTGCGTGCGAGCTGCGCTGCCGCACATTGTATCTCGAGGCCACGGCCGAATCATCAACATCGGCGCCGACTCGGTGCGCACCGGTCTGATGGACCACGCGATGTACAACGCCGCCAAGGGCGGCGTGCATGCCATGGTCACCGGGCTGGCGGTCGAGTACGCCAAGCACGGCGTCACTGTGAACACCGTGGCGCCGTGCTACATCCAGACCCCGGAACTGAGCGCACTCTTCGAAACCGGCAGCGCGCCACCGCGTCTGCTCGAGGTCATCGAGCAGGCTACCGCGATCGTTCCCGTCGGCCGGCCAGGAACACCTGACGAGGTCGCCGCGGCCGTCGCCTTTCTCGCAGCCGAGGACAGCCGGTTCATCACCGGACAGACGATCTACGTCAACGGCGGCGCCAGCATGGGCTAACGCCCTTTCGTCCAGAACCCGAAGGGGCCAATCCCAATTGATGAAATCGGTTCGGTCGAGGTCAATTTTGCCGAGGTGACCCGATGACCCGGCCGCGTTCAACGCGGAGTTCGAGCCCGAGGCCACCAGCTCCCGACCTTCTATTTGGTAGGACCATTGGTATGATTACCGTCACAGTCGTCCCCGCTCCCCTAATTTGAGAGGCGTACCCAATGCAGGACATCGAAAGGCCTGGCTCACAGAAGATCGGGCTTTGGTGCAACTGGATCTTCGTCGCGCTCACGGCCGTCGGCTGGCTGGGCATCGCTCACTTCTACGCGCCGGCGCGGGCGGACCTCGGTCTCGAGGCCACCAAGGTGTGGTTCACCGAGACGCACCACTGGGGGACGATCATCGGTTGCACGCTCTTCTACATCGCCGCCGGAATACTCACGCCCGGCTCGATCGCGTTCGGCATCATGCTGGCCAAGATCGAGGGACGCTGGCCGCTGTGGTCGCTCACCACCGCGGTTTGCGGCGTCTTCATCTCATTGATCATCTTCTTCAATGCGTGCGCGTGGATCGTGGCCGCCTATCGACAGGAGACCGAGGCCAGCGTCATCCAGTCCTGGAGCGACTGGGCGTGGTTCGCCTTCCTGCTCGGCTGGATCTACCTGGCGATCGAGATGGTCGCGACAGGTGTGGTGGAACTGATGGACCACCGGCCTGAACCGATGATCCCGCGCTGGCTCACTTGGCTGACGTTTGCTGGAGCCGCGACATTGTTCTTCGCGGCTGGCCCGGCCTTTTTCAAGAGCGGACCGTTCGCCTATCACGGGTTGCTGGCTTTCTACTTGCCGGTCATCATTTGGGGCGCGTACCTGGGCTTGACCACGTTTTACATGACGAAGGAGCTCAAGCGGGCACCCGACCAGCAACAGAGTCCTGCACCCGCATCAACTGCTGACAAGGGCGGAAACCCCTAATGGCTCCCGAGACGTTCTCCTACCGCTCCGCGGACGGTAGGCAGCTCGCCGGCTATCGCTGGGCCGCCCACGACGGCGCGACGGACGCGGGCGTCGTCGTACTCGTCCACGGGATGGGTGAACACCTCCGCCGATACGACCATGTTGCCGACGCCCTCACCTCTGCGGGCTTCGTTGTGTACGGACATGACCACCGAGGGCACGGCGCCTCCCTCGCCGCCACCGACGAACCCGGCCACCTCGGACACAACGGGTGGTCGGCACTGGTGGACGACCTGAATCTGGTGATCGCCCGAGCGAAATCAGACCATCCTGGCCTGCCGGTGGTGATGATTGCCCACAGCATGGGTTCGTGTGCGGCTCAACAATTCCTGCTGGATCACGGGACTGACGTCGACGCGGTCGCCCTCACGGGAACCGCAGCTGTAGATCTACTCGAACCGGCCCTGGACCTGTCCAGCGATCTGGAGCTGTCCGCCTTCAATGGCGCGTTCCGGCCGGCGCGGACGGATTCCGACTGGCTCTCCCGCGACGATTCGGTGGTCGACGCCTATCTCGCTGATCCGCTGTGTGGATTCGGCATTGACGCCACGTCGGTCAAAGACATGTTCGCCGGTGCCCGGCGACTCGCCGACCCCGACCAGGTGGCGCGCATGCCCAACTACCTGCCTCTGTACGTAGCGGTGGGATCGAAAGACCCGGTCAACGGCGGGCTCTCGCTGCTGTGGCCACTAGTGGACCGTTACCGCGCCGCCGGTCTCGACGATCTCACCGTCCGCGTCTACGACGACGGCCGGCACGAGATCCTCAACGAGATCAGCCGGGCAGAGGTGATCGATGACCTTCTGCAATGGCTACAGCGGGTATCGGCGCTTCCCGCGGTACACGATGGGTAGTCCGTCCACACCACCACGGCTCCCAGGACACGCTGACGACCGTGAGGGCGGACCCATGACCAACGACCCGCAGCCCGGCGCCGCCCCGAATGACCGGGCAGGCGATCAGCGTCGACGGCGGAGTAACGCCAGCTCGAAACTAACTCAGAAGTAGCGCGGGAACTGCCCGTAGTCCGGGGCGCGTTTCTGCAGGAAGGCGTCGCGGCCCTCGACGGCCTCATCGGTCATGTACGCCAACCTGGTTGCCTCACCGGCGAAGAGCTGTTGGCCGACCAGGCCGTCGTCGGCCAGGTTGAACGTGTATTTGAGCATCCGGATCGCCTGCGGCGACTTGCCGTTGATCGCCGCGGCCCACTTCAGGCCCACCGATTCCAGATCCGCATGCTCGACCACCTCGTTGACCGCTCCCATCGCGTGCATCTGCTCGGCGTTATAGGGCCGGCCGAGAAAGAAGATCTCGCGAGCGAACTTCTGCCCAACCTGCTTGGCCAGATACGCACTCCCATAACCACCGTCGAAGCTGCCGACGTCGGCGTCGGTCTGCTTGAACCGCGCATGCTGACGGCTGGCCAACGTCAAGTCACATGTCGCGTGCAGACTGTGTCCACCGCCGGCGGCCCACCCGTTGACCAGACAGATCACCACCTTGGGCATGAACCGGATCAGCCGCTGCACCTCCAAGATGTGCAGCCGGCCCGCACGGGCCGCGTCAACCGTGTCGGCGGTCTCCCCCGAGGCGTATTGATAGCCGCTGCGCCCACGGATGCGCTGATCCCCACCCGCGCAGAACGCCCACACACCGTCCTTGGGGCTCGGCCCGTTGCCGGTCAACAGGATCACACCGACCTGCGGCCACATCCGCGCATGATCGAGCACCCGGTACAACTCGTCGACACCGTGCGGCCGAAACGCGTTTCGCACGTGCGGGCGGTTGAAGGCCACGCGCACCGTCGGCTGCAACGTACCGCCAACGAAGTGGCGGTGGTATGTGATGTCGGTCAGTTCGTCGAAGCCTGCCACCGGCTCCCACACCGCGGGATCAAAAGGATTGTCGGTCAATGTGAACGGCCGTGTCGCCGTGGACCCTTGCCTGCTTCGTCGATGAACAACGCGATCGCTTCGGACCGGTTGATGGCACCGATCTTGCGAAGGATCCGCTTCACGTGTGTCTTGACGGTTTCCACCGTGATGACCAGTTCGTCGGCGATGTCGGCGTTGGACGCCCCTATGACCAGCATTCCGAAGACCTGGCGCTCCCGTTCCGAGAGCGCAGCCGCCAGCGCGGAATCCGCTGCTATCGCAGGCGGCTCGAGGGCATCGTCGTGTTCGATGTCGAGGCTGATGGCCGTTGCGGCGATGCGGTCTGCCTCTTCGGTGAGTCGCGCCGCGGCACGGGCGATCGACGTACGCTGCTGGTGCACCCTTTCGGTGTTGAGCATCCGCTCGTGAAGCAACGAGTACGCCGACGCGAACGCGTCGAACACATCGATGTCTCCCATCGTGACGCATTGGCCGATGCGGCTGACGTGAATCAGCGCGACGACCCGCGATTCGGCGATGACCGGGGCGACGAGATAGCTGGCGGAGTCTAGCAACTCGCGGTAACCGGGTGAGGCGGGCATGTCGTGCTCACCGGTTCTGACGGTGTCGCGCAGGCGAATACAAGCCTGCTCCGCCAGACAGTGCCGACGGGGGATCACGGTGGGACCGCCAAGGCCGTGGTCCGATTCCTCGACGACGAATCCGTCCTCTTCAACGAAGGACAGGAATGCGTGCTCGAATCCCAACGCGTCGCAGAGTTCGCTGCACGCCTGGCGTCCGAGGCCCTGCAGGGAGCCCGCCTTCTTCATGCGACGAATGCCCTCGGTCAATGACCGCACCACACCGGTGGGACCCCCGGACCGCATTTCGCGCGCTTCCACCTGCGCCCGCAGAAATGGCGTCAAGAAACTGTGCACCCTCGCCGACGTCGTGTCGTCGCCGCTGTCGCGTTCCCCGACCAGCAGTCGATCGGTCGTGGCCGCTGACATCGCGATGGCCCCGTCGAGCGTCGTGGCATCGCCGGATCGCGCGATGTTGAACGCGCTGCACAGCTGCCGGTCGAGCTCGTTGAGCTTCGCCACTATCGCGCGCGTATTCGTCTTCATCGGGATCCCGCCCCAGCGACGATGCCAGAATAGACCGCGACCGCCGCTGCTCTACTGGACGTATTGAGTTTCTTTGCAATGTGTTTCAGATGCGACTTCACGGTCCCCTCCGAGATCACCAGGCAGCGGGCAATCTGGCCGTTGGTGGCCCCGGTCGCCACATGCGCCATGATTTCTCGTTCGCGGGCGGTCAACGACATGGAAGTGGCTTGGTCGCTGCGCAGGTAAGCATCGTGTCGCTGTGCCGTCATGGCGCCTGCCATCGACCACAACGACGATCGGCCCGACCGGCTTAGCAATTCGTCGACGTTGCCACACAGACTGTCGACTTCGACGCGCTGCTGGGCGGCCTTTTCTTCGAGCACGGCGCTCTCGAACGCCACCGCCAGACACTCGGCGAACGCCTCCAACTGTTCAAGGTGCTCCATCGTCACCACACCGGTGCGCCCGGGGCGGTCGGCATGCAGCATCCCAATTGCTCTGCCCTGCACGGTGATCGGGGCGGCGACGTACCCGAAACAACCGGAAACTTCGACGATCTCCTTGAAAGTGCGCCTGTCGTCCTTCGGCGTGAGGACAAGGGCGCCGCACCGCTTACGCACGAGTTCTGTCTCTAGCGGAGCCTCCGCCAACTGGATGTGCGCGCCGTCGACGTAACTGCGGAACGGTTGCGATCGGGGATCAACCGCTTCGCTTTCCGCGATGTGGAGGTTCTGGGGCAGCCAGAGCGAGCCCCGCACGGTGGAGATCATCGTCCGCGCGAACGCGAACTCCCGACTCAAGACCGTTGGCGCGGCGGTGATCATTTCGGCCGGCCGCAGGCCCCGCAGGCTTGACAGGGCGTTGCGGATCTCCGAAAGCGATCTCACCTTCCGGGAAAGCTCGTGATCGAGTTGCTCGCACCGCAAGCTCAGGATCGAGATCAACAGTTCGCCGGTTGCCAGCGATTCGTCGGATGGTTCGGCCAGCGCGATCCGCTCGCCGACGCGTCGGGCCAGATCGATCAACCGAGGTTGGGCATCGGCCGGCGGTAAGTCGGCAGGCCCCAGCTCGAGAACATCAGTGGCGGCCGTGACGACCGCCGCGACACGCTCGTCCAAGGTCGAGGCGTCCGTGCTCGGCGCCATGGACATTCGAACGACCATCACTACCTCCTGCAGGCCCAAGGTCTTCCACCTTCTACGGTCAGACCATTAGACCAAAATTATAACGACGTGTCATGCGCGTCACAACGAATTGACAAAAGTGATGCAGATGTCGACATGGTCGTCAATATTCGTACGGCCGACTTCGGGGACGTTCTTGCACGCCGATAATCGCGATGGTCTAATGGTCAGGCCATAAGGAGGCGCGCGTGCACGCAGTGATCATGCATGAGTTCGGGGGCGCCGAGGTATTGCGTCCCGGCGAGTTCTCCAGCCCCCCGTCCCGGCCAGGCTGGGTGACCGTGGCGCTGCAGGCCAGCGCGCTGAACTGGCATGACGTGCTCGTGCGCCAGGGCCGTTACGGCTCGCGGCTGCCCCACGTCATCGGCGCCGACGGCGCCGGTGTGCGCACCGACACCGGCGAACACGTCGTAGTGTTGCCGTCGCTGCAGTGGGGCGACCGCGAGGATGCGCCTGGCAAGAACTGGGAGATCCTAGGCGATCGCACTCCGGGCACCTATGCCGAACTGGTCAGCGTGCCAGCAGACTGCGTCGCCCCGAAACCCGCCGGGATGAGCTGGGCCGAAGGAGCTTCGCTGCCGTTGGTGGGAGTGACCACATATCGCGCTCTGTTCGTGCGCGGGCGGCTTCGTGCAGGCGAGTCGATGCTGGTGATCGGCGCCGGAGGAGGGATCGCGACCATGGCGATCAATCTCGCGGTCGCGGCGGGAGCGGCCATCACCGTCACCTCCTCGTCGGCCGACACGATCGAGCGGGCGGTGTCCGAGGGCGCGCGCGGCGGCGTGCTGCACAGCGATTCGGATTGGCCCGAGCGCGCGCTTGCGATGTCGCCAGGCAGTGCCGGATTCGACCTGGTCCTGGACCCCGTCGGCCGTTGGGAGGAGTCCTTGGGTGCGCTGCGTCCGGGTGGCCGGCTCGTGGTGCTGGGTGCCAACGCCGCCCAGACCGCCGCCGTGGACATCCGCAGCTTTTACTTCGGTCAGTTCGATCTGCTCGGAACGACCATGGGCAGCGGCCGGGACTTCGCCAGCCTGCTGAACATGATCGACCGGTGTGGCGTGAGGGCGCCGGTGATCGACCGCGAATTCCCGTTGGACCAGGCCGCCGACGCCCACGCGTACCTGGAGAACGGAAGGACATTCGGCAAATGCGTGTTGATGCACACCTAGGAGACGCACCGTGACCGAATCGGTTGAGCTGGTCACTTACCGGCTCGAGCCTGCCAAACCCGGCGCCGACGGCCTGGTTGCCTATCTGACACTGAACGACCCGCAACGGCGCAACGCGCTCTCTGATGCGCTGCTGGATCAGCTGGGCGCGCTGTTGACGCGCGCGGCGTCGGACTCCGACGTCCGGGTCATCGTGCTCACCTCTTCACATCCCCGGGTTTTCTCCTCCGGCGGCAATCTCGACGCATTCGCCGACGATCGGGCCATCATCGCCAAATATGCCGGACTGGCACGCTTCCCCACCCTGTACCGCGCCCTGACCGGGATCGACAAACCGGTCGTATGCGCCGCCAACGGCGACGTGCTCGCCGGTGCGCTGGGCATCGCGTTGGCGTGCGACCTCGTCATCGCCAAGGAGTCGATCCGGCTGGGCTGCCCGGAAATCAACGTCGGCGCCTTTCCGTTCATGATCTCGGCCTTGATCTTTCGCGCAACCGGGCGACTGGTCGCCAACGAACTGATCATGACCGGCAGGTTGTTCAGCGCCGAGGAGGCGGCCGCAGCCGGGCTGGTCAACAGGGTAGTGCCCGATGCCGAGTTCGACGACGCCGTGCGGCAGTGGGTGGGCGACATCGCCGGCAAGTCACCGTTGTTGATGGGACTGGGCAAGCGGGCGTTGGCGGCGACCAGGGATCTGCCGCTGGATTCTGCGCTTGACTACCTTCAGGCCCAGCTGGCCCTCGCCTTCACCACCGACGATCTGACCGAAGGGATGCGGGCCTTCAAGGAGAAGCGCGCCCCGCAGTGGCGCAACACGTGAGCGCGCGTCTATCCCTCGTTCGGGTTATTGCCGTTTCGGTCTGACCATTCTACGATTTCAAGAATTGCAGCCTCTGGTGCGCCTTCCGGAGGTCGGTCCAGAACGAGGAATTGCGCGATGAAGCCCAGCCCGTACACCGACCGCTACAGCCCGCAGCAGATCGAGGACTACTACCGCGCGGGCCTGTGGTCCACGGAGACAGTCCACGACCTGCTGGCCCTGCGCGTCCAAGAAAACCCCGACAAGGTGTTCGCGACCGATGGAACGCGGTCCCTGACATATCGTGAGCTCTTCGACGCCGGCCAGCGGCTGGCCGTCGGCCTTCACCGGCAAGGCCTGCGACGCGGCGACACTGCCGCCGTGCAGCTACCCAACTGGGTCGAGTTCATCCAGGTGCTGGTCGCGCTGTCGCGACTCGGCGTCGTCATGGTCCCGATCATGCCCATCTACCGCCACCAGGACATCAGCTATGTGCTGTCCAACGCCGTCACACGAGCGGTGTTCACTCCGGCGCACTTCAGCAAGTTCGACTATCTGGACATGTATCTGGGTCTGCGTGGCGAGCATCCGGACCTGACGATCGTCGTTGC
>NZ_JAVROT010000324.1:0-4323 GCF_032162605.1 Mycobacterium sp. | reverse complement strand
TGCTGGTGAGGTTACTCGCCGTTGCTGGGCGACATGATGGGGCAGTCGACGTCGTCGGGTAGGTGATGGGTCGCGACCACGACGGTCCGATCGGCGGCGAACAATGCGTCCGGGGTGAGCAACTCGGGGCGGACGTCCAGAGGGGCGAGCGTCGGGCGGGTGCGGGTGAGCGCCGCGGGTGCGGCCAGTTGCCGGAGCTGGGTGGCTGCGATTCGGGCGCGGGTCAGCGCGACGGCAGCGCCGGGCAGGGCCGCGGTGGCCTCGAATGCGGACAATGGCAACAACATCAGGATGGCCATCGTGGTGGGGGCAATGGTCGGCGCCAGCGCGATGGCCACCATCACCGCGCCGAGCACGCTGGCACCGATCGCGGCAGTGGGGGCCGCAGCTGCCACCGCTGCGGGCCGCGCGGCCTGATCGGCCACCTTGCCCCAATCCCGTTGTCTGCTGGTGGCTTCCGCGATCGTATCGTCGGGCCGACCGCTGACGCGAAGCTCCGGGGCGTGCTCAACGGCAAGCATCAGCGCGGCGTCCCGGGCGGAGTGGTGATCCGCCGCGAGCGCTTCAGTGCTCGACGCGGCCCGCGCGGACAGCCATGGCGCAACCACGCCGGCGATCAGCAGGCAGCCGGCCAGCGCCACGGCGGCGGCGGGCGCGATGACGGCGATCGTGGTGATCGCGACCGCCGACAACACCGTGGCGACGACGGTCGGCAGCACTGCGCGCACGAGCACGTCGGACAGCTCGTCGACCGATGAGCCCAAGCGCGCCAAGAGCTCCCCGCTGTGCAGGCGCATCACCGCTTCGGCAGGCGCATCCGCCAAGGCGCGGTAGAGCTGGGTACGGGCGCGGCCTGCCGAGCGCAGCGCCACGTCGTGCGAAGCGAGCCGTTCGCAGTAACCCAGCACTCCCCGCGAGATGCCAAGTGCGCGCACGGCGACCACGGCGACCGTCAGATCGAGCACCGGTGGCATCTGCCACGCCCGGGTGATGAGCCACGCGGACACTGCTGCGAGCGCCAGGGCGCTGCCGAGGGCCAGCACGCCGAACGCGGCGGCCAGCACCATGCGCGGAAGCCTGGGCTGGAGTAGTCCCATGGCCCAGATGAGCGGATCATTGCGGAACAAGGAGCTCACCGCCGAGTCGAATGACGCGGTCGCCTATCGCGACGACGGATTGGCGGTGCCCGACGACGACGGCTGCTGCGCCCGCCCTCGCCCGCTCCACGATGGTCCGCAGCACACGGGATTCCAGGGCGACGTCGAGATGTGCGGTCGGTTCGTCGAGCAGCAGTACGGGTTTAGGCGAACCAAGCACCCGGGCCAAGGCGAGTCGTTGCCGCTGACCGAGCGACAGGCCGGTCCGGTCTCGACCGATGACCGTACCGAGGCCGTCGGGCAGCGTCGCCAACACTTCGTCGAAGCCGGTTGCCCGGCAAGCTGTTTCGATGTCGGGCAGCTGGCCGAACAACTCGAGGTTGGCCCGCACGGTCCCCGGCACCATCACGGGGCGTTGGGGCAACCAGGCCACCTCTCGCCACCATGACCTCGGGTCGAGCTCGGCCGCATCGATT
This sequence comes from Mycobacterium sp., assembly GCF_032162605.1. Taxonomy (GTDB): domain Bacteria; phylum Actinomycetota; class Actinomycetes; order Mycobacteriales; family Mycobacteriaceae; genus Mycobacterium. Next base: position 2,750 of record NZ_JAVROT010000324.1, on the reverse strand, counting down.
CCTCCGATCAACGCTCGGCCAGAAGTCGGCGGGGTCAGTCCAAGCATCACCTCGAGGGCGGTGCTCTTGCCGGACCCATTGGGTCCGGTGAGTACGGTGATCGAACCCGGCGTCACGTCGACGGTCAGGTCGCGCGGGGCCGACTCACCCCGGCCCGCAACACCGACCGCTTCGAGGCGGATCGAGGTCGCGCTCGCGATCATCTGCCCGTGGCTCGGGGCCGCGACGACGTCGAGCAGGTCCGTGGCCTTGGCGGCGGCCGCCTGGCCGTCTTGTGCGGCGTGGAACTCGGTGCCGACCCGGCGCAGTGGCCAGAACACCTCGGGCGCGAGCAGCAGCGCGGTGAGGGCGGTCGAGAGCGCGAGGTCACCGAAAAGGAGCCGAAGCCCGACGCTGACGGCAACCAGGGCGACGCCCAGCGTGGCGAGCAGTTCCAGGACGAGGGCCGACATGAACGCGATCCTCAGCATCGCCATCGTCGAACGCCTTTGCACGGAGCCGAGTTCGGCGATTCTGTCGGCGGACCGTCGGCGCGGCCGAGCGCGCGCAATGTGGGGATGCCTGCGATCAGGTCGAGTGAGCGGGACTGCAGGTGGCCATGGCGCGCAGCGCGGCCGCGGAGCGGTCTCGGGTGACCAGTCCGATGAGGATCATGAAGAGTGGCACCAGAGGCAGCGCAATAACGACGACGACGGCGGATTGCAGGTCGTAACAAACCATCACGACTGTCGCCGCAGGGGTGAGCAGCACCGCGAGAATCACGGCGGGCAGGTATCTGGTGAAATACGGCCGGAGGCCGTCGAGTCCGCGGGTCGTCAGCAGCGCAACATCGGCACGAACGGTTGCCAGTTGGCGGGGCGGTAGCGCGGTCACCGTGACGAGGATGCGTTGGTTCAGCTCCGCGATCGCCGCGGTGGCGCCCCGCTGGCCGAGCCGGCCTGCAGCCACTGGGTCAGGACCCGAACCGTCCACAATCCCAACAGGATTGACAGTGTCGGTGCCCAATGCGCCACCGTTCGCGAGTTTTCGTCGGTGATGACGCCTGCGACGAGGTGGGCCAGCAGCACCGCGCTCGCGATGGCGCTGCCCGAGATCAGCAAACCGCAACACACCGATGCGGCGAGGTGTCGTCGCATCGCGGTGGTGGCGGGGAAGCGCCTCACGTCCGTCGTGGCGACAGACCGGCGGGCTCGGGGATCCGCTTGGCTGAGATGCGTTGCCGGAATATGTAGTACGTCCATGCCTGGTATGCGATCACCAGGGGCGCGAAGATCAGCCCGGCCCAGGTCATGATCTTCAGGGTGTACGGCGACGACGAGGCGTTGTGAATCGTCAGGCTCCACGCCGGATCGAGCGTCGAGGGGATGAGTTGGGGATACAGCGCTCCGAACAGCAACACCACCACCGCCGCCACCACTGCTGCCGTGCAGGCGAACGCCCACCCGTCGCCACGCCGGTTCCAGACCAGCATGACGGCCGACAACTGGGCGATCACCGCCACTGCCAACACGAACCACGTCCAGTCCTTGCCGTGGGCAAGTTGCGTCCACAGCCCGAAGACCGCCACCAACACGGTGACGGGAAGTGTCAGCAGTTCTGCGAACCGCGCAGCGTTGTTACGCACTGCCCCTTCGGTTTTCAGTGCGACGAAGACAGCACCGTGGAAGGCGAACAAGCCTGCGGTCGCGAGTCCGCCCAGCAGCGTGTACGGATTCAACACATCGGTCGCGGAGAGCTCGATCTGCTTGTCGGCGTTCACGGGTAGGCCGCGCACGAGCGCGGCGAAGGCGACGCCCCACAGCACGGCGGGAATCCACGACCCGACTGCGATGCCGGTGTCGGCCCACGACCGCCACCGCGCGTCGTTGACCTTGCCGCGCCACTCGATGGCGCAGATGCGCAGGATCATGCTGACGAGGATCGCCAGCAGCGGCAGATACAGCCCGGAGAACAGCGTTGCGTACATGCCGGGGAACGCCGCGAACATCGCCCCGCCCGCGGTGATCAGCTGGTGAGCTCCGCGCGCCCGGTTTCGGGGTTGAAGTGCGCTCCAACGGGGTGCTGCATGAACCAGTTGGCGGCGATGATGAAGAAGGCCGACATGTTGACGGCGATCGCCACGATCCAGATGCAGGCGAGGTGCACCAGTCGGGGCAGTCGCGTCCATCCGAAGATCCAGAGTCCGATGAACGTGGACTCGAAGAAGAACGCGACCAGACCCTCCATGGCGAGCGGGGCTCCGAACACGTCGCCGACGAATCGGGAGTACTCGCTCCAGTTCATGCCGAACTGGAACTCCTGAACGATGCCGGTCGCCACGCCGAGGGCGAAGTTGATCAGGAACAGCTTGCCGAAGAAGCGCGTCAGCCGGTACCAGGAGGCGTTGCCGGTGATCACCCAGACGGTCTGCATCACCGCGATGAGCGGAGCCAAGCCAATGGTCAGTGGAACGAACACGAAGTGATAGACGTGGTGATGCCGAACTGCCACCGCGAGACGTCGAGCGCATTCACCTGCACCATCTCCCGAGCTGCGCGTTCCCTACGACGAACTGTAGTAGACGGAGTCGCGCAGGCCAAGGGTCAGGACTGTGCAGTCGAGGCTAGGGAGCGGCGTCCTCGGGCGCGGCGATGGGGGTGGCGCCGGTGGCCCTGCGGATCATGAAGCCCGTCACGACCTCGAAGACGCCGAGGACGATAAGCGAATAGCCAACGAAGAGAGCCAGGATCTGCAGCGACGAGTAGGGAGCC
>NZ_JAVROT010000323.1:0-4325 GCF_032162605.1 Mycobacterium sp. | reverse complement strand
TCTGTCGCGGCGGGACCAGCCTATTCATGACTAGTGGGGAATAGGTGGCAGTGCACTGGTCATTGCACCGACGTCGCCGGCTTTTCTGCGACGGCAACGGACGGACGGGTCGAGGCATCGCCATTTTCGGCAGTCCGGGAATTTGATCGAGGAGAACGGCCATGAGCGTCGAACACTGTGTCACGGGAGTTCGGCGACGACTGCAGACCCGGCCGGGCACGACCCTGCGCAGCGTCGAGAACGAGCGGAGGGGTGTGCCTCAGAGATGAAGGATGGGGCCGTCCCCGACCCGATCCGGTGTGCAGACGGCTCCGGGAAGCCATGTTGCGTGGTGCGCCGTCAGGGTTTCGAACCCCGGACCCGCTGATTAAGAGTCAGCTGCTCTACCAACTGAGCTAACGGCGCGCGTGGAAGACGATAACAGCCCTCGGGGTGCAGGGTGAAATCCGAATGTCCGAAGCACGGCAAGGTGCTGAGCAGAAACGCCCCTGTCCGCGGATCCCCTTAGACTGCTGGCAAGTAGTTGTGAATCCCGTGTGAACGCTTTGTGGAGAGGTGTACCAGCATGTGGCAGCTCCGAGCGGTGACCCGTCCGCGGCGGACGCGGAACTTGCTGCTGGCCGTGCTGGTGACGCCTGCCCTCGTGCTCGGCGTCGGTGCGTGCGACGGCACTCCGGCTGCGCCGCCGCACCCGCAGACGATCACCGGCAAGGGAACGCCCTACGGTGACCTCCTGGTCCCCAAGCTCACTGCGTCGGTGACCGACGGTGCCGTCGGCGTGACGGTTGACGCGCCGGTGACGGTCAGCGCAGAGGACGGCGTTCTCGGGGCCATCACCATGACCAACGGGGACGGCGCGACGGTCGCTGGCCGGCTCAGCCCGGACGGCCTGCGGTGGACCACCACCGAGCCGCTCGGCTACAACAATGAAGTACACGCTCAGCGCGCAGTCCCTCGGCCTTGGCGGTGTGACGAGCCGGTCGATGACGTTCCAGACGCATTCGCCCGAGAACCTGACGATGCCCTACCTGCTGCCCAGTGACGGTGAGGTCGTCGGCATCGGGCAGCCCGTCGCGATCCGTTTCGACGAGAACATCCCGAACCGCCTCGCCGCGGAGAAGGCGATCACCGTCACCACCAATCCTCCGGTCGAGGGCGCGTTCTACTGGCTCAGCAACCGCGAAGTGCGTTGGCGCCCACAGGCTTACTGGAGGCCCGGCACAACGGTCGACGTGGCGGTCAACACGTACGGCTCCGATCTCGGCGACGGGTTGTTCGGCCAGGAGAACGTCACCACCCACTTCACGATCGGTGACGGGTCATCGCGACCGCAGACGACGACACGAAGACTCTGACCGTCCGTCGCAATGGTGAAGTCGTCAAGACCATGCCCATCTCGATGGGCAAGAGCAGCACGCCGACCAGCAACGGCACCTACATCATCGGTGATCGGCTGTCGCACATGGTCATGGACTCGTCGACGTACGGCGTTCCGTCGAACTCGCCCAACGGATATCGCACCGAGGTCGACTACGCGACGCAGATGTCGTATAGCGGCATCTACGTGCATGCTGCGCCGTGGTCGGTCGGCAGCCAGGGGTATAGCAATGTCAGCCACGGTTGCGTGAACGTCAGCACCAGCAACGCGCAGTGGTTCTACGAGAACACCAAGCGCGGCGACATCGTCGACGTCGTGAACACCGTCGGATCCGTGCTGCCCGGCACCGACGGCCTCGGCGACTGGAACGTTCCATGGGATCAGTGGAAAGCCGGCAACGCCAACGTCTAAGCACGTTTAAGTCGGTCGGCTGGTTGCGTTCTCGCGAAGCAGCCCGAATCGGGCCGGGGAGCGGCACGATGTCGGGTACACCGAGGAGCGGCAGCCCCCTGATCGGCGGACCCGAGGGACGCGGCGCCATCTTTCCACGAAGGCATCTTCATCAGTCGGTTTACATGGCGCGTCCAACGCGCGGCGCCAAGAGGTCCAAAAGCAAAGGGTCGGAGGGCGAAAACGCCCTCCGACCTGCGGGGTGGCTGACGGGGCTCGAACCCGCGACTTCCAGGATCACAACCTGGTGCTCTACCAGCTGAACTACAGCCACCAAAGCCGTCGAACCCGTTCGGGCACTGCGGCGTCGTCGATCTTAGCCGTTAGAACCGTCCGGGAACGAATTGATTGCCGCCGCACCTTCCGAGGAGGGTCCAAGTTCGGCGGCCACCGCGGCGATGTCGCTGGTCGCGGGGCCGGGTGGCGTGACGAAAGCCGTGCGCCGGTAGTACTTGAGTTCCTTGATCGACTCGTGGATGTCGGCAAGCGCCCGGTGCGCCAGACCCTTCTCCGGCTGCCCGAAGTAGATGCGCGGATACCAGCGCCGACACAACTCCTTGATCGAGCTGACGTCGATCATGCGGTAATGCAGGTAGTCGTCCAGGGCTGGCATGTCCCGGGCGATGAACCCGCGGTCGGTGGCGATCGAGTTGCCCGCCAGCGGAGCGGTCTTGGCCTGCTTGACGTGACCGCGGATGTAGTCGAGCACCAGCTTCTCCGCAGTGGGCACGTCGATGGCCGACGCGCGCACCTCTTCGGTCAGCCCTGACTTGCGGTGCATCGTCGCGACGACGTCGACCATGCCGTCGAGCGCCGCGTCGTCGGCATGGATCACCACGTCGAGGCCGTCGCCGAGGAGGTTGAGTTCCGCATCGGTGACCAGCACCGCGATCTCGATGAGTCGATCCGATCGGAGGTCGAGCCCCGTCATCTCGCAGTCAATCCATACCAGTTCGTCACGCACAGCGGTCAAGAGTATTCGCACAGCCCGACGCGAGTGGCCCATACCTACCTGGACCGGACCTCGACCAGTAATGTCGGCTCGCATGACTTCAGAATCGACAGCCATCCCCGCGCAGCAGATCGCTGCTGGTTATGCCGTCGACGGACAGGCGCTCGAACTCGGCACCGTCGTCGTCGACGGCGCCGTCGACCCGAGCGCACTGGTCCGGATCCCGCTGGCCACGGTCAACCGGCACGGTCTCGTGGCGGGAGCCACGGGTACCGGCAAGACGAAGTCGCTGCAGGTACTCGCCGAACAGCTGTCGGCAGCCGGAGTGCCGGTGGTGATGGCCGACGTCAAGGGCGATCTGTCCGGCCTCGCCTGGCCGGGTACCCCGGGAGACAGGACCACTCAGCGCGCGACCGACACGGGCGACAGTTGGACGCCGACCGCCTTCCCCGTCGAGTTCCTGTCGTTGGGCACCGAGGGCGTTGGGGTGCCGGTGCGTGCCACCATCACCAGCTTCGGACCCATCCTGTTGTCGAAGGTGTTGGGGCTCAACGCCACTCAGGAGTCCACGCTGGGCCTGATCTTCCACTGGGCCGACCAGCAGGGTCAGCTGCTTCTCGACATCAAGGATTTGCGCGCCGTCATCCAGTTCCTCACCAGCGACGAGGGCAAGCCCGAACTCAAGGCGCTGGGTGCGGTGTCGCCGACCACCGCGGGCGTGATCCTGCGCGCGCTGATCAACCTCGAGGCCGAGGGCGCCGACACCTTCTTCGGCGAGCCCGAACTCGAGCCCAAGGATCTGATGCGGTTCGACTCGCAGGGCCGCGGAGTCATCACCCTGTTGGAGTTGGGCGCGCAGGCGGCCCGGCCGGTGATGTTCTCGACGTTCCTGATGTGGGTGCTGGCGGACCTCTTCACCACGCTGCCCGAGATCGGTGACGTCGACAAACCCAAGCTGGTGTTCTTCTTCGACGAGGCGCACCTTCTCTTCACCGACGCGTCGAAGGCGTTCCTCGATCAGGTGGAGCAGACCGTCAAGCTGATCCGGTCGAAGGGCGTCGGGGTCTTCTTCTGCACCCAGTTGCCTACCGACGTACCCAACAACGTGTTGTCCCAGTTGGGTGCCCGAGTCCAGCACGCGCTGCGGGCTTTCACTCCCGACGACCAGAAGGCTCTGACCAAGACGGTGCGGACCTACCCGAAGACCACCGTCTATGACCTGGAGTCGGCACTGACGTCGCTGGGCATCGGCGAGGCGATCGTGACCGTGCTCTCGGAGACCGGGGCTCCGACGCCGGTGGCATGGACCAGGATGCGCGCCCCGCGCTCGCTGATGGGCACCATCGGCGACGAGGCGATCAGCGCGGCGGCCAAGGCGTCGCCGTTGCAGGCCGAGTACGGCCAGACGATCGACCGCGAATCTGCCTATGAGCGACTCAACGCCAAGTTGGCGCCGCCCGAGGCACTGCCGCCCCCGGTGAGCGGGGGTGGTGGACTGGCGAGCGCATCGGGGAAGGGTCGAATCTCGATGCCGGAACCCGAGGG
>NZ_JAVROT010000322.1:0-17254 GCF_032162605.1 Mycobacterium sp. | reverse complement strand
CCGCTGGCCGTGCAGGCCATCCTCAAGTCGATCCACGACACCGAGGGCATGCACGAGCTCGACGCGTTCAAGATCGACACGAAGATCGGCATCGGCGTCTTCCTCAGCGACGACGCGAAGGAAGGTCCGCTGGCCTTCAAGGAGAAGCGGGCACCGAACTTTCAGATGAAGTAGCGCCCTTCCGCCGAGCAGACGCAAACTTCCCCGCAGACCGGTGTGTCGCAGCACTTTTGCTGAGGGAACCCCCGCTTGCGGGGGACTGCTCGCGGGGATGGGCTACAGCCGCTCGGGTGAGTTGGTCTGCAGCGCCCAGGGAAATGCGGTCGTCGTGCTCCGCGCACCGTCGGCGGTGCGCGACCGGTTGGGCTCGCCGAGTTCGGTGAGCAACCCGTCGGCGATTCCCAGCAAGTCGGCCAGCGTGCCCGGCGAGAACCAGGACGGGCGGGTGGCGAACAACAGATCCTCCGTCGGGGTGTTGCCGCCAGCACCTGGCGCGAACGGGCAGCCGCCGAGGCCGCCGAGGGATCCGTCCACGGTCGTGGCGCCGGCTTCGATCGCCGCCAGGCTGTTGGCGACGCCGAGTCCCCAGGTGTCATGGCCGTGGAAGACGATGGCGCGTCGGTCGCACCGCGCAACATCGGCGATCAGCGTCGCAACCTCGCAAGGCGCCGCTTGGCCCAGCGTGTCGCACAGTACGAATTCCTTTGCCCCGGAGGCACGTTCGTCCTCGACGATGCGCATCACCACACGAGGGTCCACCGGTCCGTCGAACGGACAGGTGAACGCGGTCGCGATGCAGAGCTGCACCGACCCGCCGACCGCCTGCGCGGCCGAGATCGCGTCGGGCATCGCGGCCAGGCTGGCCTCGGTGGGTCTGCCGACGTTGGCCCGATTGTGCGCATCCGACGCCGATAGGCAGTACTGAAAGTGGCGGGCGCCTGCGACGGCGGCCTTCTCCACGTGGCGCGGCGTGGCCACCCACACCCAACACCGATCCAGTTCGGCGGGCGTCAGTGCCGCAAGCACCTCGACAGTGTTGGCCATCGGAGGGACCAGGTCCGGCCGTGCCATCGAGCCCACCTCGAGCTGCGGCACGCCCGCGTCAAGCAGCGCTCGGATGATCTCCACCTTGCGTTCGGTGGCAAGCGGCTTGCCCGTGAGCTGCAGCCCGTCGCGCAGCGTGACGTCGCGCAGCACTGCGGCCGTCATCGTGCCACCACCGGCCCACGCGTCAGGTCGGCCAGCACGTCGGCCGTGTGTTGGCCGAGGTCCGGTCCGACCGCGGTGATCGGCCTCGACCGGCCGCCGATGACCGGCACGATCCCGGTGAACCCGACGGGTTTCGGATCTCCGTCGCCCGCGTCGACGTCGAACACTTGAATCATGTTGCGCGCCAATAGTTGGCTGTCCTCGCAGATGTCGGCGGCCGTGTTGATCGGCCCGGCGGGGATACCGGCCGCGACCAGCACCGCAAGCACCTCGTCGCGCGAGCGTGCGCAGGTCCAGCGCGCGATCGCATCGTCCAGTTCGTCTCGGGCTGCCCAGCGTCCGGCGTTGGTCTGTAGATCCGCGCGTCCACCCAGATCATCGCGGCCGATCACGGCCATGTACCTGCGGAAGATCGCGTCGCCATTACCCGCGATGACGACGCTGCCGTCCCCGCACTCATAGGCGTTCGACGGCGCGATCCCCTCCATGCGCCCACCGGTTCGTCGCCGCTGCGTCCCGTAGGCCACGTAGTCGGGCACCAGCGATTCCATCACCGAGAGGACGGATTCGTTGAGAGCGACGTCGATGACCCGCTCTCGAAGTGCGACAGGGCCGCTCGACCGCCCGCCCGCGAAGAGCGCCATCACCGCGCCGAACGCGGCATAGAGACCGGCGATCGAGTCGCCGATCGAAACGCCGACCCGGGATGGCGGCCGATCGGGATCGCCGACCAGCTCCCGCAGTCCCCCGGCGGCTTCCGCCACCGCGGCGAATCCCGGCTGACCGGCCATCGGACCGGTCTGCCCGAAGGCGGAGATGCGAACGACGACGATCCCGTCGTTGACGGCATCGAGCGCATCGGGACCCAGCCCCCACCGCTCCAGCGTTCCCGGCCGGAAGTTCTCCAGAACGATGTCGCAGTGCCTGGCGATGTCGAGGACGGAGGCCCGGCCCTCGGCGGCCCTCAGGTCCAGGACGATCGACTTCTTGTTGCGATTGATCGCGCGGAACAGCATCGACGTCGTTCCCGCGTACAGGCGCCAATTGCGCAGCTCATCGCCCGTCCCAGGTCGCTCCACCTTGATCACCTCGGCGCCGAAGTCGGCGAGCAGCCTGCCGGCGGTCGGGGCGGCGATGTAGTTGCCGAGTTCGAGCACGCGGACCCCGTGCAATGGCCCCCGAGAGTTGGCGATTGAATCATCATCCATAAACCACATTGTGCATTCATACTCACGATGCGGCAAGGGCCGTGATGGTTGCCACTCGACCGATCGGTGCGTACGGTGACTCACATAGTGGGTATAGACCCGCTTCGCAAGTTTTCGATCGCGATTTGGCTACCACTCCATCTACCCCACCCAAGGAGAGTGAAAAATGGCCACCGTGTCGGAGACGAACAAAGCCCTACTAACTGACATCGGACAGCGCCTCGACCACCTCGCCGTCGGTCCGATGCACCGCAAGGTGGTTGTCGCCATCGGGCTCGGGCTGTTCTTCGAGGTGTACGAGATCTTCCTGTCGAGCACCATCAGCACGACCCTGAAGACCCAATACGACCTCAGCGGCACGACCCTGAAACTGCTTCTTGCGTCGTCGTTTCTTGGCATGTTCATAGGTGCGGCCACGCTCGGCCGGCTGGCCGACAGGATTGGACGCCGTCGGGCGTTCCTGTTCAACCTGATCTGGTTCTCGGTGTGGACGCTGATCGGAGCCTTCTCGCCCACTCCCTGGTTCCTGGTCATCACCAGGTTCCTCGCGGGGGTCGGGGTCGGAGCCGAGTATCCCGTCGCCGACGCGTACCTCTCCGACGTGCTGCCGAGATCTCACCGCGGTCGGTTGGCCGCGTGGGCGTACACGTGCTCGTTCGTCGCCGTGCCCGTCCTCGGATTCATCTCGCTCGGCCTGACCGAGCACAGGGTGTTCGGTATCCCCGGCTGGCGCGTGCTCCTGCTGATCGGGTCAGTCGGCGCCGTGATCGTGATGCTGATGCGCCGTGGCCTACCCGAATCGCCCCGCTGGCTGGCAAGCGTCGGGCGTGCCGACGAGGCAAGGGCGGCACTGCGCGAGTTCGAGAGGGGCGCCGAGTCGGTGCAGGCGGCCGCAGCGCCAGAATCGGCGGCAGTCGAGCCCCCGTCGACCGAGGTGACCAATCCGCTTCGGCGGCTGTCGATCTCGCCGTACCGCGAGCGCCTCGGCATGCTGGCCGTGTTCCACCTCTTCCAATCGTTCGGCTACTACGGCTTCGGCACCCTGGCCGCGCTGGTGCTGATGAGCCGTGGCTACGACGTCACCACGTCGCTGCTGTTCACCGCGCTCTCCTACATCGGCTACCCCGTCGGGTCCGCACTCTCCGTGCCGTTGCTCAAGTGGTTCGAGCGCAAGTACCTGGTGATGACGACCATCGCCGCCATGGCAGCGTTCGGCCTGTTGTTCGCCACGGTCGGCAACACCGTGCTGATCGTGGTGTTCGGCTTTCTGACCACGGCGACGAGCAACGTCTTCTCGAACGTCTATCACGTCTACCAGGCCGAGATCTTCCCGACGGACGTGCGGGCGACCGCGATCGGTTGGACGTATTCGCTGTCCCGATTGTCCAGCGGGGCACTGCCCTTCATTCTCATCCCGGTGCTCGACGACTACGGCGCCGCCGCGATGTTCACCGTCGTGCTCGTCGCCCTGGCGATCGCCGCCGGCGCGGTGGCCTGGATAGGACCTCGCACGACGCGCCGCAACCTCGAGGAGATCAATCCCGTCTGATCGCCTCAGTAGGGCAATCGACCACCGAGCATGCGGGTGGCCGTCTCCGCGGATCGGACCAGTTCTTCGGCCCACGCCTCGGCCCTGGCCCTCGTCACCCGCGAGGTCGGGCCACTGATCGTCATGGCCCCGACCAGCCGGGCGCCGGCGTCGAACACTGGAGCCGAAAGGCCCGCGGCGCCTTCGTCCCGCTCCCCCTCGGTGTAGGACCAGCCGTCTCGCCGGACCCGTTCGACGTCGGCCCGCAGCGCGTCCGCATCGACGACCGTCGAATCGGTGAAGGCCTCCAGGTACCCGTCCAGCGCCTCACGCAGCGCGTCGGCATCCCACGCCATCAGCACTCGACCAGCCGAACCAGCCCGCAGCGGAACGACTTTCCCGACGTGCATCTCGCGACGAATCGCGTGCGCCGTCTCCTCGATGGCCACGCACACCCGGTACGGTCCCTCACGTACGAAGAAACACGCCGTCTCACCGGTGATCTCGCGAAGCCCTCGCAGCGCGGGCGTCACCGCCCGGAGACTGTCGATGCCGCGACTTGCGGGCGCCGCCCAATAGGCCATCCTTGCGCCGATGCGGTAGCGGTCACCGTCCCTGTCGAGGAACCCCTCCGCCACCAGGTTCGACACCAAACGTTGCACCGTGGAGGTGGGAAACCCAGTCGCGGTGCGTATTTCGCTGAGCGACAAGACCGGCTTCGTCAGCGAGAAGGCGTCGAGGATACCGCTGATCTTGCTCAGTACCAGCAGCGGCTTGATACCCGGGGACAGCCTTCTCGATCGCGCAGAGCCCGCTTCGGCGTCGTCGTCGAGCGGCGACTCGGTGCCCTCAGTAGCGTCCGGCATGATGCCACGATCTTAGCCACCGGTTGCCGGGCTTTCGTCAGTCGAGCACCCGAGCCGTCGGCGTGAACACCACCGGCATCGCCTCAGGGCCGGTGACGAAGTTGGCCGGACGCAACGGCACCGGGGCATTTTCCGCGAGGCGCAGATCGGGCAGTCGCTCCAGCACGCGCTTGGTCATCATCGACAGCTCGAGACGGGCCAGCTGGTTGCCGAGGCAGAAGTGCGAGCCGAACCCGAATGCCATGTGACTGTTGGGTTTGCGGTCGATGCGGAAGTTCTCGGGGTCACCGAACACCGCCTCGTCGAAGTTGGCGGACTCGAACATCAGCATGATCTTCTCGCCCTCGCGCAGCTCGGTGCCGTGGAAGGTGGTGTCGGCGGTCAACGTCCGGCACATGTTCTTCACCGGTGACGTCCAGCGCAGCATCTCCTCGATGGCGCCAGGCAGCAGATCGGGGTCGGATCCACTCCCCGGGTCGCTGCGCTCTCCCCCGCAAGCGGGGGGACCCTCAGCGCCGGCCACCAACGCCTCCCACTGCTCGTGGTTGCGGAGCAGCTGCTCGGTGCCGCCGGAGAGCGTGTGCCGGGTGGTCTCGTCGCCACCGATGAGGATCAGCAGTGTCTCCATGACGATCTCGTCGTCGGCCATCCGCTGGCCCTCGACCTCGGCGTTGACCAGGATCGAGAACAGGTCCTCGGTAGGCTCGGCACGCCGCTTGGCGATGATGTCCATGGTGAACGCCGTGTAGGCGCCGAAGGCCTCTACCACCTTCTGGGCGGTCAGCTCGTCGATGTGCGAGCTCAGCCCGGTGACCAGGTCGTCGGACCACGTCAGCAGCATGCCGCGCTCCTCGGGCAGCACGCCCAGCATGTCCCCGATCACCGCCATCGGCAGCGGTGCGGCGATGTCGCGGACGAAGTCGCACTCCCCGCGCTCACAGACCGAGTCGATCAACGTGTCGCACAACGTGGCGATCGACGGCACCTTGTCCATCACCCGCTTGCGGGTGAAGCCGGAGTTGACGAGCTTGCGCCGCAACACATGTGCGGGATCGTCCATGTCGATCATGTACGGCATGCCCGGTGTCTCGGGCCGGATGCCACCGGTGTTGGAGAACAACTCCGGATTGCGCTCGGCGTCGAGTACGGCCTGGTAGCTGGCCGCGGCGGCCAACCCGTTGCGGTCTCGGAAGACCGGGGCGTTCGCCCGCATCCACCGGTATGCCTGCCGCGCCTTGCCGTCGGCGTAGAAGGTGCCGTCGGTGAAGTCGACGTCGGGTTTGGTGTTGGGCAGCACGGCAGTCATGCAATTTCCGTGGCTTCACCGAACGTCATCTCGACATTGTCGGCCGAACTCGAAATCAATGCGCGCTTCGGGAAGCCCAGTGCGGCGAGTTCCCTTGCGTAGGGGTGCTCGCCGAGCCAAACACGTGCGCCACCCGGTCGATAGCGGACACCGGACAGCTTCATCTCCCCTGCCGTTTCACGGGTGACGCCGTCGAGATGTGAGTAGGTGGGATGCACCTGCGTCCTGGACGTGAAGACCGAGGGCACGGGCAGCCCGCGACCGAAGTCCATCCCGACCGCGAACTGGCCGTCGATGCTCACGTCGAATCCGCAGTGGTGGCCATCCCGAACCGTGAAGTCCGCCATCACCTTCGGGTAGCCCCAAATCGATCGCCCGGCTTCCAACGTGAAGGCCTGGTCGACGGGAAGGTGGTGGATGAAGGCACCTGCCGACTGCAATGCCTTCAGCCCACTCGCGTTCGACCCGGGCGGATTGACCATGACGTTGGTGCCGTATTCGGTGTACTGGCCCAGATCACCGTCGACGTAGCGCATCAGCATCAGGACGGCCACCGCTCGGCCTGGACGATGGCGGCAGACCCGAAGCCCGCTGTAGTCGATCATGCGCTGCGCGGCATCGGCGTCCACCGAGAACATCGCCATGTGCTGGGTCGCGCGGCGGATCTTCACCGGCATCGTCACCACGGTGCCTGCGATCAGGGGCTGCGCGGGGGATATGGCGTCGGTCACACGCCAAATCTAGAACGTGTTCTAGACAACTGCAAGAAAGTGTCTAGTCATCCCAGGCACCCCTCCCCCGCGACCAGACACAAATATGTCGGAAACCCCGGCGTGTCGCGCACATTTCCGTCTGCTCGCGAGAGGAACGCACGGGGTCTGCGCCTACACCAGCGCGGCGAGGTCGCGGATCTGCTCGGACGAGCGAGCCCCGATGACCATCATCGTGACGCCCGAGGCCTCCCAGGCCTTGATCTGCTCACGGACGTAGTCGAGGTTGCCCACGATGGCCGAGTCGTCGACGAGTTCGTCGGGAATGACCTTGGCGGCCTCGTCCTTACGGTCGCTGCGGAACAGCGCCGTGACGTCGTCGACCACCTCGGAGTAACCCATCCGGCGGTAGACGTCGGCGTGGAAGTTGGTGTCCTCCGCGCCCATTCCGCCCATGTACAGCGCGAGGTGCGGCTTCATCAACTCCATGACGGCCGCCCGGTCATCGGTGACGACCACCTGGGCGGTCGCGCAGATCTCGAACGTCTCCCGCGTCCGCCGGGCGCCTGGCCGCGCGAAGCCCTCGTCGAGCCACTCGTTGTACATGTCGGCAATCCGCGGCGAGTAGAAGATGGGCAGCCAACCGTCGCAGATCTCCGCGGCGAGCGCGACGTTCTTCGGACCCTCGGCACCCAGCATGACCGGGATGTCGGCACGGAGCGGATGGGTGATCGGCTTGAGGTTCTTGCCAAGGCCGGTGGTGCCCTCACCGGTCAGCGGCAGCGGATAGTGCGGCCCATCGCTGTGCACCGGCGCCTCGCGCGCCCAGACCTGGCGCAGGATGTCGACGTACTCACGGGTGCGCGCCAACGGCTTGGGAAACTTCTGGCCGTACCAACCCTCGACGACCTGTGGACCGGAGACGCCGAGGCCCAGGATGTGCCGACCGCCGGAGAGATGGTCCAGTGTCAGCGCGGCCATCGCGCAAGCCGTCGGGGTACGCGCGGAGAGTTGGATGACCGACGTGCCGAGCCGCAGCCGGGTGGTCTCGCGACCCCACCACGCCAGCGGAGTGTAGGCGTCCGAGCCCCACGCCTCGGCCGTGAAGACGGTGTCGAAACCCGCCTCCTCGGCGGTCGCGACCAGTTCCGCGTGATCGGGCGGCGCCTGCGCGCCCCAGTATCCGAGCTGGAGTCCTAATTTCATACCCGCCATCCCACCCCTGCGTTCATTGGAGCCCACCTTCCCGAGCCGATGGCCCCGTTCTTGCCACCATAGTTAGAACCTGTTCTACTCGATGCCGTGACCGCCAGCCAAAGTAGCCCGGCCCATGTCTCACCTCATACGGAAGACCACGAGCCGCCCCTTTCAGCTCCGCTGAAGCTGTCATTCGACTACACCCGTTCAGTCGGGTCCGTCCTAAGTCGGTTCTTCACGGAACTGCGCGGAGGCCACGTCGTCGGTATCCGCGGATCCGACGGCCGGGTGCACGTTCCACCTGCCGAGTTCGACCCCGTCACCTACGAAGCGCTGACGGAGATCGTACCGGTGGCCAGCGTCGGAACAGTGGTGTCGTGGACCTGGCAGCCGCAGCCACTGGAGGGTCAGCCGCTGGACCACCCGTTCGCGTGGGCTCTGGTGAAACTCGACGGCGCAGACACTCCGCTACTGCACGCAGTCGACGCAGGGTCCTCCGATGCGATCGCCACCGGCGCCCGCGTGCACGTGCACTGGGCCGACGAGCCGGTGGGCGCGATCACCGACATCGCGTACTTCGCCCTCGGAGACACCGAGGAAGACGTGCCGGACAGCGGTGGGGCGAGCGGAGCGACGGGGGACGTACCCGATGACCGCGACCCGGTGACCATGCTCGTCTCGCCGAGCTCGATCGAGATCCAGCACACCGCTTCACTTCCCGAGAGCACCTTCCTGCGGGGGCTGGAGGAGGGCAAGCTCATTGGGGCTTACGCCATCCTGGCCAACGGCGAGAAGGGGAAGGTGTACTTCCCTGCGCGAGAGGCCGACCCGGCCACCGGACGGCAGCTCACCGAGTTCGTCGAGCTGCCCGACAAGGGCACGGTCACCACGTTCGCGATCATCAACATCCCGTTCGCCGGTCAGCGCATCAAGCCGCCGTACGTCGCGGCGTACATCCTGCTCGACGGTGCCGACATCGCGTTCCTGCACCTGATCCTCGAGATCGACGCCACCGACGTGCGGATGGGCATGCGGGTCGACGCGGTCTGGCGACCCCGCGAGGAGTGGGGCCTCGGCATCGACAACATCGAGTACTTCAAGCCAACTGGCGAACCCGACGCCGACTACGACACCTACAAGCACCACCTCTAAGGGGATGGTGCACCAGTGAGCGCTTGCGCGAAGAACAGAGAGAACTGACATGACTTTTCGTGACGTTGCCGTCGTCGGCTTCGCGCATGCTCCGCACGTTCGCCGCACCGAAGGCACCACCAACGGTGTCGAGATGCTGATGCCCTGCTTCGCCTCGATCTACGAAGATCTCGGCATCGAGCAGACCGACATCGGATTCTGGTGCTCCGGTTCCGCGGATTATCTTGCCGGCCGGGCATTTTCGTTCATCTCGGCGATCGACTCGATCGGCGCCGTGCCCCCGATCAACGAGTCGCACGTCGAGATGGACGCGGCGTGGGCGCTCTACGAGGCCTACATCAAACTGCTGACCGGCCAGGTCGACACCGCGCTGGTGTACGGCTTCGGCAAGTCCTCGGCAGGCACCCTGCGTCGGGTCCTGGCCCTGCAGACCGACCCGTACACCGTTGCACCGCTGTGGCCGGACTCGGTGTCGACGGCGGGACTACAGGCGCGCTTCGGCCTGGACTCCGGCAAGTGGACCGCTGAGCAGATGGCGCAGGTGGCACTCGACTCCTTCGCCGCCACGGACCGAGTGGATTCGGAAAAGCCCCCTTCATCGTCCGGGCGAGCAATCGACGAGCTGCTGTCCCGGCCGTACTTCGCCGATCCGCTGCGCCGCCACGACATTGCGCCGATCACCGACGGAGCATCGGCGATCGTGCTGGCCGCCGGCCACAAGGCCCGCGAACTGCGGGAGAACCCGGCCTGGATCACCGGCATCGAGCACCGCATCGAGACGCCGGTGCTGGGTGCGCGGGACCTGACGACCTCGCCGTCCACGGCGGCGTCGGCCAAGGCGGCCACCGGAGGCGACGCCGGCTCGATTGACGTTGCGGAGATCTACGCGCCGTTCACTCATCAGCATCTGATCCTCACCGAGGCCATCGGGTTGTCCGACTCGACGAAGGTGAACCCGTCTGGCGGTGCGCTGGCCGCCAACCCGATGTTCTCGGCCGGCCTCGAGCGGATCGGCTTTGCCGCTCGGCACATCTTCGACGGCACGGCGCAGCGGGTACTGGCGCACGCCACCAGCGGGCCTGCGCTGCAACAGAATCTGGTCGCCGTGCTGGAAGGAAAGAACTGATGGCTGGTCAACTCGCTGCGGTTCTGGGGACCGGACAGACGAAGTACGTCGCCAAACGCAAAGATGTGTCCATGAACGGCCTAGTGCGCGAGGCCATCGACAGGGCGCTGGCCGACTCCGGATCGACGTTCGACGACATCGACGCCGTCGTGGTCGGCAAGGCGCCCGACTTCTTCGAGGGCGTGATGATGCCCGAGCTGTTCATGGCCGATGCCGTCGGCGCCACCGGCAAGCCGCTGATCCGAGTGCACACCGCGGGCTCCGTCGGAGGGTCGACGGCGATCGTCGCCGCCAGCCTGGTGCAGTCGGGCAAGTACCGCCGCGTGCTGTCGATGGCGTGGGAGAAGCAGTCGGAGAGCAATGCCATGTGGGCGTTGTCGATCCCGGTGCCGTTCACCAAGCCGGTCGGCGCGGGCGCAGGCGGTTACTTCGCGCCACACGTGCGGTCCTACATCAGGCGCTCGGGCGCGCCGAATTACATCGGCGCGATGGTCGCGGTGAAGGACCGGCTCAACGGCGCCAAGAACCCGTTGGCACACCTGCACCAGCCGGACATCACGCTGGAGAAGGTGATGGGCTCGCAGATGCTGTGGGACCCGATCCGCTTCGACGAGACCTGCCCGTCCAGCGACGGCGCCTGCGCGCTGGTGATCGGCAACGACGAGATCGCCGACGCCCGGGTGGCCGGTGGCAATCCGGTGGCCTGGATCCATGCCACGGCACTACGCACAGAACCACTGGCCTACTCGGGCCGCGACCAGGTCAACCCGCAGGCGGGCCGCGACGCCGCGAAGGCGCTGTGGCGCGACGCAGGCATCACCAGCCCGATCGACGAGATCGACGTCGCCGAGATCTACGTGCCGTTCTCCTGGTTCGAGCCGATGTGGCTGGAGAACCTCGGCTTTGCGGCCGAGGGCGAGGGCTGGAAGCTCACCGAGGCGGGTGAGACCGCGATCGGGGGCCGCCTTCCGGTCAACGCGTCCGGTGGCGTGCTGTCCTCCAATCCCATTGGCGCATCGGGCATGATCCGGTTCGCCGAGTCTGCGATCCAGGTGATGGGTAAGGCAGGCGATCACCAGGTCGAGGGGGCCCGCAAGGCGCTCGGTCATGCGTACGGTGGCGGCTCGCAGTACTACTCGATGTGGGTCGTCAGCTCGGACAAGCCGGCGTCGTAGTGAAGTACACCTGCAGCATCGCGATGGGCCCGATCGACCAACTGGTCGAGATCGCCAGGACCGCAGAAGAAGTCGGCTTCGACGCGATCGCATTGCCGGATTCGCTGTTCTACATGGACAAGCAGTCCACCGACTACCCGTACACACCCGACGGGTCCCGGATGTGGAACGCCGACACGCCGTGGGTCGATCCACTGATCGCGGCGGCCGCCATGGGCGCGGTGACGTCGACCCTGTTCTTCTACACCAACGTCATGAAGCTGGGTTCGCGCAATCCGTTGCTGCTGGCCAGGCAGGTCGGTTCGGTGGCGAACCTGACCAACAACCGGTTCGGCTTCGGCGTCGGAATCGGCTGGGCACCCGAGGAGTTCGAGTGGTGCGGCGCCCCATACGCCAAACGCGGCGCCAGGGTCGACGAGATGATCGAGGTCATCAAGCTGGTGCTCGACGGCGGCATGGTGGACTTCCACGGCAAGTTCTTCGACTTCGACAAGCTGCAGATGAGCCCGGCGCCCAGCAGGCCGGTGCCGTTCTACGTCGGCGGCCACACCGACGTCGCGCTGAAGCGGGCCGCACGCACTGACGGCTGGACCAGCGCAATGATGACGTGCGAACAGCTCGCCGAGACCATCGGGAAACTCGACGCGTTGCGCGCCGAGTACGGCCGCGCCGATCAGCCCTTCGAGTTTCAGGCCGTCTGCATCGACAAGTTCGGCATCGACGGGCACCGCGAGCTGGCGGCTGCGGGAGTGACCGACGACATCGTCATCCCGTGGATCTACCCCGAATTCGGAGGACTCGCGTTCGACGCGCCGCTGGGGCAGAAGAAGGACTCCCTCAAGCGTTTCGCCGAAACCTACATCCACTCGGGCTGGCAGGACTGACGTCACCCCAGGTATCGTTGGGAGAGAATTCTTCCAAACTCTTGCATTGACTTTCGATAACCTTGCCTTCACTTACTCCCAAGAACCTCCGGCCCGCGATATGGGCAGCCCTCCTCGTCGTCGGCATCAGCGGCTGCTCGGGCACTGACCCCGCAAGCCCAGCGCCGGGCGCGTTGCCGGGGCTGCCGGGCACCGTCGCCACGACGGACACGCAGAAGACCACGCCGACCACCGCCGCGAACGCGGCCGAAGCCGACTACCAGCGTCTGCTTCTCACCGCCGCCGACCTGAGCGACGCGGACGATACGTTCCACCCGCGGTCGAACCAGGCACAGCCCAACGGCCAACCCGGCGCCAGTGCGTTCTTCGTCAACGACCAGGACACGCGGGCGATCACCAGCACGGTGCTGATCTACCCGGACGCCGCCGCGGCCTCTGCGACCCTGAAGCAGACGTCGCAGACGCTCACCGATCTGGTGGCGGGTGGCGCTCCCACGCCATCACCGGTCGGCACCGACGGTGTCACGATCTCCGGGACCTACCCCCAGGACGACAAGGCCGTCACACTTCTCTACTTCACCGAGGGGCGGGCGTTGGTCCGGTTGGAGTTCCAGAGTGCGACCGGTGACGCCACCACGGATCGATTCGTCACCAACGTCGGCAAGATGCAGCAGATCGCCCTGCGGGTCGGACTCCCCCAACCCGAGTAGCCGTCTAGGCCTCGGCGATCGGGGCCAGACCGTCCAGGTAGCGACGGGCGAGATCCTGGTACGCGCCTGGATTGACGTTCACCCACATCTCCGCACCCGTGCCTGCGATCGGACCGCGCACCTTGGCGGGCGCTCCCGTCACGAAGACTTCGTCGGGGATCTTCGTGCCACCGGTCACCAACGAGTGCGCCGCGACCAGGCTGCGCCGCCCGATGACGGCGCCGTCGAGCACCGTGGCATGATTGGCGATCACTGCCTCCTGGCCGACGTGGACGCCGTGGATGACGCACCCGTGCGCGATGGTGGCGCCGGGCCCGATGTCGACGGGGATACCCGGCGGCGCGTGCAGAACGCAGCAGTCCTGCACGTTCGCGCCCGCTCGGACGATGATGGGGGCGAAGTCGGCCCGCAGAACGGCGTTGAACCAGATCGACGCACCCGCCTCCACGTGCACGTCTCCGATCAATGTGGCGGTCGGAGCGATGAAGGCGGTCGGGTCGACCACGGGCGATCTACCCTCGAAGGCGTACAGCGGCATCGTCTAGATATACCGCAGGTAGACGCGTTCGCATTGCGCGGCGGGTGGGAAAAACTGTAACGTGTTCTAGTTAGTGAGTTCAGAAACGGGAGGCCCACCGTGAGTACCGAGTCAACCGCGGTAACCGCGAACATTCGCGAGATCGACACAGGAGCGCCGCCAGACCGCTATGCACGGGGCTGGCACTGTCTCGGACCGGTGGCGGACTTCCAGGACGGCAAGCCGCACTCCGTCGAGATCTTCGGCACCAAACTCGTGATCTTCGCCGACTCGCAGGGTGAGCTCAAGATCCTCGACGGCTACTGCAGGCACATGGGTGGCGACCTGTCCCAGGGGACTATCAAGGGCGACGAGATCGCGTGCCCGTTCCACGACTGGCGCTGGGGCGGCGACGGTAAGTGCAAGCTGGTGCCCTACGCCAAGCGCACTCCTCGGCTGGCCCGCACCAGGGCCTGGACCACCGACGTCCGCAGCGGTCTGCTCTACGTCTGGCACGACCACGAGGGCAACCCGCCGCCGCCGGAGCTCCGCATCCCGGAACTCGCGGAGTTCGCCAGCGACGACTGGACCGCCTGGCGCTGGAACTCGATGCTCATCGAGGGTTCCAACTGCCGCGAAATCATCGACAACGTCACCGACATGGCGCACTTCTTCTACATCCACTTCGGTCTGCCGACGTACTTCAAGAACGTCTTCGAGGGCCACGTCGCGTCGCAGTACCTGCACAACGTCGGCCGCCCGGACGTGAACGATCTGGGGACCGCCTACGGTGAGGCGCACCTCGACTCGGAGGCGTCCTACTTCGGCCCGTCGTTCATGATCAACTGGCTGCACAACAACTACGGCGGGTTCAAGGCCGAGTCGATCCTGATCAACTGCCACTACCCGGTGAGCCAGGATGCGTTCGTGCTGCAGTGGGGCGTCATGGTCGAGAAGCCCAAGGGCATGGACGAGAAGATGACGGAGAAGCTGTCGAGGGCGTTCACCGAAGGCGTCAGCAAGGGCTTCCTGCAGGACGTCGAGATATGGAAGCACAAGACCCGCATCGACAACCCGCTGCTGGTCGAGGAGGACGGCGCGGTCTACCAGATGCGCCGCTGGTACCAGCAGTTCTACGTCGACGTCGCCGACGTCACGCCGGACATGACCGACCGGTTCGAGATCGAGGTCGACACCACGGCGGCGAACGAGAAGTGGACCATCGAAGTTCAAGAGAATCTGCGGGCGCAGGAGAACCTGCACAAGCGCGCCGAGCAACAGCCGGCGACATGACGCAGGCGCCAGATGCCGATCGGCTGGCGCGTTCGATGCTGGCGCTGCTCGGGCATGACGAAGACGAGCACCCGGTGGGGAACCGCCCGCCGGCGACGGGAACGTGGTCCAAGGCACCGGACTTCGCCACCGATCCCGAGCGCGCCGCGGCCGTCAAGGAAGCCTCTGCGAGGGACCGCGAGCGCTACCTGAATGCGGGCCTGACGCCCATCGATTGCCGCTTCTGCCACGTCACGGTGGCCGTCAAGAAGCTCGGCGCGGGACACACTGCGGTGCAATGGAGTTCGGAGGCCACCCAACGGTGCGCGACCTTCGCCGAGGTGCGGGCCAGCGGTGGTGACAGCAGCCGGAGCCGGTCGTGCCCCAAGCTGACCGACAGCATCAAGCACGCGGTCGCGGAGGGGTGCCTCGAAGAGGAGTCGACGGCACCATCACCGGGCGACGGCTAGACACCCGCAAGGGCGTCCGCGCGAGTTGCCGCCTCGAGGATCGTCGTCGCCTCGCCGATCACCGCGCGCAACGTGCCTCCGTCGGACGCGGCCATCCGAACCGCCCACCCGGCCTCGTTCGGCAGGTCGCTCACCCCGACATAGACGCGTCGGTTCTCCGTGAACGCGGTGAGCGCTTCGAGACCCGGCGATAGCGCCGTCATCATCGTGTCGAGTTCGGTACCGATGACGTAGATCATCCCGAAAGCCGTTGGAGCGCACTTCATTCCCGGTGGCGCCTCGAGCAGCTGAGCGTCGAGTGCGCGCAGCGCACCGCCTGGCGCGGTGACGACGACGGTGGACTCCCAACTGCCGAACACGTCGCCCGTCAGGTCGGGGTGCAGGACTACGGCGTCGACGAGCACCGCCCGTCCCCCCGGCTCGACACACACCTGCGTCAGCTGCCGGTAGCGGGCGTACGCGGTGAGAATGCGCGCAGAAGGGTGCCACAGCAGATGACTGTGCGAATCCACCCGCACGGTGGTTTCCTCGACAGCCAACTCACCGCAAGGGATTCCGCTGACGACGGTGGCGCCCTGACCCCGCACCACCACCGACCCGCCGTCAACCACCGCGATCCGTTGCCTGACGACGTCACCGGGAATGACGGTGCCTGCGGCGTTCTGGACGGTCACCGACCCCACCCCTTGCCGGTTCGGATCGGGGAAGACCCGCCCGATCAGCAACGGCCAACGGTAGCGGCGCCGGGTCAAGGTGGTTCGCCCGCCGACGGGAGCGAACACGAGGTCGAGGGCGTGGCTGCCGTCGATGCTCACCCGAACAGCACTTCCCGTTCGAGCACGTCCATCACCGCATCGATCCCCTCGCCGCTTCTGGCGCTGATCCCGACGACGGGTCGACCGCCGCGGACGTCGGCGGCTTCCTTGCGCATCAACGACAGATCGGCACCGACGTACGGGGCGAGATCGACCTTGTTGATCACCAACAGATCGCACCGCAGAACTCCGGGTCCCCGCTTGCGTGGAATGTCATCGCCACCGGCTACGTCGATCACGAACAGCCAGTAGTCCACCAGGTCCCGTGAGAACGTCGACGCCAGATTGTCGCCGCCTGATTCGAGCAGAATCATCTCGGTGTCGGGGAAGTCCGCCTCAAGGGCATCGGCGGCCGCCATGTTCAGCGAGGGATCCTCGCGGATCACGGTGTGAGGGCAGCCGCCGGTTTCCACGGCACGTACCCGCCGGGGGTCGATCAGCCCTGAACGGCGGACCCGCTCGGCGTCTTCGATGGTAACCAGGTCGTTGGTGATGACCGACACCGAGCGTCCACGCCTGCCGAAACCGGCGAGCAGCGCCTCGACCAGAGCGGTCTTGCCGGATCCGACCGGCCCGCCGATGCCGATCCGGGCTGCCTTGAGCACTGGAGTCATCGCAACAGGTACTTCCTCGAGAAGGGAACTGTCGCAGCGGGTTCCGCAGCAAGCAACTGCCCGTCGGCGCGAACGTCGAAGGTGCGTGGATCCACCTCCACGTGCGGCAGAGCGGCATTGCGGACCATGTCCGCCTTACGAAGACCGCGCACCGATGTGATCGGCAGAACGGTCTTGCGCAACCCGAGTCGCTGCGGCACGCCCGCGTCGACCGCGAGCGACGACATGAACACGAAGCCCAGCTCGGCGGCCGCATCGCCGAGAGCCCCCCAGTTGGGGCGCTGGATGATGGGTTCCGACGACGAGATGGACCCGGCCGCGTCGCCAAGCGCGGCCCAGGCGATGAAGCCGTTCTTGAGCACCGCCCTTGGCTTGACGCCGAAGAACGCGGGCTGCCAGATCACCAGATCGGCCACCTTGCCCACCTCGACGGACCCGATGTGTGCGTCGGCGCCGATCGAAATCGCCGGATTGATTGTGAGTTTGGCGATGTAG
>NZ_JAVROT010000321.1:0-8186 GCF_032162605.1 Mycobacterium sp. | reverse complement strand
CGCCGCTGCGTAATCCCGCTTGTTGAACAAGGTGTCGAATGCGTGCAGGACGAATGACTTGGTCTGTTCCTCGGTACCCGTCATGGTTTGCCTCTCGTGATTCTCAGGTGGGGTTGGCAATTCCGCGGTAATCGACACTCCGGTTCGATTAGCGTGGCGAATTGTCTTGCGCCGCGGAATTTGTGGCGTTGCGTGCTGCGGCGTGGAAGGCCTCGAGTTCGCCGATGATGTCGGGTCCGGTGGGCTGGTAGATGATTTCGGTGATGCCTTGGGCGGCGAGTTCGGTGACACGGCGACCGATCTGTTCGGCCGTGCCGGTCAGGGTGGTCTGGGTGATGGCCTTCCAACTGCCCGCATCCCACGCCGCAATGTCGGCGCG
Organism: Mycobacterium sp.; assembly: GCF_032162605.1. GTDB lineage: Bacteria > Actinomycetota > Actinomycetes > Mycobacteriales > Mycobacteriaceae > Mycobacterium. Next base: position 7,807 of record NZ_JAVROT010000321.1, on the reverse strand, counting down.
GTTCAGCCCCACGAGGTGCTGGTCGTGCACCGCGAGGTGTCGCTCCTGAGGCGGCGTCTGGTTGATGGCGTCGAGCCACACGTCGCCGGCGGGAAGTGCGGTGACGTCGCCGCCGAATTCGTATGCGGCGTGGTAGGCCAACGCGTTTCCCGGCCCGGCGACCGCTTGCACCCGCGGCGAGTCCAGTGACTCGCCCTGGGTGAGGACGGTGCCGTGCACGCCGAGCGCCGCCCAGCCGAACTGTGTGGCGTAGCGGGTCTCGCCGTTGACGGAGAACAGCCCATCGGCATATTCGATGGCGACGTTGACGCCCTTGGGCCCGATCGCGGAGATGAGCACGGGAACCTCGATGGGGCGCTCGGGTGCGTGCCCGGGCGGGTGCAGCATCTGCATCAGGCTGTTCTGCCATCGGACGGGTTCGCCGCGGAGCAGGGCGCGGAACGTGCGGACGTAGTCGGCGAGAAACGACCAGGTGCTCGGAGCGGCGCCCAGCGCGCGGGCGCCGGTGAAGCCGGTGCCGAACGCGACCGCGACCCGTCCCGGGGCAAGCGCTTCCAGCGCCGCGGTGGCCGAGGCGTTGACCATGGGGTGGCGCAGGGTGGGGACGAGCACGCCCGGACCCAGGCCGATCGTCGTGGTCCGTTCGGCCGCCAGCGCGAGCATCATCCACACGTCGGGGCTTTGGTGCGGTGTGTCGAACAGCCAGGCCCGGTCGTAACCGAGTCGTTCTGCGGCCGCGATGTGCTCGGGGGAGTGCAGCGAGGTGGCGAACTGGGCGGAGACCTTCATCGCGGCAGTCACCGCGTCAGGGCTGAGTCGGGAAGGCGTCGCCGAACATGGGCAGCCCACTCTTGGACTCCTCCGCGGTGGCCTCGTCCTGCAGGACATCCCAATGTTCGGCGAGCAGGCCGTCCTGCATGCGGACGACGTCGACGGCGATCCAGTTGGCCGGCAGCCCGGTATTGGAGAACCGACCGTGCAGCATCACGTAGTCGCCGTTGGCGATGGTCAGCGCGTTCTCGTAGCGCATCTCCGCCGGTGAGGCCTTGATCAGGTCGAACAAGCCGTCTCGGCCCGGCTCGATGTGCGCGCTGTGCTGGATGTAGTTGGGCGACCAGAATCGTTGCGCCGCCGCGTAGTCACGCCGATTGAACAACGTGTCGAACGCCTCCAGCACCAACGCCATGATGCGCTCCTCTGCTGGATTGCCGACGGACGGATGCGGCGCGACGGGTTCGAGCACCATGATCGGGATGTCGCGTCCGCCTGCGAGTTGTCGATACTCGGGAAAGTGCGGCCAGAATCGCTCGGCCACACTCCTGTAGTGCCGCTTCTCGTCCCCGCTGACCTCGCGGGCCTGGAACTCCATGACGGTGGCGCCGTCCTGAAGTCGGACCTGTGGGTGGGCAACCAGATTGGCGTACCAGGATGGGTTTGCGGGCGCCCCGGCCGCGGATGCCACTGCCACGTACCGGTCACCGTCGACGATCCGCATCACCGGGTTCTTCCGGACCTTGCCCGATTTCACACCCACCGACGTCAGGATCACCACCGGCCGGCCTTCCAGTGTTGCGCCCTCGACGCCGCCGCTGGCTTCATAGTCGGCCACCTGCTCGCGGATGCGTTCCACCGGGCTTGGCACGTACACACCGTCGAGGTTGCTCTCGGCAATCAGATTCATCTCTCGCCCCTTCGATGTCCGGCGGTCCACTCGAGATCCGTTTAGACAGATCTGACTAAATCCGAAGATAACCGCAATCTGCCAACCCTGTCAACGCCGGTGGCAAGTGTTGAGGGCACGATCGCGCGTCTGCCGCGTGCGCCGACGCAGATTCCCGCTGTTCAGACAAGTCTGTCTGGTAAACTGCTGTCGTGGCGACGAAGACAGCGAAACGGCCGTCGGCGCGTGAACGACTGCTCGCCGCGTCCGATGAGCTGTTCTACCGCGACGGTGTCCATTCGACCGGTATCGACGCCGTCATCGCGAAGGCTGGCGTAGCCAAGGGCTCGTTGTATTACATCTTCGGCGGGAAGGACGAACTGGTCGCCGCCTATCTTCGTGGCCGCCTCCATGCGTGGCAGCAGCGCATCGAGGAGCGACAGGCCGGAGTCGACGATCCGGACGAGAAGATCCTGGCGATCTTCGATGCGATCGCTGATTATGTGTCCCTTCCCGGGTTCCGCGGCTGTCCGTTCGTCAATGCCGCCGCCGAAGCCCCGGCGGGGGAATCCCACCAGCAGGCCATCGAGGAGTACCGCGATTGGATCCGGCAGACCTTCGTCGAACTCGCCGCAGCAACCGGGGTCGCTGACTCCGAGGCGCTGGCTGACGCGCTCGTCCTCCTCTACGACGGAGCGTTGGCGACGGCGAGCACGGCTGAGCCGGCGCGCACCGCGGCGATGACCGCCAAACGCATCGCCCGGCTCACCTTGGCAGCCGCGAACGCCTCCCGCTCGGGCTGATTCGAGCCGTCTGCATCCGGTGTCTTCTCATCCGGCAGAGGAGAGAAATCCGTCGAGCAGTGTGGCCGTGGTCTCCCACAGGTCGGCCTGAATTCTCGTACTACGTCCGGGTTCTGGGCAGGCGAGGGGTGTGGCGTCCTTGACGGAGAAGTAGCCGCCAGTGGTTTCGGCGAAGGCGGGGTCGGTGGCGAGTCGCACGATGGTTTCGGCGCCGCGGCGCGGATCGCCGATCCGCAATGCTACACATCATCGATACTACATTCATGAGGTACCTCAGCTGGTTGCCCACGGTCGCGCCGGCCTCCTGCGCCTCTTGGTAACTCGATTCCCTACTTGCCGGCCACGTCGAGTACTACCCGGAACCGAGCCTGACCCGACATCATCCGTTCGTAGGCTTTCGGGGCGTCCTCGAATGGCAGTTTCTCGATCATCGCCGCGACACCGTTCGCGGAGCTGAAGGCCAAGCTGTCCTCGTTCTGGACCGGGGTGCCGGTCAGGCTCCCCAGGATTGACCGGCCACCAAAGATCAGATCGGATGTCGAGACCTCGATGGGGTCGAGGGCGGCGCCCACGACCACGAGTTGCCCGTGTGGCCGCAGACCGGCCAGCAACGGTGACATCGAGGCCCCGCTGGCGGCGGTCGCGATGACGGCGGCGGCACCGCCGAGTTCGGTCAACGCAGCGCCGGGATCAGTTGCCGCGCTGTCGATGTAGTGGTGTGCGCCAAGCTGTTCGGCCAGTGCACGCTTGTCGGCGCCGCGGGCGATTGCAGCCACGCGATACCCAAGCTTGTTGGCGTACTGCACCCCGAGGTGGCCCAGCCCGCCGATGCCCTGGATGCCGACCAGCGCGCCGGGAGGGGCGTCGATGCTCTGTAGCGCGTTGAACGTGGTGATGCCGGCGCAGAGCAGCGGACTGGCGTCCAGCGACATCAGCTCCGCAGGGATCCTGACCAGACCGGTGGCTCGGGCGTAGACGACTTCGGCGTAGCCGCCGTCTTCGGTCGTGCCCGGCTGCGGCTGGTTGTCGCAGTTGACGAAGTCCCCGCGGCGACACCACTCGCAGGCCCCGCAGTGCCCGCCGAGGAAACCTACGCCGACGCGGTCGCCGACCTTCCAGGTGGTCACGGCGTCGCCGACGGCGTCTATCGTTCCGACGATCTCGTGGCCGGGAACGACGGGCTGGCTGGGATCGGGGCGCAAGCCCTCGGCGCCCAGCACGTCGCTATGGCACACGCCGCAGCTCGCTACCCGGATGCGAACGTGGTCGGCATTCGGCGCAACCACGTCGCGGTCCACCAGCTCGAACTGGTGCTGTCCCGTCGCTTGCCAGGCGCGGTAGGTGTCAGACATGGGGTCCTCCATTTTGTTGAGTTGGCTGCCGGCGTGCGGTTGCCCGTCGGCGGGTTTGGGTGGGGACTGCGTGCGGGAGTGTCTAACTCGACTGTTGGCGACGTCGGGCGCGGTGTGCACGGGCGTTGGTCTTGTTGCCGCATGTTGTGGTGTCGTGCCAGATCCTGCTGTTGTTCTTGGAGCGGTCGTAGAGCGCGGTGCGGCATTGCGGTTCGTGGCAGAGCTTGAGTCGTCGGAAACTGTCCTGGGCGTGGGCAGTGGCGGCTTCGATGGCGATGGCCGCCGCCAGCCACGCGGCACCCCAGCCGAGTGGTTCGAGGTGCGCGCCTGAGCTGGTGGCGGTGATGGCGGCAGTGCCGACGATGACGGCGTCGGCGCGGGGGTCGTCGTGGTCGCCGAGCACCGAGCGCAGGGTGTCGCGGACGGCTCGTAGGCGGGGAAGTTCGGTCGCGGTGATGAGTAGATGGGGATCGTCTGCGTCAACCGATGCGCACCAGTACGGCACGACTGCGTCGATCCAGTGCTGCGCGGTGTCCACCTCGGCGAGCAGGTCCACCAGGTGCGGTATGTGATCGATGCCGATGGTGTTGGCCAGTTCCTGGCTGAGCACCAGCGGCGCCGGGGCGAGCGCGGTGCCGAATCGGCTGCTCGCCGGGTAGTCGAAGCCTGCCGCATCGTCATCCATAGTAATAAGCATATATGTTTTGCCTATTACTACAAGCGGATTGCGGTGCAGCGGGGTGGCTCGTCCTCGATAGATACTGGGGTCGTATCAAGCGGCCAGCATCCTCAGAAGGGCCTCGGCGGCGTGCGCAAACTCCGTGGGGAGGTCGTAGGCGGGGTCGTCGCACCAGTTGGTGACTGCAGTTGTCAACGCGCCGATCACGATGTCGGCAAGCACCTGGGGCGTCTGGACGGCCGACAGCGAGCCGGCCGCTGAGCCGCCCAGGCTCGAGATCGTGCCGGCAGAACAGGGTGCGGCGACCTCCGTTTGGGTAGCGGTGTCCGACGAGCTGACTGGTTTGGGCGGTCTCTACCTCACGGACTGCGCGATCAGCGAGAGCGCGACGACCTACGCTACGGATCCTCTTCGCGCCGAGCGACTTTGGGCGATTTCCGAACTACTGTGCGGATCACCCGCCGCACGGCACCGCGCGTAACGGCCTGCGGGCTAACCCAGCCTCGTGCGTCTGGCTGCTCAGTTACGCAGCGGCTTGAGCGCGCCGGCCCACGCTTCCAGTTGGTCGAACATGATGGTGGCGGCATCGTCATGTATCGCCGCAACGGGACGGAACGTGGAGAAGTTCTCGAAGTCGGTGAACATCGAGAAGGACAGTTGCTGGCGTACGTGAGCGATCTGCAGTTCGCTGCAAACCGCGCGCAGATGCTCGATCGCGCGGGCTCCGCCAACGGATCCGTAGCTGACGAAGGCCGCGGCTTTGTTGGTCCACTCGGCGTAGAGGTAGTCGATGGCGTTCTTGAGCACGCCGGAGGTCGAGTGGTTGTACTCCGGAGTGACGAACACGAAACCGTCGTAGGGGGCGATGGTCGCCGCCCAGGCCTTGGTGTGCTCGCCGGCGTATTGGCCCAGCATGGGAGACAAGGGCTCATCCATGTGGGGAAGTGGGTGATCAGCGAGGTCGATGAGGTCGTAGTCGGCGCGTTCCCGGCCTGAGGCCTTGGCGAGCACCCAGTCGGCGACGGCCTTGCCGTTGCGACCCGGTCGGGTGCTGCCCAGGATGATGGCAATCTTCAACTCACTCATGGGATTTCCCTTTTCTGGTGGAGTCGGTCGATTCGGTGCTGAATGAGGGCGGTGGTGCGCATCGGGTTAATTACTTGAATCTTCATGTCACGCTAGCCAACATGACCTGAAACTTCAAGTGACTCGACTAGACTGCATCGATGGGCCGATCCCCCCGATGGTTGACCCCGACGCAGCTGGAGGCCTGGCAGGCCGTCACGCTGATGCTCGCCCGGTTGCCCACGGCACTGGAGGCACAGTTGCAATGCGACGCGCAGCTCAGCTACATCGAGTACTACGCGCTGGCCGGCATATCCGAGCAGCCCAACCGCGCGATGCGGATGAGCGAGCTAGCCGTACTCACCAACGCCGAGCTCTCGCGCCTGTCACACCTCATCACTCGGCTGGAGAAACGGGGCTACGTCCGACGTGAACCCGACCCGAGCGACGGCCGTTACACCAACGCCGTCCTCACCGAGGCCGGCTACGAGCACCTCGTTGCCGCCGCCCCAGGCCACGTCGCGGCGGTGCGAGACCTTGTCATCGACGGGCTCGACGACACCGAGCTTCACGCCCTTTCGGCAGATCGCGGACCGGATTATCGCGCGCATCGACGATCTCGCCACGACGTCGAACGCGACTCGACGCGCAACAGCGGACAGTTCAAAGAGGAAGTTGGAGTCAGCACCACTGCACGTCGACCACTGATCCCTGGTGCACCCGCCCACGAGAATCCTTTCAGTGCTGACCTTTACGGTCAGGTGAAGTTGGTGCCGCCGTCGATGAGGATGGTCTGGCCGGTGACGTAGGCGCCGTCGTCAGAGAACAGGAACGCCACCATCGCAGCCAGGTCCTCTGGGGCTCCTAGGCGAGCCAGCCGAACCGAATCGAGCATCTCGGTGCGGAACTCTTCGGTTGTATTCTTCAGCGCCGCCCCGGTGAGTATCACTCCTGGCGCGACCGAATTACATCGCACGCCATGCTTGCCGCCGAGCGTGGCGGTGTGGCGGGTGAGTCCATACAGTTCGGCTTTGGCGGACTGATAGGCGACATGCGTCTCCTCGCCCATCCAGACGCTGGTTGACATGGTGTTGACGATCGCCCCGCCTCCTTGGCTGATCATGATGGGCAGCGCGTGGCGGATGCCGTACATGTAGCCGGTGAGTGTGACGTCATGGTGTGCCGCCACACGTCGATCGGGACCGACAACACGTCGGTGTCCTTGGCGAGTGTGCCCGGCGAGAGGTCGGCGGCCACGTTGAATAGGCCGTCGAGCCGGCCGAACTCGCCGATGGTGGTGTCGACGAGCTCCTTGTAGGACGCCTCGTCGCTGATATCGAACGCTCGGGCGATCGCCTTGCCACCCGATGCTCGGATCTCCTCGACGACGGCACGGGCCGCCGCCTCGTTGAGATCTGTTGCCACCACGGCCGTGGCCTCCTCAGCGAGGCGGACGGCGGTCGCCGCGCCGATGTTGCCCGGCGCCGCGCCGGCGATAATGGCCACCTTGCCCTCGAGTCCTCTCATCGGCTCAACTCCCTAGTTTCTCTCAGCCTTCACGGTTTGGTGGGGGAGGGCTCCGCGACCACGGGATTCTCGATGGCGCCGATACCCTCGATCTCGACCCGCACCCGCTGACCCGGTCGTAGCAGCCGTCCGGAGAACACACCGACGCCGCCGGGCGTCCCGGTGGCGATGAGGTCGCCGGGCTCCAGCGTGCAGACGCGGGACAGCGCCGCGATCATGTCGCCGATCCCGGTGACCATCTCCTTCGTGGAGCCGTCCTGGCGCAACTCGCCGTCGACCCACGTGCGGATATCGAGACCCGCGGGATCCACCTCATCGGCCGTGACGACCCACGGCCCGATCGGCCCGTGGGTGTCGAAGCTCTTGCCCGGCCACATCGTTGGGGTGTCTTGCTGCCAATCTCGTACCGACACGTCGTTGCCCACTGTGTAACCGGCGACGGACGCAAGCGCCGTGGCGGCGTCGGCGCGCCGGACCCGTTGCCCGATGACCGCGACGAGTTCTCCCTCGAAGTCGAGCATCGGCGAGTCGTACGGCGCGAGGATCGGGTCGTACGGTCCGGTGATGCAGGACACCTGCTTGTTGAAGAACGTAGGCAGCTTCTGGTCCGCGAACGCCGCGCGCAGATGTGAAAAGCGCTCCATCTGCTCGGCGAACTGGGGCTGCTTTGCCGCCTCTTGGATCTCCGCGAGGTGTGAGGTGAAGTTGAAGCCGATGGCCA
>NZ_JAVROT010000320.1:0-2947 GCF_032162605.1 Mycobacterium sp. | reverse complement strand
TCTATATTTGCGGCTTTTGCATTTGAATTGCGCACCGTCGCGAATAATAGAATGGCACCGTATCCTTTGCCAAGACAGGGAAGGCAGACATGCCCCAGGACACGCAACGCGGAGGCGACGAGCGGCGACCCAGGCGCACCCCCAGTGCCGGCGCGCCACGAAGAGGTTCCGGGACAGGCGACGGTCGCGGCGCGCCGCCTCGTTCGTCAGGGCCGGATCGGGCGCGACGCACGCAACCGCAGTCCGACGGCGCAGGTTCGGACAAGAACGCGCCGCCGATTCCGGCTGACATCGAGGCCAAGCAGTTGGCTCCGGACGTCCGCGGCGAGCTGATGACACTCGACAAGGCCACCGCGGATTACGTGGCGAAGCACCTGGTCGCGGCCGGCGAGCTGCTCGAAGATGATCCCGAGCTGGCTTTGAAGCACGCGCAGGCAGCGCGAACGCGGTCTGGGCGCATCTCGGCCGTGCGTGAGGCGGTTGGTATCGCTGCCTATCACTGCGGCGACTGGGCGCAGGCACTCTCGGAGTTGCGCGCCGCCCGCCGCATGGGCAGCAAGTCACCGCTTCTGCCACTCGTCGCTGACTGTGAACGAGGCGTCGGGCGCCCGCAGCGCGCGATCGACCTCTCCCGCACCCCGGAGGCCGAGCAGCTGACCGGCGATGACGCCGACGAACTCCGCATCGTCGTGGCCGGTGCTCGCTCCGATCTCGGCCAGCACGAACAGGCCCTCTCAGCACTCTCCACGCCGGCGCTCGATCCCACGCGTACCGGGTTGACCGCAGCACGCTTGTTCTACGCCTACGCGGACACGCTGCTCGTCCTCGGGCGCAACGACGAGGCGCTGCAATGGTTCATGAGGGCCGCGGCGGCCGACCTCGACGGTCAGACCGATGCCGAAGAGCGGATCGCGGAGTTCAGCTGACGTGACGACACTCGTGCAGGAACACGACTGCCTGCTGCTCGACCTCGACGGCACCGTCTTCCGGGGACAGCAGCCCACCGAAGGTTCGGTCGAGACCCTGGCCGCCGTCGAGGCGAGGACGCTGTTCGTGACGAACAACGCGTCCAAGCGACCGACTGACGTGGCCAAGAACCTGGTGGCGATGGGATTCGTCGCCGTCGCCGCCGACGTCGTCACCAGCGCGCAGAGCGCCGCACGTCTGTTGGCAGCCCAAATCGGTTCCGGCTCAGCGGTTCTGGTGATCGGCACCGAAGCCCTAGCCGACGAAGTATGCAACGTCGGCCTGCGGCCCGTCCGCAAGTTCGCCGACGAGCCGGTGGCGGTGGTGCAGGGGCACTCGCCCGAGACGGGCTGGGCCGACCTCGCGGAGGCGGCACTGGCGATCCGGGCCGGCGCGCTGTGGGTCGCCGCCAACGTCGATCGCACGCTGCCGTCCGAGCTCGGGCTGTTGCCCGGCAACGGCGCGATGGTCGCAGCACTGGAGACGGCGACCGACCAACGGCCGCAAGTGGCGGGCAAGCCCCAGCCGCCGCTCCTGTTGGACGCCCTCGCTCGCGGTCAGTTCGAACGACCGCTGGTCGTCGGCGACCGGCTGGACACCGACATCTCGGGCGCCAACGCCACCGGGTTGCCCAGCCTGCTGGTGCTCACCGGCGTGAGCACGGCCGCTGACATGGTCCACGCCGCCGCGGCCGAGCGACCCCGCTACGTCGCCCCGGATCTGCGCGCGCTTTTCGCAGACAGCGACACCCTGCGGATCGCGCCGCATCCCGCGTGGCGCGTCGAGGTCGGACCCGACGCCGCAACGGTGCACTGGACCGGCGAAGACGCCGGAGACCCGCTGACCGTCGTCCGTGCCGTCGCGAGCACGGTGTGGGACTCGAGCCTGGACTGTCGGGCATTCGACGTCGTCGGGGCAGACGACACGGCGCGGCAGGCGCTGGACCGCTGCTCACTGGTGCGGGCCGCCGATCGGCTAGCGTGATCAGTGAGATGACGACCGATCCCGACCAGATCCGCGCGCAGGTCGCGGCCTTGCTCGCCGAGCTGCCGGACCCGAACGCAGCAGATGCCGAACACGTCGACGTGGAGCGCGTCGCGGCACGCCTGGAAGAGGCACACGACCTGCTGGTCCTGGCGCTGGAATCGGTTGAGAGGTAAGCACACGTGACTCGGCGCGCTCGCGTTGATGCCGAGCTGGTCCGACGTGGTCTGGCGCGGTCCCGTCAGCAGGCGGCAGAGTTGATCGGGGCAGGTCGGGTCAGCATCGACGGCATGCCCGCGGCCAAGCCCGCGACGGCCGTCGCCGTCGACGCGCGGCTCACCGTCACCGGAGCGGAACGCAGTTGGGTGTCGCGCGGCGCCCACAAACTCATCGGTGCGCTGGACGCCTTCGGCGTGGTGGTCGAGAGCAGGCGCTGCCTGGACGCGGGGGCGTCCACGGGCGGTTTCACCGAGGTGCTGCTGGACCGCGGTGCCCGCGAGGTCGTCGCAGCCGATGTCGGGTACGGCCAGCTGGCGTGGTCGTTGCGGTCGGACTCCCGCGTCACGGTCATGGAGCGCACCAACGTCCGCGGGCTGACCTTCGAGACAATCGGCGGACCGGTCGACCTGGTGGTGGCAGATCTGTCGTTCATCGCCCTGGCGACCGTGTTGCCCGCTCTCGTGTCATGCGCGTCGCCGGTCGCCGATATCGTTCCCATGGTGAAACCACAGTTCGAAGTCGGCAAGGGCCGCGTCGGGCCGGGTGGGGTCGTGTCGGATCCAGGAGTCAGGGCCGACGCGGTCCTCTCGGTCGCGCGCAGGGCCGCCGAACTGGGCTGGCAGACGGTCGATGTCACGTCGAGTCCGCTGCCGGGTCCGTCCGGGAACGTCGAGTTCTTTCTGCGTCTTCGGGCGCGGACCGATCATCCACTCCGCGGCGCGCCGCTGGAGGACGCCGTGCGACGCGCCATCGAAGAGGGACCCCAATGACCTCCGAA
>NZ_JAVROT010000319.1:0-14411 GCF_032162605.1 Mycobacterium sp. | reverse complement strand
TTCCGTTGCCGCCCAAAAGATTTGCGATCTCTGTCGCAGCCATGTGACCGCCTTGCAGGTTGTCGGTGACGATCTCGCTCTTCACCAGCGACGGGTCGGCGAGGGTCTGGTCGACGGTGACGACGTGGGTTCCGGCCGTGCTGAGCTGCTGGATCGGCGGGACCAGGGCCTGCGCATCGGTGGGAACGATGACTGCCACGGCTGGCCGGGCTGCGGCGACCGCGTTGACGACGGGAATCTGGGCATCGGCCGCGAACTGCGCGGGCGCGGAGACCTTGAGGTTCAGGCCCAGCTTGGTGGCCTCCGCCTGCGCGCCACAGGCGAGCGCCTGATAAAACGGGCTGCCGTTGACACCGAGCACCAGGGCGACGTCCTTCGTGGCCGGCGCAGGGGCGTTGGATCCGCCGCCACCGCTGGGGCCGGGGGAGCACGCGGCTGCGAGTATCACTACTCCGGCAGTAGCGACGACAGTCAAAGTTGTTCTGTGCATGGGTTTCTCCTCTACAGGGCGACTGGCAGTTTAGGTGTGGTCGCGCTGGCGTCGTTTGAGCTGGTCGATGTACACGGCGAGGATCAGTACCGCGCCCATGGCGACGGTCTGCCAGAACGGCGGGATGCCGACGATGACGAAGCCATTGAGCAGGATCACCGGGATGAACACCCCGACGACGGTGCCGAACACAGTGCCGATTCCACCGAAGAGGCTCGTGCCGCCCAGCACGACCGCCGATATCGTCGCCAGGTTGTCCACGGTGTGGCCGCCGATCGTGGTCGTGCCAAACCGGGCCACCGACATCACCGCGGCGACGCCCGCGAGCGTGCCGCACAGCACGTAGACCTTGATCAACTGTCGGCGTACCGGGATTCCCGAGCGCCGCGCGGCTTCGAAGTTCGAGCCCACGGCGAATGTGCGCTCGCCGAAGCGGGTCATGTGCAGCCAAAGGCCGGCGAGCACCGCCACGATGGCGGCCACCACGACGAGAGTCGGGATGCCCGCGATCTTGCCGGTTCCGACGTACTCGACGAGCAGCTTCGGCACCGCCCGCACGTCCACACCGCCGGTGATGATCTGAGCGAACCCCAAAGCCATCCCGAGCGTGCCGAGGGTGACGATCAACGCCGGAATCCGTGTCACCGCAATGAGAATGCCGTTGACCGCACCCCAGAAAGCACCCGCGGCCACCGCGACCACGAAGCCGACGGCGATCACGAACCAACTGCCGTCGGTGGTGCCGTACGTGCTGCCTTCCGCGCCGGACAGGGTGAGCATCACCTTGGCCGACACCACGGATGCGAACACCAATGTGGAGCCCACCGACAGGTCGATCCCAGCGGTGATGATCACGTAGGTCTGTCCAACGGCGAGTACGAGCAATATCGCGGCGTCGACGGCCAGGGTGGATAGGTTGAACGCGGTCGCGAACTGTGCCGGCCGTAGTGCCGTGAAGACTGCGATCAGCGCAAGCAGCAGCATAAAGATCCAGCCGCCGCCAAGTAGCTGGGACCATGCGGCCCAGCGGCTGTGCCTGGCAGCCGCGTGTGTCGTGGAGCCGGATTCGGCGACGGTGCTCATGCGGCCTCGGCGGAGCCACTGGTCATCGCGGTGACCAGGCGGTCGACCGTCGCTTCGGTCCGGTCGAACGTCGCGACCCGGCGGCCGAGCCGTAGCACCTCGACACGGTCGGCCACCTCGATGACTTGCGGCATGTTGTGACTCACCAGCACCACGGCGGTACCACTGTCGCGCACCGACCGGATCAGGTCGAGAACGCGTGCGGTCTGTACGACGCCGAGCGCTGCCGCCGGCTCGTCCATGAGAATCACCTTGTCCGCCCACATAGCCGCCCGGGCTATGGCGATCGACTGCCGCTGGCCGCCGGACAAGGACGCGACGGGCACGTCGGGCGACTGCAGCGAGATCCCAAGTTTGGCGAACTGCTCTGTCGCGACGTGCCTCATGGTGGCGCGGTCCAGGAACCCGAGCGTGCCCAGCAGACCATGGCGGAGCACCTCCCGCCCGAGGAACAGGTTGCGAGCCGCGGCGAGCTCGGGCGCCAACGCCAGATCCTGGTAGACGGTGGCGACGCCAAGCTCCTGCGCCGCGCTCGGTGAAGTGATCGAGACCGGCTGGCCGTCCAGCAGCAACTCACCGGAGTCTGGGGCGCTGGCGCCGGAGAGGATCTTGACCAAGGTGGATTTTCCCGCGCCGTTGTCCCCGATCAACGCGCAGATCTCACCGGGGTACACCGTGAAGTTAGCGCCGTCGAGTGCCTGGACGTGGCCGAACCGGCGGCTGATGGCCCGCGCCTCGAGCAGCGGTATCGGGCTCATGTCGGCACCTCCGCAGGAAGTCCGATGTTGTTGGCGAACGCGAACCACTGTGCGTAGCCTGCGTCGGTGAGGCGGCTCCAGTGGGAGAACGCCGCGTCGGCGTGTGGGAACCGCCAGAGCTCCACGGTCGACCAGTCGCTCCAGCCGCGGACGTGGAAGGTGCCGGCGTACGTGCCGCCCATCGCGGTGCTCGCGTCGCGAACCGCCGCGAACCGGGCGAGATGTTCGGCGCGGACGGCGGCGTCCAGCTCGTACCACGGGCTACGCGCCCTGGCGTAGTGGATCCACTGCACTTCGGCCATCAGGGTGCTCCTTCCATGAGTTCGACGATCGGGCGCCGTCGGCCGATGTAGTGACGAGACGTGGTGAACTCGAAATCGGCGACGAGTTCGTGCTCGCGCATCGCGCTGCCGAGCACATCTGGGTCGGGCACCTCCCACACGCCCAGGTGGTGCCAGCGGCTCGCCCAGTCGAGGCGGTGTCGCCCAGCGATGGTCACTCCGGCTCGCACGTCCGCGGCGAACGCGATGTCGCACTGTGCGTCGTACTCGCGTCGTCGGGTGTCGGTCGCCGCCTGCCAGGCGTCGTTCCACTCCCAGAGCGCGAGAAAGCCCCAGTCGTGTCGGCGAGAACCTTCATCCGGTCCGGCGACGGGAGCGAACTCCCGCGGTCCGAGTAGCCATTCGGTGCTGAACAACCGATCCCATCCCGCGGCCTCGAGAGCCACCGAGCCGGCGAGCGCGGCAGCCAGGTCAGGGGCGTCGAACACGCCCACCACGTCGACGTCGTGGGCGAAACCGGCGTCATACGCCGTCGGTTCCGCTTCTCCGCCAAGCATTTCCGTCACGGAAAGCTGCCAGCCGCGCTCCGACATCGCCGCCAGTTCTGAGCGCACTCCAGTGACCGCAGTGGCGTGTTCGCGGGACGCGGTGGCGCGGCGGCGCGCAAGGAACGCCACCCCGCACCGGCCGCCGGTGGCGGCACTGAAGACGTCGGTTTCTCCGGTGAGCAGAGTCACGACGACCCCCGGCTTGCCGCGACTGCGGTCATCAGTCGTTCGACCCGCCTGGGGTCGACGGGGTTCCACCACCGACCGTCGCATTTGAGCCACTGGCCGACGATGGCGCCGTCGGCGACCTCGAACAGCACGGGCACCTGCTCGGGGTTGAGCCCCGATCCGACGATGACCGGCAGAGTCGTGCCGGACCGCACCAGGTCGACTTCGTCCGCCTGCGTTGGTGAGCCGGTGCGCGTGCCGGTCGCGATGAGCACGTCGGCGTCGAACCACTCGGCATCGCGGGCCTGTTCATCGATGCCGCGGTCGGCAGTGATGGCATGCGCGCCGAACTTGACGTGCACGTCGGCGAACACTCGCACGTCGGTCGCGTCGATCGCTCGGCGGTACCGCAGCGCCTTCGGTGCCGACCCGTCGAGGAAGCCCTCATTGGCGATGTAGGCGTTAACCCATTGATTAGCCCGAACCCACTTTGCGCCAACGGCTTTCGCGACAGCGAGCGCAGGTATCACGCCATTGGCCACGCAGGTGATGCCGATCGGCACTGCAACGGCGGCCCTGATCTCCAAGCAGGCGGCGGTGAGCGCCGCGACAGTCTCGGGGCCGATGTCCTCCGGGCGCGAAAACGGCAGGTCGCTCGCGTTCTCCACGATGATTCCGTCGATTCCGCCCTCGGCAAGCGTGCGCGCGTCACGTGCGCCGGCGGCGTAGATCCCAGCCATCGTCTCTCCGTCGTAGCGGGGCGAGCCGGGAAGCGCAGCCAGGTGGACCACCCCGATCACCGGCTTCGTCTCGGCGAACAACTCCCGAAGCGCGTGCGGCTTCGGAGGTAGGACCTGCTGGTCGGTCATGAATTCCGTTCTCCTGCTGCGGGCTTGGCGGCGACGACGGGTGCCGTGCCGGGTACCGTCTCGCCGAGTTTGGCGGAGACCTCTGCTGGAGCCGGGTAGGACGCCGGGCCGCCGAGTCGACAGCAGCTCAGTGAGGCGGCGGCGACCGCATGCTGCAACGCGCCGACCGGATCGCGGCCGAGAAGAAGCCCAGCGACATAGGTTCCCGCGAGGCAGTCGCCCGCGCCGGTGGTGTCCACGACGGGCCCAGGCAACGCGGTCGGATCGACGACGGTGTGGCGGTCGACGGTGTGGAGCCGGGCGCCTAGAGCACCGAGCGTGTACACCACCTGTGCCACACCGGCTGCGAACAGCGCGTCGGTTGGCGCGTCGCCGAGCAGTGCGGCGGCACGGGCATTGACGAACACCGTGGTAGCTCCGTCAAGGCACGGGCGTAGCGGATCCAGCCCCTCGCGCAGGGTGGCCGGTTCGAGGTCCAACGACCACCGGACGCCCGCCGCCCGGCAACGGCTGACCAACAAGGCGGCGCCAACCAAGTCGTATACGGCGGTATGTAGCCAGGTCACGTCGCCGAGGTTGGCGTCACGGCATGTCAGCTCGTCGGGATAGATCGACGCCCCGGCCGCGAGCACCAGCCGTTTCTCACCTTGACTATCCAGGGTGATCAGTGCCCGGGAGGTGGTGCCTCGACCGTCCGCGGTCCGTAGCGCAACGCCACGCTGGCGCAGCAGCGCCCGGCAGGTCGTGCCCGCAAGGTCGGCGCCAAAAGTCGCGAGGAGAGCCACTGGCGAGCCCGCGAGACAGCACGCGATGGCGGCGTTGGCCACCACGCCGCCTACGTCTTCCACGAGGGCGGACGCGTGCACCTTTTCGTCGGGTTCTGGCACGTGGTCGACGACCGTGGTGGTGTCGAGGCTGACGTCGCCGGCGAAGAGGGCAACCCCGGGCGCGTTCATGGGCGCACCAACTCGATCCGGAACCGGTAGCGATCTGCGCGGTAGGTGGTGGCCACATACTCCACCGGGGTCCCGTCCGCCGTGCGCGAGAGCCGTCTGGCGACTAGCACCGGCTCGCCCGGCATGATCTCGAGCCGGTCCGCGAGCTCGGTGTTGGCGACGGCGGCTTCGATGTACTCCTCGCCCCGAGCGATGCGCCTGCCGGTGGTGGCTTCGATCCATTCGTAGAGTGAGGTGGTGTTGAATTCGGTGGTGTCGGGACGCATCTGCACCGGAATGACCTGGGGGCCAAGCCATGCGAGTGTGACGGCCATCGGTTGGTCGTCGGCGAGCAGCAGCCGGTCGATCGCGATCGCCCGGGTGCCGCGCCTGAGCTCGAACGCGCTCGCAACTTCCGCGGGCATTCGTGCCGCGATCACGGACCGGGTGCGGTAGCCGGGCTTGCGGCCGCGAGCGACCATATCCTCGGCGAAGGAAGCGAGCAGATTGAGCGGTTGGTCCACTCTGGGCTCGAGCACGATCGATCCATGCCCGGAGCGCCGGCGCACCAGCCCGTCATTCTCGAGGCTGTCGAGCGCGGCCCGTGCAGTGGTGCGGCTGATCCCAAACCTGCGGTTGAGCATCGACTCGGGCGGCAGCGCGTCACCGGGGGCGAACTCGCCCTGCTCGATCGCATCGCGTAGCCGCTCCCTGATCTGGAACCACAGTGGCACCGGGCCGGAGTCGAGGTCCAGGTCATCCCACGCCATCGACACATCGTCCCAACGTCATGACGTTCAGTCAATATGGGTGCGCGTAAAGCCTGTGTATCGGGAACGTGTCGATCCTAAAGTCAGCGGCCAATTAGCCCTCCCGTCTTCGAGGGGCCGATGGAAGATCGCGCCTTCCGGCAGAACATCTACGTCTGTGAGGCGCTCGTCGTCACGGCGCGGGGAGTTTGGTGCTCTGGCGGACCACGAGCTCAGGCACTAGCGCGATGTGCGCGCTGGTCTGGCGATCGAGTGCATCGGCCCCACTGGCTGCCGCCAGCAGACGGACTGCTTCCGCGGCGATACGTTCGCGTGGTTGGTCCACTGTGGTGAGTGCGGGTTCGCTCAGCCGGGCGAACTCGATGTTGTCAAACCCGGTCACCTGCACCTCGTTTGGCACTCGTACGCCCCGGGCGCGGCAGCGACGGCTGACGCCGAGCGCGATGAGGTCGTCGGCGCAGACGATCGCGTCGGGCAGATCGCCGGAATCGATGAGACGCGCAGCCGCGATCTCGCCCCATTCGACGCTGTAGTCCCCGAGCAGCACGGCGTCAGCGCCGACCGTCAAGCCGAGTTCCTCGCCTCGCCGTCGGAACCCGGCGAGACGCTGCTCGGTGGAGGAGTTCGTGAGCAGTGAGCCGACGTAGGCGACCGACCGGGCGCCGGTCGACCACAGGTGATCGAGGATCAACCGCATGGCAGCGATGTCGTCCACGCCAACCCAATCGGTGCTGGTGCCGCCGACGAACCGGTCCAGCTGAACGAGCGGCAGGCGGCGTGCGGTCTCGAGAACGGCAGCCGCGCTGTCGGTGCCATGTGTCGGGCTCACGAGGATGCCATCGACGTTGCGAGCGACCAACGATGCCAGGCGCTTGGCCTCCACCACCGGATCCGACTGGGCATCGCACAGGAACAGTTCCCTGCCGCTGCGACCAAGGGCGTGCTCGACGCTTTCGACCAGCGAAGTGAAGAACGGGTTCGAGATGCTCGGCACGACCATGCCGACCGTGTCGGTACGCCTGTTGCGAAGCGCCCGCGCGATCGGATTGATGGAGTAGCCGAGTTCGGTGACGGCTTTGTTGACGCGCCGGCTGACGTCGGCCGAGACTGGCCGGTCGCCAGACAGCGCACGCGACACCGTCGCGGTCGAAACTCCAGCACGCTTCGCAACCTCTGCGATGGTCACACGATGCAATCGATTACCTCTCCATGGCCGTGCCGAGATCCTCATGTTGATTGTAAAGCCTGCATTTCGTCGCTTCCTACGTCTTGACTTGGGCGGACGACGGCACCTACGTTCGAATACAGAAATGTAATCGATTACATCTGGAGCGGGCTGTGACTGTGGGTGTGTTTCCAACCAAGCCGAACGCCGTCGTCGAACTGTTCGGCGCGGCCAAGGTCGTGGTCGGGGTGGTGCACCTGCCGCCGCTGCCGGGCAGCCCCCACTATCGAGGCACCCCGGTCGATGCCATCTCCGCCTCCGCCGTCGAGGAAGCCACCGCCTATCTCGACGGCGGCTGCCACGCGGTGATCGTTGAAAACCACTGGGACATACCGTTCCTCAAGCCTGGGGAGCACGGATACGAGACGGCGGCGGCAATGGCAGTCGTGACGCAGCGCGTGCACGAAAGCACCGGAGCGCCTCTGGGGGTGAGTGTGCTCTCCAACGCCGCCGAATGCTCGATTGCGGCCGCCTGGGCAGGCGGGGCCGGGTTCGTGCGCGTGAACCAGTGGGCCAACGCCTACGTCGCAAACGAGGGCATCATCGAAGGCCAGGCTGCGCACGCCACCCGGTACCGCAGCCGGATTGGTGCGCACCCGATCAAGGTGTTTGCCGACGTGCACGTCAAACACGGCGCGCACGCAATCGTCGCCGACCGCACTCTGGCGGAGCAGACCGAGGACGCCGAGTTCTTCGACGCCGACGTGCTGATCGCCACCGGCTCGCGCACCGGCGACGCGGCCGCGCTCGACGAGGTCGCCGGCATCAAGGACAACACCACCCTCCCCGTGCTGATCGGCTCGGGCATCACCGCCGAGAACATCGGCCAGTTCCTGCCTGCCTGCGACGGCGTGATCGTGGCGTCCTCGGTCAAGGACAATGGCCGCTGGTGGGGCCGGGTGGATACCACGAAGGTGCGCCGACTGACCGCCGCGGCCGCTCGCGCGGAGGTGCCGTGATCGCGTTCTGTGGCTATGCCAACACCGACCTCACGGTCAGCGTGCCGGTGCTGCCCGGGGCCGGAGCCCGCGTGCAGGCCACCGCGGTGGACTGGCGCGACGGCGGGATGGCGGCCAACGCCGCGGTGGCGGCGGCACGAGCGGGCGCCGATGCCAGGTTCGCGGGTGTGGTGGGCGCTGACCGGACGAGCGCCGCCTTCCTCGATGCGCTCGGCGCCGACGGCGTCGACACCTCCTGGACTGCCCTCACCGGGATGCTCACCACGGCCATCGTCCTGGTCACGCCCGACGGCGAACGGTCGATCATCAGCCAGGACGACGCCGTTACCCCCGACCACGTCCGTCGGATCGCGTTTGCCACGGCAGCCGTGGGCGGTCTGCTGTGTCTCGACGGCTACCGATTTCCGGCCGCCGCCGACGCACTCGTCGACACCACGGTCCGATCCCTCGTCGACCTCGACGGATGCGAAGACCCCGATGCGGCCCACCGCGCGCTGGACACTGTCGACCACGTCATCGTCGGTCGAGACCAGGCCGCCCGGCTGTTCGGGGACGCGGACCACACCACGCTCGCCGCCGAGTACGACGTCCACCTCGCCGTCACCGGCGGAGCGCTCGGCTGGTGGCTGCACACCCCCACCGGCGAGACGCACTACGGCCGTGCCTTGGAAGTCGCCGTGGTAGACGCGACCGGTGCCGGGGACTGTTTCACGGGCTCCTACTGCGCCGAGCTCGACGGTGGGGCCACCCCTGCCGCCGCGGCCACCTTCGCCGGCATCGCGGCCGGCCTGTCCTGTACTCGGCCAGGCGCCCGGGCGGGTTCTCCACGACGGTCCGAGGTGCTCGACCTGCTCCACCGATCCCCGACATCCGATGAGGAGACGTCATGCGCTTGAAGTTCATTGCCCTGATCATGAGCGCCCTGGCGCTCACCCTGAACGCCTGTGATTCCGGAGTTCGCGACGAGCAGGCCGCCAAGAGCACCGCAGCCCAGCAGGGCCCGCCGCCACCGACCACGGTCGCGCAGTCCTGCACCGTGAAGGGCGGCCCACCCAAGGTCGGAATCGTGCCGATCAACCTGCAAGCCCTGTTCTTCAACCAGGTCAATACCGGCGCCCAGCGCGTCGCGCAGGAAGCAGGGGTGCAGACCCAGATCGTCAACGGAAACGACGACTCCACCACGCAGTCCAACGCCATCGACGACCTGGTCGCCAACGGCTATCAGGCGATCATCGTCGATGCAGTGGACACCGAGGGCATCAAGCCCGCCATCCGGCGTGCGCAGGCCGCCGGGGTGAAGGTCGTGGCAGTGGACGCGATCGTGACCGACCCGGCGGTATCCACACAGGTCGGCGTCGCCAACGCCGACGGCGGCAAGCAGATCGCCGACAAGCTCGTGGACATCGCCAGCGGCAAGGGCGAGGTCGGGATCGTCGGTGCGCTCAACAGCACCATCCAGAACGAGCGTCAAAAGGGATTCACCGATGAAGTCACCGCCAAGGGTATGACGGTGGGCACCGTCGTCGACGGACGCAACATCCAGGAGAACGCTCAAACCGCGGCGGAGAATCTTCTGACCGGCAACCCGAATCTTCCCTACGTCTACGCGACCGGCGAGCCGGCGCTGATCGGTCTGGCCGCCGCCGTCACTAGCCAGCAGCGCACGAAGAACATCAAGGTGGTCGGTTGGGACCTCTCGCAACAGGCCATCGACGGTCTGCGGGCCGGTTGGATCGTCGCGGTGGTGCAGCAGAACAGCTATGAATTCGGATACCAGTCGATGAACGCCGCGATCGACCTGGCGTGCGGGCGGCCTGCGCCCAAGGACGTGCCGGTGCCGATTCAGCTCGTCACCCCCGACAACGTCACGGACTTCCAGTACTACCTGGGGAAGTGAGGGGTCATGAGTGGCGAGGAACTGGTGTCGCTGCACGGCATCACGAAGTCCTTCGGCGCGGTGCGCTCGCTCAACGGGGTTGATTTGACCCTTCACGCGGGTGAGGTGCTGGGTCTGGTCGGCGACAACGGCGCCGGCAAGTCGACATTGATGAAGATTCTCTCCGGAGCGCTCCAGCACGATTCCGGTGAGATCCGCGTCAACGGCAAGACGGTGAACTTCACCAGCCCTGCCGACGCGCAGAGGGAACGCATCGGCATCGTGTATCAGGATCTCGCGCTGTGCGAGACGCTCAACGTCGCCAGCAACCTGTTCCTCGGGCGCGAGCCGAAACGGGGACCGTTCCTCGACCGCAAGGCGATGCATCGGGCCGCCGCGGAGATGCTGTCCACTCTGCACGTTCGGGTGAAGTCGACCTACCAGGAGATCGGCCAGCTCTCCGGCGGACAGCGGCAGGCGGTTGCCATCGCCAGGGCCGTGTCGTTCGACCCCGCGGTGCTGATCCTCGACGAGCCGACCGCGGCGCTCGCCGTGGCCGAAGTCCGCCAGGTGCTGAAGATGATCGCCGAGGTCGCCGCCCGTGGGGTCGGGGTCATCCTGATCACCCACCGACTGCAGGACCTGTTCGAGGTATGTGACCGGATCTCGGTGATGTACGAGGGCCGCAGCGTCGAAGACGAGCCGGTCTCCGAGTTGGACATCGAAACGTTGGTGGCGATGATCACCCGCGCGAACACCCGGGACGACGTCGCATGACCGCGACGATTCCGGCTCTTCCCGTTCGTACCGAGACCCCGTCGTGGTGGCAGCGCTTCAACAAGGCCACCGTGGCGATGTTCGGTGTGACCGTCGTGTTGTTCGTTGTCTTCGGCGTGGCGTCGCCGAACTTTCTCACGTTCGGCAACATCTCCAATCTGGCCACCCAGGTGGCGATCACACTGATCGTCGCGGTCGCAATGACGTTCGTCATCACCACTGGTCAGATCGATCTGTCCGTCGGTTCCACCCTGGCGTTCGTCGCCGCGTGCACAGCGGAACTGCTACAAGCGGGGCTGGATTCGTCGCTGGTCATCGTCATCGGCCTCCTTGCCGGGCTGGCATGGGGCCTGCTCAACGGATGGCTTTCCGCGTACCAGAAGATCCCGTCGTTCATCGTCACCCTCGCGACCATGTCGATCATCCGTGGACTCGCCCAGTTCTGGACGCAGGGGTTCTCCGTACCGATAGATGCGAGGCTCAGCGTGGCTCAGCTGGGCTCGGCGAAATTCCTCGGGTTCTCGGTGCTGGCCTGGATCGCGATCATCACCGTCATGCTGGGCGGCCTGGTGCTCGCGAAGACCCCGTTCGGCAACTACGTGAATGGCATCGGCTCCCAAGAGGAATCAGTGCGCCGGGCCGGGGTGCGCACGGCGCGGATCAAGATGATCACGCTCGCGCTGGCCGGTTTGGCCGCGGGGGCGGCCGGGATCCTGACCGCCGCCAGGTTGGGCTCGGGCTCGTCGAACTCCGGACAGGGCTTCGAACTGACCGTCATCGCCGCCGTGGTGCTTGGCGGCACCAACCTCTTCGGCGGCCGCGGCACGATGACGGGTACCGCGATCGGCGCGGTCATCACCGGTGTCATCGCCAACGGCCTCACCCTGCTCGGCGTCAGCCCGTTCCTCACCCCGATCGTCACCGGGCTCGTCCTGATCATCGCCATCTGGGTCAATATGCGCGGACGATCGTTCGCCGAGCTGTTCGCTCACCTGGTGCGCCGGTGACCGCCGTCAACACCGTCACCGGCCCGATCCCGCTGAGTGAACTGGGCCTCACACTGCCCCACGAGCATCTCGCCAACGACATCCGCGCAGCGGTCCGCCCACCCCGAGACGCGGATCTGAATTGGTTGCGCGAGGCCAAGACCGCCCCCGGCGTTGCCTGGTTGCTTCGGGAGGAGCCGTACGCCTGCATGGACCACTGCGTGCTCGACGACGCATCCGCCACGACGGCCGATTTGAGGGCGTTCGCCGACGGCGGCGGACGCACGATCATCGACCTCACTTCGCCCGGCATCGGCCGAAATCCGCTCGCGCTGCGCGGCTTCGCGGAGGAGACCGGCGTGCAGATCGTCATGGGGTCCGGCTGGTATCTGGAACGGTTTCATCCGCAAGGGGTCTCGGCAACGGGTGAAGAACAGCTCGCCGCCGAACTGACCGCCGAGTTCTCGGCGCCCGGCATCCGGCCCGGCGTCATCGGCGAGATCGGAGTCTCCCCCGACTTCACCCCGTCCGAACACAAGACGCTGCGTGCCGCCGCCCGGGCGCAGCGAGACACCGGCGTACCGCTGTTCGTGCACCTGCCCGGCTGGCAACGGCGCGCGCCCGAAGTGCTCGATATCGTGCTTGGCGACTACGGTGTGTCCCCCGAGGCGGTGGTGCTGTGCCACATGGACCCGTCGGGTGAAGACCGCGACTACCAACGCGCCGTGGCCGACCGCGGGGTGTGGCTGGAGTTCGACATGATCGGCATGCCATTCACCTACCCCGGTGAGGGCACCTCTCCCCCACCTGACCGCACCGCGCAGGCCATCGTCGAGCTCATCCACACCGGACACTCCAGGCAGCTACTGCTTTCGCACGACGTGTTCCTCAAATCGATGCTGACCACCTACGGTGGGAATGGTTTCCGTTACGTGCCAACACTATTCTCCCGTCGTCTCATCGAGTGCGGCGTCTCGACCGGGACTATGGACGACCTTCTCACCACCAACCCGGCCCGATTGTTCGGTGCCGCAGCGAAAGGAGCGCAATGAGTCGGGTGCTCATCGCCGGCGAGAGCTGGATGACTCACTCCATCCACGTCAAGGGCATGGACTCGTTCACGACCAGTGCCTACGTCGAAGGCGTCGAACCGCTGCGTCGCGCGTTGACCGAGCGTGGTCACCAGGTGACTCACCTGCCCGCGCATCTAGTGCCGGCGCAGTTCCCGGCTGACGCCGACGCGCTGTCCGACTTCGACGTCGTCGTGCTCTCGGACATCGGCGCGAACTCGATTCAACTGTCCCCCAGGGTGTTCGATCAAGGGCAGCCCGGTAGCGACCGACTCGGCGCTCTCCGGCAGTGGGTCGGCGCGGGCGGTGGGCTTCTCATGGTGGGCGGGTACCTGTCGTTCACCGGATTCGAAGCCAAGGCCGCCTACCGCAACACCCCGCTGCACGAGGTTTTGCCCGTGGAACTGCTCGCCGAGGACGACCGCGTGGAACATCCCGCGGGATTACACGCTGAAGTGACAAGGCCAGATCATCCCGCACTGGGCAACGCCGGAACCGAGTGGCCACTTCTGCTGGGCCACAACCGAGTTCTTCCCCGTCCGAACAGTACGGTTCTCGCCACGCTCGACGGTGACCCGCGGGTCGCGGTGTCTGAGTTCGGCGCCGGGCGCAGCGCCGTGTTCACGTCCGACTGTGCGCCGCACTGGGCGCCGGATGCCTTCTGCAACGAATGGCCAGGCTACGCGCAGATCTTCGGCGGGCTGTCCGAATGGCTCACGAAGTGACCCGATCGGCGAAACTAATGACCGGCGGCGCTCTGGCAGCCGCATCTCGAATACGATTCATCCGCGAGGTCTCCGCCGGCACCATCGAGGATCTGCCGTATGCGAACTACCTGCTCATCGAGGAGTCCTTCGTCCACACCGCCACCCGGCTTCACGGTCTCGCCGTATGGGATGCCCCCACATGGGAAGCGGTGGTGGTCAGCGCCCAAGCCGTGCAGGGGCTCGTCGGTGAGCAGACCGAGTACTTCCGCGTGACCCGCACTGCATGGCCGGTGGCCGCCGACATGGCTGACGAACAGCTGGCGCAGTCCGCACGGCTGAGCGAGTACACCCTCAAGGCGGCCCGCGCGGGCGGATATCCCGCGGTGATGACCGTCCTATTCGCAGCCGAAACCCTCTACTTCAACTGGTGCTCGCGGGCCCACCGAGGCGGCCGGGTACCACCAGGTCCCATCGCCGAGTGGGTGGCATTGCATGCCGCCGAACCATTCCACACCGGCGTCCTCGCACTTGCCGCTGCCGTAGATGCACTGCCAGCCGACATCCCAGACTCACTCCTGCTCAACTGGTTCAACGGCATGCTCGACGCCGAGATGGTCTTCCACGACAGCATTTTCGCTAGCTAAGCTAGATATTGAGGTCACACGGTGTGTCGCGGTGGAGGATGGAGTGCGGACGGACGAGCCACCTGTCGATTCTCAAACTCTGTGTCATATCGTGACGCCCTGACCTGCGGTCATGCAGGGTGTCTCACATCGTGGCATCTGCGATTTGTCTCATATTCCTGTCATTTTTTAGATGACCGTCAGGGCGACCGCTGCTGAGGCGTCACGATCAATTGAGAGACAGCTCGTCGTCTCGTCAATTTCGTCACCGTGACGACAGGGCGAC
>NZ_JAVROT010000318.1:0-11761 GCF_032162605.1 Mycobacterium sp. | reverse complement strand
GTATCCGACGTCGCCGCTGGACATGTAGCCATCGTGAAAGTCCTTGCTAGCCCCTGACGTATAGCCGTCGAATTGGGTGGAGTTGCGCACGAATATCGTGCCGACGTCGCCGGTGGGAACTTCGTGGCGCTCGGCGTCGAGGATGCGGATGTCGGTGCCCTCGGCGGCCCTGCCCGCGGTGTCCGGTGCGGCGCGCAGGTCGGCCGGGGTGGCGGTGGCGATCATGCCTGCCTCGGTGGCGTTGTAGTTGTTGTAGACGACGTCACCGAATCGGTCCATGAAGCCGGTGACGACGCCGGGGCGCATGCGGGAGCCCGATGCGGCGGCGAACCGCAGCGACCGCCCGCTGTATTGCGAGAGCACGTCGTCGGGCAGGTCCATGATTCGGTCGAACATGACTGGGACGACGCACAATCCGGTGGCGTGATGCCGGTCGACGAGCTTGAGGGTGGCTTCCGGGTCGAACTTGCGCCGGGTGACGACCGTGCACGCCATCGACGCGGCGAGGACCAACTGCGAGAAGCCCCAGGCGTGGAACATCGGCGCGACGACGACCGTGACTTCCTCGGCGTGCCAAGGGGTCCGGTCGAGAATGCCCTTGAGGGTCAACGGGCTGCCGCCAGAGTGGGTGGCGCCCTTGGGAGTTCCCGTCGTACCCGAGGTCAGCAGGATGACCCTCGACCTGCTGTCGGCGCGGCGCGGCTGCCTGCCGAAGTGCTCCGCGATCATCGTCTCCACGGTCAGCTCGTGGTCCGGCTTGTCGGTCCACGCGACGATCCGCACCGCGTCGGGTTCCTTTGCGAGCGCCCGTTCGACGGTTGGGGTGAACTCCTCGTCGTAGACGATCACGTCGACTTTCTCGCGCGTCACCACCTCGGCGAGCGCAGGCCCGGCGAACGAGGTGTTGAGCAGCAACACGTCCGCGCCGATGCGGTTGGCGGCGATCAGGGACTCGATGAAGCCACGGTGGTTGCGCGCCATGATCCCGATGACCGCCGGAGCCGCCCCGGCGGCGACACGAGACTGCGGAGCCGCCGGTAGTGCCTGCAGTGCCGCCGCGAAGGCGTCGGCCCGCTGGTCGATGTCGCGCCACGTCAGCGTGCCCAGCTCGTCGACGAGTCCGGGCCGGTCGGGACATCGTTGGGCGGCGCCCGCGAACCCCGACGTGATGCTCGTGTTCTCCCGGGCCATCGCGGCGGCGATCCGCAGATACTTGTCGGGCCGCAGCGGGGCGATGACGCCGGACCGCACCATGGTGGTCAGCAGGCCGAGCGCGCCGGTGAGCTGTTCGGTGATTGCCACGGGGTCAGCCAAGCACGGGAAGGCGTCGTTCCTTGGCGAGCTCGTCGAGAGCCTTCTGCATGACGTGGCGCACGTGGGCGTCGACCTCGTCGACGTCGGGATCCTCACCGAACTGGGCCACGATGTCGATCGGCGCCAGCACGCGGGTGACGATCTTCGTCGGCAGCGGCACGTTCACGGGGAGTACGGCGGAAAGGCCGAACGGAAAGCCGAAGGAGATCGGCAGGATCTTGGCCCGCAGCAGCTTGTCGAGGCGCAGGGTCTTGGCCATCCATTCGCCGCGGGACAGGAACAGTTGTGCTTCCTGCCCGCCGATCGACACCGAGGGAACGATCGGCACGCCGGCGTTCAGCGCGGCACGCACGTACCCGGTGCGGCCGTCGAAGTCGATCTTGCTCGCGCTCGACGTCGGACGGTAGACGTCGTAGTCGCCGCCCGGGAAGACGACGACCACGCCGCCGGAGCGCAGTGCCTCGTCGGCGTTCTCGTGGTTGGCGGGGATGAAGCCGGTCCTGCGGAAGAAGTCGCCGGTCGGGCCGGCGAAGATGAT
Source organism: Mycobacterium sp. (assembly GCF_032162605.1). Taxonomy (GTDB): domain Bacteria; phylum Actinomycetota; class Actinomycetes; order Mycobacteriales; family Mycobacteriaceae; genus Mycobacterium. The sequence continues at coordinate 9,909 of NZ_JAVROT010000318.1, read as the reverse complement.
GTCGTGGCTGAGCGTGTACACCGGCCGCTCGTAGCCGAACCTCTCGTAGAAGCCCGTCGCGAACACCGGTACGTCCATCGCGAAGAGCCCGCCCGAGTGGTTGCCCACGACGAGGGCACCGCCGGGCGGGAAGTCGTCGAGTCCGCGCACCTCCGAGCGGTGGTAGCCCTTGATCAGCGGCCGTAGCCAACCCATGACCCGTTCGGTGAGGCCGGGGTCCCACTTGGTGACCGCGCTCGGTACGACGTCGGGCGGGTCGATGTCATTCGCCTTCACGGGTGCCCCTTGGGTGAAATTGGAACGTGTTCTAGTTTCACCCTACCGGGACTGGCGCGGCCTGCGAAATGGCGCGGCCGGGCTAGATGGCAGCGATGTACTCCGAGGTGTAGAACTCGGCGGGGGTCTGCGAGTGGTCGGACGGTCGTTCGACGATGACCCACGCGCCCGTCGCGCCCGAGGCGATCGGGCCCTGCACCGTCGCGGTTCCGGCGCCGACGCCGTCGGTCTGGACTGCCCCGGTGAGGACGCCGGGGGCGCCGGGCGCACACCCGATCGAGGCGCGTGGGGTCTGGATGACGCGGAAGTCGTAGTGCGTGTAGGGCAGGGCGGTGGCCATCTCGATGGTGGCGGTCACGGTGCCAGAGCCATCGCTGGTGACGTGGGCGACGGGTCGCGCGTAGCCAACCGCCTCGACCCACTTCTGCTTGCTGAAGTCGCAGGCCCGCCACTGGCCGGACAGGGGCATCATGGCGGCGCTGGCAGACGGCGCGGACACCAGCGAGCCGAGGCCCACCAGGGTCGCCGCCAAGGCGGCAAACATCGCCGACGTCAATTTACTCATAACTCAACATAGCGCTGGTTGTCGGGACCCACGCAGTATCCCCAATCACAGAAAGGGTGTGACCTTGACCTGAACTGGGCTTGAGGCAGCACCATGGCGCCATGAACGACGTACTGACCGAGGCGGACCTGACCGCCTACCTGACGCGGACCGGCTACCGCGGGGCCCTCCAACCGACCCTCGGGGCGCTGTCTGCGCTCGTCGCCGCGCACAACGAGTCGATCCCCTTCGAGAACCTCGACCCGCTCTTCGGGGTGCCGGTCGATGATCTCGGCGCCGCTGCGCTGGCGGACAAGCTGGTGCACCGGCGTCGCGGCGGTTACTGCTACGAGCACAACGGGCTGATGGGATTCGTCCTGGAGCGGCTCGGTTACGCCGTGGACCGACTCGCCGGACGCGTGGTGTGGATGAGCGAGCCGGGCAGCCCCCTACCCGCGCTGACGCATCAGGTGCTGTCGGTGGCGGTCCCTGGCGTCGGCGGGCGCTACCTGGTGGACGTCGGATTCGGCGGTCAGACGCTCACGTCACCGATCCGCTTGGCCGTAGACGAGGTCCAGCAGACCCGTCACGAGCCGTACCGCCTGGTCCGCGGCGAGGACGGGTCGGCGTTGCACGCCCAGGTCCGTGGGCAGTGGCAGGCGCTCTACGAGTTCACCGAACGCCCGCAGTCGCGCATCGACCTGGAAGTCGGCAGCTGGTACGTCTCGACGCATCCGTCGTCACCGTTCGTCACGGGCATGACGGCGGCGCTGGTCACCGAGGACGGGCGGTGGAACCTGCGGGGGCGCAACCTGGCGATCCATCGTGGCGGCAACACGGAGAAGGTGCGGTTCGACAACGCAGCACAGGTGGTCGAAGCGTTGTCGAGGATGTTCGGCATCGACCTGGCGGACGTCGCCGATGCCGACGTCGTGCAGGCCAGGGTGGCCCAGGTCCTCGACTCTTAGCTAGGGGCCGACGACGAAGCTCCACGGGTCGTCGGCGGCCAGCGCCATGCGGCCCAGCCTCCTGGCGTGCCGTCCCGTGGTACCGAACTCGTCAGCCCAGCTCCTAGCCCGCATCGTCGCCAGCCAGAGCTGGTGCTCGGCCGTGACACCGATGGCACCGTGCAACTGGTGCGCGATCGTCGTCACCGGCCCGACGGCACGGCCCACCGCCACCTTCGCGACGGTCACCGCGTAGTCGGCACGTGGGCTCTCGAAGCCGTAGTCGTTTGCCGCCGCGATCGCCAAAGCCGTTGCCGCGCGGCCTCTCTCGACCTCGCCAATGAGAGCGGCCAGGGAGTGTTGAACGGCCTGGAACCTGTTCAGGGCGCGGCCGAACTGGATGCGTTCGCTGGTGTGGACGGTGGTGAGGTGCACGGCGGCGTCGAACGCGCCGATGATCTGCACGCACCGCGCCCACGCGCCGCGACGCACCAGCTCGTCACCGACGTCGCGGGGAAGCTCGACGAGGTCGTTTAGCGGAAGGTCGAAGGCCAGCTCTCCGCGTGGTTCCCCGGCCAGGTTGTACGTGGCGGCCGGCACGGGCACCGGGTCCAGTGCCGCGACGAACGTCGCGTCGACGCCACGTGCGGCCAACACGACCGGACCCGCAGCGGGCCACGGCACGTCGACGGCGATGCCTGCGATCCGGCCGCCGCGCGCCTCGACGTCGGCGATCGCCACCACGAGGGGCCCGTCCGCGGGGACTTCGAGACCCGCCCGGTCCGCCAACCATGCTGCGAGGAGATCGGTTTCGGCGACCGGCACGGCGGCGGCGTAGCGCGCCAACACGCCGAGTACCACCGCGGCGTCCGCCGGGTCGGCGCCCTGATCGCTGGTGAGCCGGGTCAGACCAGACGCCTCCAGCACCCGCCACAGCCCTTCGTCGAAGGGCTCGGGCAGCCCGCGATGGCCAACGCGCGCCTCGAACGACCGGCGGCCGATCTCGTCGACCAGCTGCCTCAGCTCGTCGCTCACGTTGCGGCCTTCGCCGCTTTGGCGACCACGCCCCGCAGCACCTCGTTGGTGCCGCCGCGCAGGGTGAACATCGGCGAGTGCACCCGCGCGGTGGAAAGCAAGGACCGCAACCGGGCGACGTCGGGTCCGTCGAGACCATCGATCAGATCGGCTGCCACCTCCACGGACTCCTGCTCGAACCGGGTGCCGAGATCCTTGACGAGCGCTGCCCGGGCGTTGGCGTCCTGCCCGGCGGTCAACGCCCGCGCCACCGACACCGACAGCTGGCGCAGCGAGATCATCCGCGCCACCAGGTCGCCGACCTCGGCCGCGGTGCGCTCGTCGACGTCCCGACGCCGCAGAGCCCCGACGATCTCGAACAGCATCGTCGCCGTCGACAGGAAGCGTTCCGGCCCGCTGCGTTCGAAACCAAGCTCGGAGGTGACCTGGTGCCATCCGTCACCGACCTCGCCGAGCACGTCGTCGTCGGTGAGTCGAACGTCGTCGAACAGGACCTCGTTGAAGTGATGTTCGCCGTTCATGAGCACGATGGGGCTGATGGTGATCCCCGGCAGGTCGGTCGGCACGATGAACTGGCTGAAGCCTGCGTGGCGACGGTCGGGGTCCAGCGGACTGGTGCGGGCCAGCACGACGACCTGGTGGGCGAGATGCGCGCCGCTCGTCCACACCTTGGTGCCGTTGAGAACCCAGCCGTCGCCATCGCGCATCGCCCTCGTCTGCACGGCGGCGAGGTCGGAACCCGCGCCGTGCTCACTCATGCCGATCGAGGAGTAGAGCCGTCCAGCCGCGATGCGCGGCAGTAGGCGACGGCGCTGATCCTCCGTCCCGTAGGTCAGCAGCGCGGGGGCGACCTGGCGGTCCGCGATCCAGTGCGCGCCGACGGGGGCTCCGTGGGCGAGCAACTCCTCGGTCACCACGTATCTGTGCAGGTAGCCGAGACCGCGCCCGCCGTACTCGACCGGAATGGTCAGGCCGACGAAACCCGCCTCGGCGAGCCGCACGCTGAAGTCGACGTCCCAGCTGGACAGCCAGCAGTCGACGGCGGGCGTCCAACCGAACCGGTCCCGATCGCTCGCCAGAAACGCCCGGACCGCCGAGCGGAGCCCGGCGAGGTCGGCATCGTTCGCACACAGCGCATCGAATTCGCTCACTGGCACCGGAGTCTAGTGCCGCAGCGACACAGCAGGAATCGTCATGTCGCCGGTCGCGGCGCGGACCATACTCGGTCATTGTGAGCGATGGGCCCCGGTGACCCGTTGTCCTGGATGAGGAGGACCTGACATGGCAACCGTGTACTTCACCGCGTCGAGCATGGACGGCTTCGTGGTCGATGACGCAGGCAGCCTTGACTGGCTGACCTCGCGCGACGTCGACCCAGGTGGCCCGTTCGGGTACGAGGCGTTCGCGAAAGGCGTTGGGGCGCTGGCGATGGGGTCGACCACCTACGAGTGGATCGTCGAGAATCAGCCGGGGGACTGGATGTACGAACAGCCGAGCTGGGTGCTCACCCACCGGCCCGAGATCATCGTCGACGGGCACCCGGTTCGAACGTTCTCCGGTGACGTCACCGCACTGCACCCGACGCTGGTATCCGCCGCGGCAGGCAGGGACGTGTGGCTGGTGGGCGGCGGCGACGTCGCGGCACAGTTCGTGGCCGCAGGTCTGGTGGACGAGATGATCGTGAGCTACGCGCCGTGCTCACTGGGCGCGGGGGCCCGAATGCTTCCGGTGCGTTCGGAGTGGCGGCTGACCGAGACCGCGGTGAACGGCGACTTCGTCTGCGCCCGCTGGCTCAAGCCCGCCTAGCGCTCGCCGGACGGAAGTCCGAAGCGAAGCACGAATTCCCTTGACTTGATCAAGAATTCGATCTGCTCCGACACCTCGCGCAACGGATCGGCGCTACGGGTGGACCGGCACAGCACCACCGCGCCCTCCAGGGAAGCGATGCACATGACGGCTAGCGACCGCGCGTCGGCGTCGTCGAACCCGTCGGCGACGAACGCGTGGGCCAGAGCTTCCCGCCAGCGCTCGAAGATGTCCCCCGCGATGGTGGTCAGAGCCGGATCGTCGTCGTCGGAACCGATCGCGGCGGCGACCACGGGGCAGCCTGCGGCGAAGTCACTGTCGGCGAGCGTCTGCTCCCAGAACGCGACGAACTGGCGCACCAACGAGACGCAACCCGCAGCGGCGGCTTCGTCGATGATCGCGGTGATCGAATCGCCCGCGAACTGCAGGGCCTCGGTGAGGAGCTGGCTTCGACCATCCGGGAAGTGGTGGTAAACCGAACCACGGGGGGCGCCGCTGCGCGTCAGCACCTCGTCGATGGTGACCCCCGCGGCACCCTTCTCCCGCAGGACCTCGGCCGCGGACAGGAGCATTCGGTTCCGCGTCGAGCCGCTCTTGTTCGTGACCTTGCAAGCGGCCTGCATCAGGCGGCGGCCCGCGGGTTGCGCTGCTTCCACGGCCGCCACTGGGCCAAGCGCGGCGTCAACCGGAGAACCTCGGGACGGTCGTTGACCCGGTGCGTGAATCGACGGCCGAGGATGTTGACCTCGACGATCCACATGGGTGCCTTCCTGGCTATGTGATCGAGCATAAGACTCGCAACACAGCCAGGCAGCGAATGTATTCCCCATCACAGACGACGCTCGCTAAACGAAAGCCCGCACGAAGTCGCGTACTCGGAACTATGGTCCATTGCATAATTTGTGGCCATGGCGTTCACTCCGAACATGACCACCTCGACCGCCGACGTCGACGACCGGCCCCTGGAGCGCAGGGCCGCCAGTTTCCGTGGTCGCTGAACGGTAATCGGACTACGCTGCATGGCGCAGTTCGACCGCGAAAGGCGCAAGACATGGGCCACTACAAGAGCAATGTGCGCGACCTCGAGTTCAATCTCTTCGAGGTCCTCCAGCTCGAGAAGGTGCTTGCCGGCGGCGAGTTCGGTGACCTGGACGCGGCGACGATTCGCGACATGCTCAACGAGGCGGCGCGGCTGGCCGAAGGGCCGTTGGCCGAGTCGTTCGCCGAGTCCGACCGCCACCCACCGACTTTCGACCCCGATACCCATGCCGTCACGCTGCCCGAAGCATTCAAGAAGTCGTTCAGGGCGTGGCAGCAGGGCGAGTGGTTCCGGATCGGCCTGTCCGAAGAGGTCGGGGGTGTGCTCGCACCCTCGACGCTGACGTGGGCGATCAACGAGTTCCCGCTCGGCGCCCAGCCGGCAGCCTTCATGTATCTGGCCGGGCCGGTGCTGGCCGACATCCTCTATCACGTCGGCAACTCCCAGCAGAAGCACTGGGCCGCAATGGCGGCCGAGCGCAACTGGGGCGCCACCATGGTCCTCACCGAGCCGGACGCCGGCTCGGACGTCGGCGCTGGGCGCACGAAGGCCGTCGAACAGGCCGACGGCACCTGGCACCTCGACGGCGTGAAGCGCTTCATCACCAGCGGCGACTCCGATGACCTGTTCGAGAACATCGTCCACATGGTGCTGGCCCGGCCCGACGGTGCGCGACCGGGCACCAAGGGCCTGTCCTTGTTCCTGGTGCCCAAGTTCATGCCCGACCCGCAGACGGGTGAGCCCGGCGAGCGCAACGGGGTCTACGTCACCGGTCTCGAGCACAAGATGGGCCTGAAGGCGTCCGCCACGTGTGAGCTGACCTTCGGTCAGCACGGCAGACCCGCGGTCGGCTGGCTCGTCGGTGACACCCACGACGGCATCGCCCAGATGTTCAAGATCATCGAATATGCCCGAATGATGGTGGGCACCAAGGCGATCAGCACGCTCTCCACCGGATACCTGAACGCGCTCGACTACGCCAAGACGCGCATTCAAGGCGCCGACATGACGCAGATGACGGACAAGGCCGCACCCCGCGTCAGCATCCTGCACCACCCCGACGTCCGCAGGGCGCTGCTGACGCAGAAGGCCTACGCCGAGGGGCTGCGGGCGCTGTACCTCTACACGGCGGCGCATCAGGACGCCTCGGCCGCCAAGATCGTGTCCGGGGCGGATGCGGGTCTGGCCGAACGCGTCAACGATCTGCTGCTGCCGATCGTGAAGGGCGTCGGGTCCGAGCGGGCCTACCAGACGTTGACGGAGTCCCTTCAGACCTTCGGTGGTTCCGGCTTCCTGCAGGACTACCCGATCGAGCAGTACATCCGCGACGCGAAGATCGACTCGCTCTACGAGGGCACCACCGCGATCCAGGCGCAGGACTTCTTCTTTCGCAAGATCGCCAGGGACCAGGGAGCCGCGCTGGCGCACGTCGCGGGCCAGATCCAGGCCTTCGTCGAAAGTGATTCCGCGAGAGACGAACTCACCGACTGCCGAGCCCTGCTGGCCAACGCGCTCGCCGACGTGCAGTCGATGGTCGCCACGTTGACCGGATTTCTGATCCAATCCCAGCAGAGCGCCCGCGAGTTGTACCGGGTGGGGCTGGATTCGGTGGCGTTCCTGCTGGCCGTCGGCGACCTCTTGATCGGATGGCTGCTGCTGCACGGCGCCGAGATCGCCCTAGACGCGCTCGACGGCGAGATCTCCGCCCGCGACCGGGACTTCTACACCGGAAAGATCACGGCCGCGCGGTTCTTCGCGAAGAACGTATTGCCGCGGCTGAGTGCCGAACGCAAGATCGTCGAGGCCGTCGACCTCGGCGTCATGGATCTGGACGAGGGAGCGTTCTGAAGGGCTCTCACCGGTTGTACGGCTGCTCCTGTACTCAGTGGGACGGCACCACCACTGCCTTGAGGGCAACGGCGGCGCCGTCGAGCTAGATAACTAGCCCGCGTTCTCCAGCGCCACCAGCGCCGCGGCGACCGCGAAGTAGTTACTCGCGCCGAACTGGCGGACGGTCTTGATGTCGAACGCCTCTTCGAGATGCTTCGCGTCGGCGTCGGTCACGCCGGCCAGCGCCGCGGGCGAGGCATCGAGGATCTCCTTCAGCGATTTGTCCTCGTAGGCCTTGTCGAGTGCCTTGGCCAGGTCGACGGATACCGCCATTGGTAGCTCCTTGGTAAGTTGCTCGAAATGGAGCGCTCACCCTAGCGAGCCAACCTGGAAGTCGGCTGGACGGTGCCAGACCCTACGGCGTGTAGCCGAAGGGCAGCAGTACGCTCTTGGACTCGCAGTACGCCTCGATGCCCTCGGGCCCGTTCTCGCGGCCGATGCCGGAGTTCTTGTAGCCACCGAACGGCGCGCCGGGATCGAACGCGTACATGTTGACCGCGTAGGTGCCGGTGCGGATCCTCTTCGCGATCTCCAGGGCCTTCGGGAAGTCGGTGGTGTAGACGCTGCCCGCCAGCCCGTAGGCCGAGTCGTTGGCGATGCGGATCGCGTCCTCCTCGGTGTCGAAGGGGATCACCGCGAGGACCGGCCCGAAGATCTCCTCCTGGGCGATGGTCATCGAGTTGTCGACGTCGGCGAACACGGTGGGCTGCACGAACCAGCCGCTGTCCAGACCCTCGGGCCGGCCGCCGCCGGTGACGATGCGGGCACCCTCCTCGACGCCCTTGCGGATGTAACCCTCGACGCGCTCGCGCTGCTTCTCCGAGATCAGCGGCCCGATCATCGCGCCGGGGTTGTCGGGAAGGCCGATCGGCATGTTCGAGACAGCTTCCGCAAGTTTTTCTACGACCTCGTCGTAACGCGACCGCGGTGCCAGGATGCGCGTCTGGCCGACGCAGGCCTGACCGCAGTTCATCAGGCCGGAGAACACCAGCATCGGAAGCGTGGAGTCGAGGTCGGCGTCCTCGAGGATGATCGCCGCGGACTTGCCGCCGAGTTCCAGGGTGCAGGCCTTCAGCTTCTCGGCCGCGATCTTGGCGACTTCCTTGCCGACGCCCGAACTACCGGTGAAGGTGAACTTGTCCAACTCGGGGTTGGCGGTCAGCGCGCGTCCGGTCTCGGCACCTCCGGGCACGATCGAGAGCACACCCTCGGGGAGCCCGGCCTCCGCGAACATCTCCGCCATCGCGAAGACGGACAGCGGGGTCTCGGAGGCCGGCTTGAGCACGACGGTGCAGCCGGCCAGCAGCGCGGGGCCGAGCTTGTTGGCGGCCAGGAAGAACGGCACGTTCCACGCCGTGACGGCGCCGACGACGCCGATCGGCTCCTTGAGCACCAGGGTCTGCCCGTAGATGCCGGCGCGGATCTCCTGCCAGGTGAACTTGTCCGCGGCACCGACGTAATAGTTGAACGACGACATCGCGGCGCCGTACTGCATCATGTCGACGATGGTGGGCGGCTGGCCCGTCTCGGCGGCCAGCAGGAACTTCAGCTCGTCGGCGCGCTCCTCCATGATCTTCACGGCGGCGCCGAGGACGGCGGCCCGCTCCTCGGGCGACGTGTGCGGCCACGGGCCCTCGTCGAACGCCTTTCGGGCCGCGGCGCAGGCGGCGTCGACGTCGGCCGCCGACGCCAGCGGCACCTTGCCGACCAGCTCGCCGGTGGCGGGCGAATGCACTTCGATGACGTCGGACGTGGCCGGCTCGACCCACTTGCCGCCGATGAACAGCTTGTCCCACTCGGTCTTGAAGGCAGTGCTCTGTGTCATGGCCGTCACATTACCCACCGAAGGGCCAAACGAGAACCTGTTGCAGTTCAAGGGTTCAGGACGGCTGCAACACCAATACCAGGTTGCTGACCAGAAACTCCCGCAGCACGGGCACCCGCGTCATCAACCACGCCCATCGTGGGTGGTAGCGGGGAAATGCGGCGACCAGCATCCCGGTGCTCGCGGCCCATTCGAGTCCGTCGCCTGCCGACACGGCGAACAACGACGAGCCGTAGTCGTTCTTCGGTCGGTGGCCGTGTTTGCGGGTGTACCGCTCGGCGGCGCGCGCACCGCCGAGGTAGTGCGTCATCCCCGTCTCGTGGCCACCGAACGGGCCGAGCCACACCGTGTACGACAGCACGACCAGCCCGCCGGGTTTGGTGACCCTGACCATCTCGCGAGCCATCCGCCACGGGTCGGTCACGTGTTCGGCGTCGTTGGAGGACAGGCAGACGTCGACGCTGTCGTCGGCCAACGGCAGCGCCATCCCCGACGCACGTAAGAAGCTGCCGGTGCCGGGCTCGCCCGCAGGTCCTGCGTGCATTTC
>NZ_JAVROT010000317.1:0-3055 GCF_032162605.1 Mycobacterium sp. | reverse complement strand
AACGCGGTAGACCGTCGCACGCGAGACACCTTGGAAGGGTCGAGAGCCTTCGGGCGACCGATGGAAGGTCCACGCGCCCGTCGCGCTGTTGTACTGCGTTCGCGACCAAGTTCCAGTTCAAGTGCGGCCAGTGAGGCGAGGACTCCGGCCACCATGCGACCTGACGCGTTCGATGTGTCGATGCCTTCATGCAGCGACCTCAGCACGATTCCACGCTCGTCAAGGTCGCGGATTGTGGTCATTACCTCGGCGGCGTTGCGGCCCAAACGGTCGATCCGACGATCACGATTGCGTCAACCTGCCGTACGTAGTCCAGGAGCGCGGCGAGGCCATGGCGGCAATTGTGCAAGCCGGTCTAGTCCAACGCTTCCCAGAAGCGAGCGAGGACTGCTGCCCCGCGAGCGGGGTCCTGCACCATCCACCAGTGTCCCAACCCGTTGAGCACCTCGGTGTGGGCGCCGGATCGTTCGGCCGCGCGTCGTCGGATTTCGTCGGAGCCGATGTATGGGTCTTCGGTGGCCAGTAGTGAAAGGCCCGGCCGGGCCCGAGCGTTCTCCAGCCCACGACCGGCCTCGGCCATCGCGGGTTGGCGCGCCGAGCGGTAAAGATCGAGGATGGCCCGACCCATCTCTGGGCCCTGGGAGGTAGCGATGGACGTCGCGATGTCGGTCGGTATGCCCAGCGCAAACATTTGAGTGGCGCGTTCTTCGATGGTGCCGCCCATCATGGTGTCGACCAGCTGCTCGCCCTCGCCGGATGTCTGCCAGACCTGGGCGAGGTCGTGCCACACGTAGTCGGGGTCGAACAATCCGAGCACATCGCTGGTCCAGCTGCGCACGAGGTCGGGGCGGTGCATGACGACGTTGACCACGTGGCCACCGCCCCAGTCGTGTCCCACGAGGTCGACCGGTTGGTCGATCGCCCCGAGCTCGTCTTCGAGCCAGTCCCGGTAGGCCAGGTAGGTAGCCGAGAAGCCGTCCGGCCGGGCGGCCCCGAATCCCGGTGGGGACAACCGCACCACATCGTCACGCCCGAGCGCATCGACGAGTGGGCCCCAGATCGCGTCGGTCTCCGGGTTGCCGTGCACCAAGACGATTGTCATGTCGGCATCCTCGCACCGCGTCGCCGCAAAGCGGGACTATTTCGCTAGCCCGATGGGAACGCTGCAGTGTGTACACAGGAACACGTCGCGCCGCGGTCACTTCGACGACGTGTCTGGTGTCGGCGTGCAGCCGTCATATGCCTGGCACGCCGGCTGGCTGGGGCGGCGAAACACGTTGGCGGCGACGCAGGTTGGCAGCCGCGACTCGGTAGAGAAACGACGGGTGGAGCATTCGGGTCGGCGAGTCGACCAGCCCCGTCACCTTGTACAACTGGGCACCCACCACCGGGTCGGACTCACATGCGGTCATCACCCACTCGACAAAACGGTTGGTCATCCGCATCGACGGCGTGCGTCGTCCTTGCACCTCCGGGAAAGCCAGATCAGAACCCGCTGCGAGCTGCCAGGCCACCCTGATCGACTTCGCCGCGGCGCGAAAGTAACGCCGCGGCAGGTCGCTGACCCCGCGGCGCAACGACTCTCGCAGTGCCACGGCGTCCAACGCCGCGACCGTCATGCCCTGCCCGTAGATCGGGTTGAAGCTGCAGATGGCGTCGCCGGTGACCAGGAGGCCGTCGGGGAATCGTCGCATCTTGTCGTAGCGTCGCCACTGACTGGACGGCATTCGGTGTCGAACCACCGGAGCGATTGGCTCACCGGCCCGCACTGCCGCCAGTAGGTGCGCCGGGGCGTAATCCTCGGCGAAGGACAACATTCCGGCCAGCTCGCGGGGCGGCTCGTGTCCGACCATCCCGAAGACCGTGAAGATCCATTGGTCGTGCTCATAGCCGGTGAGGAACATCCCGGTGGGCCGTCCCGGTGCGGGGCTGATGAGGGCCAGCATTTCCTCGAGGGTGCCCGGCGGTATTCGCAGCAGTTGGCTGACGTAGGTGGTGTGCATGGTGATGTGGTCCTCAACCGGTCGCTCATACCCGAGACCCTCCAGAAAGGCCGGTGTGTGCGCACCCCGCCCCATCGCGTCCACGACGAGATCGGCCATCAACTCTTGCTCGGTGCCGCCGTCGCTGCCGGTCACGCGCACGCCGGTTACGCGACTGCGATCCGGCGTCGATGTCAGCTGAGCCACGTCCTGGCCCTCCAGGATCGTCACGTTGTCGAACGCGTGCAGGCGGCGTCGCACATGGCACTCCAGGAGCGGCCTGCTCGCCATGTACATCGCGTTGGCCTTGGCATCGAGGGCTGCCAGGCCCGAACGTGGCATCTGGTGGCCGGCAAAAGACTGATACAACTTGGACACATCCCCGTCGTCCCAGACAGGCGCACCCCCGACGACCAACTCATCGAGAACCCCGGGAAAGGACTCCTCCAAGATGTGCGCACCACGCGGCAGCAGGGCGTGCACGTGCCGGCCCTGTGGCACGCCGCGCCGGTTGGCTGGATCGTCGGGCAGCACATCGCGCTCCACCACCGTCACGGTTCGGTAGGAGTCGGCGAGCACCCTGGCCGCCAGCAGTCCGCTCATGCTCGCGCCGAGAACGACAGCGTGCTCACCCCATACCGCCATGACGAACCCCCCCAGTTCGAAACTTGCCGATCAGCAGCTGAACCAGCAATGACGAGAAAGTAGCAGCCCGGGGACGGGAATTTCGAAGATCGGCCGATCTTGAAGCGGAGCGAGCCGGGTGTGCCCGCAGGTGGAGAGCCTCTTGAGGTTGCGCCCCACACTGGCAGGACCGGGCACAATGCCTGAACAGGCACGATAGGTCAGGATCCCGGCTGGCGCGGAGTCCAGCCGGGATCTCGGACGGCTACGTCAGAGTGCACGTAGGCCAACCAGGGTCCTTCTTATCAGTTCACGTCGTTCGTCGATTGTCATCGAGTCACCGAGGGGGGCACGCACCCGCAAATAACCCTGTGTCACCAGGTCGTCGACCAGGAACCGCGTCGCACCGAGCGGCAAGGACAGACGAGCGGCGATCTCTGCGACCGTGG
>NZ_JAVROT010000316.1:0-2929 GCF_032162605.1 Mycobacterium sp. | reverse complement strand
ATCATCAGCACCTCGGGACGGTTGAGCGAGAGCACCGCGGCCGTAGCGCCCCTACCGGCACCGAGCGCCTCGAACGCCTGGACGTACTGGCTGATTCGGTCGGCGAGCTGGCCGCCCGTCAGGGTGGCCTCTCCGAGGGACAGCACTGGCTTGCCCTTGTGCCGCTTCAAAGCGGCAGCCAACAGGTGACCAGTGTGGTTGGGATTGCGCAGCAGGCCGTCACTCATAATAACACCAGTAAATAGCAGTTGCGAGTCAATCGCAAGCAATTCGCAATAGCGTCATTATCCAACCTGCCGGCTCCCGTCATCATCAACACTAACGGGCCCCGCGGAATCAAAGTCACTGCAGGCAGCCACATCCCGCGCCTCACCGTCACCGCTCACAACGTGCCGCCGCCACCCGCCCCCGACGGGGTGAGCGTCCAGGTCCTCGTGACCACCGGCCAGGAAGCCGTCCATGGATACGACTCTGTGATCTCCGACCCCCCCGATCGCGCGCCAAGCGCTACGGCATCAAGCGGGGCGCCAGAGTGGTCATCAGGCCAGACGGCTACACGCATAGCGCCAGACATACCGGTAACCCGCCGTATTCGATCCGGCCGTATTCGTCGTCCGCGCGCTGGCTTCCGAGTGTCGCCCGTGCAGACGGAGCTACAGCGTCGGGTTAGAGCTGATCGAGCCGGGTCGGGAGGTCACAGGGCGAGCGGCAGGGGAGCAGCTGTTTGCTGGACCCGCGCCGAGGCTTCTCTTCGTCAAATCGGCGGCTGGCGGAATCTAGTCGATGCAGGAGGGGCCGGAGGTTGAGGCTGATCTGCTTGCCGATCAGCGCGCCTTTTACCGGGCACGTCCCCCCGAATACGACGAGTGGTGGCGACGACGTGACCGTTATGATCGCGGCCCCGATGACGCCGCGGAGTGGGACCGTCAAATCCAGCAGGTGACCAACGCCGCCGATCAGTTCGGGAGGCTCGGCGATGTCCTCGAATTGGCCGGCGGCACCGGATGGTGGAGCCGGCATCTGGCTCAGAAAGCTGCAAGCCTCGCTGTGATCGACTCATCCGACGAGACGCTCAGCATTAATCGACAGCGGGTCGGCCGGACCCACGTCACCTACATAGTGGCCGATATCTTCACTTGGCGGCCCGACCGGCACTACGACACCGTGTTCTTCTCGTTCTGGCTTTCCCACGTCCCTCGAGAACTCTTCGAAGCATTCTGGGCGCTGGTCTCTTCATGTCTACGGCCAGGGGGGCGAGTATTCCTCATCGACAATCGTCGGGATCCCACCCGCACAGCGCTAGATCCTTACGTCATTGACGAAGCTGACTACGTTCAGAGGCGCCAGCTCAGCGATGGCTCCGAGCATCGGGTTGTGAAGGTTTCAACGAGCCAGCCGAGCGCCTCCGACAGCTGGGCTGGGATTCCCAACTGGTCGGGACGTCGAGGTTCGTCTACGGATCGGTCACACCGCACCATGTGCGCGAATACTATTGCAGAACAATATAATTCGGATCTTCGGGTGGTGCCGGCAACCCGCCGTATTCGATCCCGCCGTATGCGTCGTGAGCGCTTGTCTTCGAGCATGTCATCGTGGACTCTCCAGTATCGACGCGGACCTCAGCCCAGGCCACATGTTGCACCGCTGCGGCATGCGTTGCTGCTTGACGTAGCCACCGAGCGGGCGGTGGCGCTACCGGTTTGGCGCACCCTTCAAACCACCGGTGCCGGCAAATTCGCGCTTAAATGGAACAGCTGCATATTCCGGTCTATTCGTAGCTAGGGGGCCGAAGCCGCAGCGCGGTGGCGCAGGCCGTCGACGAGGAGGTCGAGGATGCGACCGGCCTGTTGGCGCTGTGCTGGCTCGCCGGCTGGCAGGGATGCCAGGGACACGCCGCTTAGCGCTACGAGGACGTCGTTGGGCTCGACGTCCGACCTCAGGGTCCCGGCGTTGACACCGGCGTCGAGCAGTGCGGTGATAGCCGCGATCAGCCGGCCACGGCTCTCGGCGTAGGGGTTGCCGCCGGAGGCAATGACGGCTTGAAGCGCCGCGGCCATGTAGCGCTTGGTCGTCATGTAGTCGATGAAGCGATCCATCCAGGCGCGCGTCGCCTCATCCGGCGGCAGTGATCGCAAAAGGCCGGGCACCGCGTCGCAGAGGTGGGCGAGCTCCTGGCGATAGGCCGCCTCGACGAGCGCATCGCGAGTCGGGAAATGACGGTAGAGCGTCCCGATGCCGACGCCTGCGGTCTTCGCGATGGCGTCGAGCGTGACGTCGGCCCCGTCGTTGGCGAAGGCACGCACGGCGGCTTCGAGCAGCAGGTCACGGTTGCGCCGGGCGTCGGCGCGCACCGGTCGGCCGAGCATCTCCGACACAGGTCATCCTCTCCTGCCCGCATGCTTGCGAGGCATTTGCTAAACGGAGGTTGCTCCGGTTAGACTGAGCGCGTACCGGAGGTTCCTCCGATTCGGAGCTTACCGGTCCGCCTCGGTACCCATCGTCGAACACACGGGAGTCGAATCATGACTGCGACCACACTCATCACCACGCCCTTCAAATGGGAAACAACCGCTGCCGAGGTCGTCGGCGGGATCGATCTGGGCGGCAGCCGGGTCATCGTGACCGGTGGGGCATCCGGTATCGGCCTGGAGACCGCGCGTACGCTCGCCACCGTCGGCGCGGAGGTGACGCTGGCGGTCCGCGACGCCGACGCAGGACAGCGTGTCGCGGCGGCGATCGTGGCCAGCAGCCCCAACACGCACGTTTTCGTCGCGCCCGTGGACCTCGCCAACCCGTCATCGGTCGCGTCGTTCGTGGCCGCCTGGGACGGGCCGCTGGACGTCCTGGTCAACAATGCCGGCGTGATGGCGTGCCCGCGGACCCGCACACCACGGGGCTGGGAGCTTCAGTTCGCCACCAATCATCTCGG
>NZ_JAVROT010000315.1:0-6442 GCF_032162605.1 Mycobacterium sp. | reverse complement strand
CGCGACAGGTCGCGGACGAGGTGGTCGTCAATCATCGGGTCCCTCTCTCGGGTAGGTGCGTCTCAGAGCGGCGATGCCGTCGGCGGCAGCGCGGCGGGCCGCGTCGGTGCTGCCACCGAGAACGGCGGCGACCTCGGCGTAGGGCAGGCCGGCGAGGTAGTGGTAGGCCACGGCCCGCTTCTGCTTGTCGGGTAATCGCGTGAGTGCGTCGGCGAGATCGTCGTCGCGTTCCGCGCCGGGGGCGCTCGGGGTCTCGGGCAGGTCGTCGGTCGGGATCGCGCGTCGTGCCCTTGCGCGGGTGACGTCGATGGCCTTGTGGTGCGCGATCGTCACCAGCCAGGCCTCCACGTTCGCGTCAGCGGGCAGCTCGGGATAGGCCTTCATCGCGGACAGGAAGGTCTCCGACCAGGCGTCGTCGGCGTCATCCGGTCCGGCCACGGCACGGCAGAACCGCAGAACCGCCGCCCCGTGGTCGGAGACGACGGCCTCGAAGGCCCGTTTGACCGTCACGTTGAGTAGACGCTCCGTCCTCGGAGTTCACGAAGTTCCCATAGTGCCGGACTGGCCGACGTCTGGTCGTGTTCCAACTCGAGCAGGTGCCGCTTGCGCGCCAGGCCGCCTGCGTACCCGGTGAGCTTGCCGTTTCGTCCCACCACCCGGTGACAGGGAACGACGATCGACAGCGGGTTGCGGCCCACCGCCGCACCGATCTCCTGGGCTGTGACTCCACCGCCGATTCGGGCGGCGAGGTCGCCGTACGTGGTCGTGCCGCCGTACGGGATCCGAGCCACCAGGCTCCAGACCGAGTGCTGAAACTCATCACCGACGGAAGCAAGTTCGAGCTCGAAGTGCCGACGCTCCCCCGCCAGGTACTGCGCGAGCTGTCGGGTAACGTTCTCGAAATCCCGGTCGAGCCTGGGCCCGAACGTATCGGGATTCGGCAGGTTCCAGTGGTGCGGAAAGTAGATGCCGCGCAGGCCGGTCTCGTCCTTGACGATCGTGAGATCGCCCATATCCGTCGGGACGACGGTGTGCCACGTGGTCATGGTCTCCTCGGGTATCGGTTGTACAGAGGGAAGACGTCCACGATGCGCGAAACGTGAGATCAGCTCGGGTACCCCACCCCGAAGCGCATCGATGACCGCAACGACGGCACGGGACGGCCGTCTCGGCATCCGCGCGACGAGAGCCCGGCGACGTTCGTCGGGCCCGCCGTCGACGCGCAGCAACTGCACCCCGTCGGGCAGTCATGCACGTCGGGTTCGGCGCCGGTGAGTTCACGCTCGGCAGCGGCGATCTCGTCGAGCACCACCCGCGCCTGCCGCAGAACTATCAGACCGTTCTCGGTGAGTCGCACGCCTGCCCGGTGCCGCTCGAAGAGGGTCGCGCCCGTTTCCCGTTCCAGTGCGGCGATCTGCCGGGAGACCGCCGACTGGCTGTAGCCGAGCTCCGCCGCCGCTGCGCTGAAGCTGCCTCGTTCGGCGGTCGCACGCAGGACGCGAAGATCGGTCAGTGAGGGATCCATGCGTAAACGTCGTACCACGTATGCCGAACTCGCGCGGTTTGCATGGCATGACCGGCTCTGAATTCGGCGGTGCCGAAGACGTCGAAGGGAGAAACACATGAAAGCCGCAGTGCTCGAGGCATTCGGAAAGCCGCTGTCCCTCAGAGAGGTTCGCGATCCACAGATCGGATCAAGTGAAGTACTGGTCGAGGTGCTCGCCACCTGCATACCGCCGTATGCCGCAGAGGTCTTCAGTGGCGAGCGCAGCTATCCCCTTGAACCACCGGTGGTATCGGGAGTCGGCGGCATCGGCCGCGTGGTGGCCACCGGTCCCGACGCCACCCGACTCCGTCCAGGCGACCTGGTGTGGTGCGATTCGACGGTCCGGTCACGCGACGACGCGGTGGCTCCCGACATCACCCTGCAGGGCTGGAGTTCGGCCGGCGAGGGCGGACTGGCCCTCTCGCGCTACTTCCACGACGGGCCCTTCTCCGAGCGGATGCTGGTGCCGACGGAGAACGCCGTCGCACTCGGCGACGTCGACCCAGTCTGACGTGCCGCGGTGGACGGCACTCGGCGTGCTGCTGGTGCCCTACGGCGGCCTGTTGGCCGCCGATCTACAGGTGGGCGAGACCGTACTCATCGATGGGGCGACCGGGAACTTCGGCAGTGCGGGCGTGGCCGTCGCCCTCGCCATGGGAGCCGCCGCCGTCGTCTACCCAGGCCGCAACCAGAGGATCCTCGATGACCTGAAATTGCGGTTCGGCGAACGGATCCGCACGGTGACGCTAACCGGTGACGGCGACACCGACCGGTCCGCCATGCAGGCGACGGCACCGGATTCGATCGACGTCGTGCTCGATCTGCTGCCGCCCAGCGCGGGCACCGGCCCGGTGCGGACTACGGCCATGACGGTGCGTCCATACGGCCGCGTCGTGCTCATGGGCGGCGTCGGCACGCTCGGGGGAGGCGACCTCGAGCCGCCGTATCCATGGCTGATGCGGAATTCGGTGACCGTTCGGGGTCAGTGGATGTACACGCGAACGGCGAATCACCGTCTGATCAAGATGATCCGCAGTGGCGTCCTCGATCTCAGACACGAAGCCGTGACGACGTTCCAGCTGAGCCAAGTAAACGAAGCAGTCGCGTACGCTGCCGCACACGGCGGCCCGTTCGATCGGACCGTCCTGTTGCCCCGGGACGACGTCGACGGAGTGGCCGGTTCCTGAGCGTGCACTGGGATTCGGCTGGATTGTCAACGTGAATCGAGGTGAAGCCGAACATCGGCGTTTGGCGTGGTTCGTGGACGGGAACAAGCTGCGCACCGTTCACGTTGTGGTGACGCCAGCTCAAGACCGAAAGGACCAAAAATGGCTACTGATTACGACGCCCCTCGTCAGAAGGAAACCGACGACGTCGCCGATGAGTCGTTGGAGGCGCTGGCCGGTCGTCGCAACGACGCCGCGACCGCCGTGCTCGACGTCGACGACGGGCAGGAACTCGAGGACTTCGAACTTCCGGGAGCAGACCTCTCCGGTGAGGAGTTCACCGTCCGAGTCGTCCCCAAGCAGGCCGACGAGTTCACCTGCTCGAGCTGCTTCCTGGTGCAGCACAGCCACCGCCTCGCCAGGCAGGTCGGCGACCGGATGATCTGCGCCGACTGCGCCTGAGGCGGTTCTTCTAGACCCCGCGCTCGACGGGCAGCAGTCCGCGGGCGACGGCGGCGACCAGAGCCGCGTGGTCGGCTTCGGTTTGGTCGGCATAGCGCCGTGCGAACGTGCACAGCGCCTTGTCCACCCGGTCGGAGCCGCCCATGTACCCGGCAATCATCGAGGCGCCGCTGGTTCTGGCATGCCCCTTGGCCAGCAGCTGTCCGACGACTCCCGCATAATCGGCGAGCGCGAATGCATCCATCGAATCCAACGGGATCCGGCCCTTCATATTGCGGAACTGCCGCACGTAGTACTGCAGACCGCCCATGGTGGTCCAGCCCAGCAGCGGGTCGCTCACCGTCTGCAGCGACTGCTGGTACTCGACCACCCGCTGACCCTGATGCGCGTGCCACGCCGAATCGCCGTGTACGTAGCGCGCCAGCACCGACCGCCGAGCCTGCTTGAGCTGCAGGAACACCACGTCCTCGGCTGAGGAGCCCTCCAGTAGCGCCACGTAGGCGCGCAGGCCGACGCTGCCCACCCCGACCACCTTGTGCGCGACGTCGACGAGGGTGTAGCCGCCGAGAACGCGTCGCCAGTACGCGGGAAGGGTCTCCAGGTAGTCGTCGAGGGCTTCGGCCAGTGCCTCCGCCTCGCGCGCGCCGGGCCGGGTGATCAGGGGCGGTTCCTCGACGATCCTTCGCAGACCGTCCACCTCGTGGGTGAAGCGGGGAAGCGCCCGGTCGCCGGTACGGTGCCGTGCCCGTTCGGCCGAACGCGTGACCTGTCGCTGCAGCGGGCCCGCCGTCTCGGCGGCGAGCCGGTCGACGTCCAGTCGCACGAAGGACCGGGTGAAGAGCGGCAGGTCCGCCAGTCGTCGCAGCTCGTGACGGTAGGCGCTGACACAGGACCGCACCGACGCGCCGCAGTGCTTCTCGGACGTCCCGTTGTGACGACCGGCCACCCAGATACTGGCAACCAGCCGGCGCAGATCCCATTCCCAGCCGCCGGGATGCGCCTCGTCGAAGTCATTGAGATCGATCACCAGGTCCCGCTCCGGTGAGGCGTAGAACCCAAAGTTGCCCAGATGCGAGTCACCGCAGACGACGGGCGTGATGCCGGTCGCCGGCAGCCGCGCGACGTCGGATGCCATCACGACGGCGGCGCCGCGAAGGAACCCGTACGGCGAATCGATCATGCGACCGACCCGGATCGGGATCAGCCGGTCGACTCTGCCCTGGTGGCTGGCGTTGATGAGGTCAACCGGAGTCGGCCGGTCGGACGGCGCCGTCCAGTCCGCGAGCGATTTCCGCGGCACCCTTTTGCGCAGACTCTTGCCGAGGGCATAGCGCTCGGCCCGAGTTACCGGCCGCTGCCGCAGCGACCGATACGCCCCGCCGTCGGCCTCGGCGAGAACAATGTGCCCGCCGGTTGCCACGCCACCGTCCATGTGGGGCGATGTTACGACCGCGAGGGCTCCCAAGCGGCGAGATCCCGGGCCCCGGACCCGTAATGTCGGTTGAGGCCATGGACGACGACGTGTTGACGCTGCCCGCCGGCCGGTTCCGGGTTCTCCGCGACGGCAGGCTGATTCGCGCGCTCGGGCTGCGCTACGCGCATGCACGCCGATTCCAGGAATCCACCCCGGTGGCCACCCCAGACGGGGTGATCGACGCGATCGCACGCGGGGCCGCGTGCCCGCAGTTCCCCTCGCGCCTCGAATTCGTCGTCGGGTCGCTGCTCGACGATCTGTCGCAGGACGAAGACTGCCTCACCCTCGCCGTCGTCGCTCCCCTGCCGGACGGCACCGCGCGCCCCGTCATGGTGTTCTTCCACGGTGGCGCCTATGTGAGCGGCAGCGGCCAAGCCCCTTCGTACGACCTGTCGGCGATGGCCGACGAGGGTGACGTCGTCACCGTCACCGTGAACTACCGCCTCGGTATTTTCGGGTATCTCGCGATCGACGGCGTGTCACCGGCCAACCTGGGCCTGCTCGATCAGATTGCCGCTCTCCGATGGGTCCGCGAGAACATCGGCGGCTTCGGCGGCGACCCGACGAACGTCACCGTCTTCGGCCAGTCCGCGGGGGCGGACTCCGCCCCCTATCTGATGATTGCCGACGGGGCCGAGAACCTCTTCCACCGCGCAATCCTGCAGAGCGCCCCGCTCGGAGTCCAGCGTGGCCGTGCCGCGATGAGCCACGCCATGGGGGCCGCGGCGCGCGACGCTCTTGGCGGTAGCTTCGAGACGGCGACCACCGAAGAACTGCTGGCGGCGCAGCTGGCCGCTGCCTCGGCGGCGGTCGGCTTCGGCGCGCAGGCGCAAATGCCCTTCGGGCCTCAGACCGGGCACCATCCGCTGCCGGCCGACGATCGGGTCGAGGCCCGTCACCGCGGCGTCGCTGCCCGCGTGCCCATCATGATCGGCACGACGGCAGACGACGCGTTGCCCTTCCTCGAGCTGAATCCACGAATGGCGCCGATGTTCGACGTCGCGGTGGTCGGACCGATGGTGCGCCGACTCCTGAGCGCGTACTTCACCGGGCGCCTGTTCAGCCGTCCCGCGGCCGCATTCGCCAAACGACACCGACGCGGCGGCGGCCACGCCCTGACGTACCGTTTCGATTGGCGGCCAAGCGACGGGCCCCTCGGAGCTTGCCACTGCATCGAGCTTCCCTTCCTGATGGGGTCATCCGCCGACTGGGCGAGCGCACCAATGCTCGGATCGGGGCACGAGCAGACCCTCGCCGAACTGGGACCCCCGATGAGGCAACTCTGGTACGAGTTCGCTCGCGGGATGTTCGACCAGGCGGATGCCCACGTGCGCCTGCCGGGCACGCTCAGGCGGCACTGAAACCGGGAAGTCGCAGCAACAGTCGTGCGCCCCCAAGGGGACTGACGTCCAGCAGTGCTGTGCCGCCATGCAATTCGGCCTGTTGGGCGACCAGCGCCAAACCCAGTCCCGAACCCGAACGCGACGCCGTCGAGCCGCGGGCGAACCGGTCGAAGACGGCGGTGCGCTCTTCCTCCGGCACTCCTGCACCGTTGTCGTCGACCGCGATCTCCACGCCGGCAACGGAACTCACGACGCTCAGCCGTATCTCCGAGGCGCCGCCGTGCTTGACCGCATTCGCAATGGCGTTGTCGATCACCAGCCGCAGCCCCGCGGGCAGCCCGACTATCAGCTTGGACGGCGACGGCGTCAGGGTCACCTGCAGACCGGGATAGATCCGAAGGGCGTCGTGCGCGGCACGGTCGAGGAGTTCGGTGACGTCGAACGCGACGAA
>NZ_JAVROT010000314.1:0-23203 GCF_032162605.1 Mycobacterium sp. | reverse complement strand
GCCCGACTGACCACTGCGACTCGCTCTGCGTGTGGGTGTACTGGTGGCAAGCCGGCCACTGCTGGGTGGAGGCATCGAAGAAGGCGCCAGCTTTTTCCACGACGGGAAATAACACCACTGCCTGTTTGAGGTAGTGCGTGAAGTGATCGCCGTCGTTGAGGCTCTGATCGCGCTCGGCCCAGTAACCGCTGTTGGCATAGACCGGGGCCTCCGCCGCACCGTCGATGGCGAGGCACTCCTGAGGCGCCATGGTGGCGCTGTTGTCAGACATCGAGGTCTGGGTATTCGTGACCGTCATTCCGGCCGCCCCCATAGCGGCGTTCACCTGTTCGGGGCTGAGCAGCAACCCGGCCAGCTCACGCTCAACAAGTGGACGCGGAATCATTGATCGGGTGGTCGTCGTCGCCTCGGCGTTGCCTTTTGTGCTGCTGCACCCGGCGATCAGAACGCAGGTGACTGCAACGGCAAGTGCGGCCGTTGGTTGGCGCATGTGTTCCTCCCCATTGCAGCCGTGCCCAACCGATCAGCGTGGCGCGATATCCCCCATTTCGCGGCACGTGAAGAAATGGTGCAGTAACGCCGCCGACGCCTACGTGAAATTGACGGTGTGTCTTGGTAACGATGAACGGTGTTTCTTGATAACGATTGATGGGTCGAGCACAGCTCTGAGTGGTTCCTGCCATCGGTGCGGCGGGTTGGTGAAGCGCGGCAGATTGGCGTGGGCGGCGACGAGCGTCTCGGAGATCCGCCGTCAGCGGTGTAACGCATGAGACGCCGGCGTTCCTCACCGGTCGACTGTGATCTGCTGACAAGCGCGAGCCGATCTGTAAATGTATTGGGGATCAACGCCTTACAACGGAGGACCGGACGGTAAGGTCGGCCGACTCATCGCCTCAAGCGCAGCCATCGTCTCGATTTCCGACAGTATGAAAGGGGCTGTCGGGAGAGTTCTGGATCTCCGGAACGGTAGTGCTCCAGTGCAGAAGGATCCGCGTTGGGTTACTGTATCGGCGTCGAAGGAGCCACCGAATTTCTGCGCCTCCATTCGCAGGCCGTTTATGGCGAACTTCGCCGCGCTGAATCGGTGAGAATCGTGGCCAGCTCGTCGTCGCGGTATAGCCGTCCGGCAGGCCGGAATCCATCTCTCATGCTGGCGTAGGTCCAGCGCTGTCTGTCGAGGTTGGCGACGTGTTGTGGCTTAAGCCCCTCTGTGGGGGTTAGGGGCATGAGAGCAACCAGGCTGGGTGTAGCCGGATCTTGCGAGTGGGGTTGCCACCGAGCTGTGGGTACTAATTCGCTTGGAGGGCCGTGCAACGGTCTTGATATCCACTGACGTGGAAGCGACTTTATCTCATTGCTGTGCAACGAGTTTCGTCTCGCCTCACCCGTGGTGGTAGCGGACTGATCAGACCTGCGGCTCCCGACTCGGTGCGGTGCCGGGCCCGCCACGCATCGTCACGACATGTCGAAGCGCGTCGGTCGCAGGTGGCCTCTGGCGAGTACTGCCGAGCGACGGCCGCCTCGGAAGCGCCCTGACGCCCTCGGCGCAATCTCGCGTGACCCCGTTGACAAACTTGGCCGAAAGGCTTGCCAAGTATGAAGTGAGTCACCTACGGTAAGCGTGTTCAAACGTTTGATCACGGTCTCGAGCCTCGGCGCGAGGGGACGGTTGAACACCCTGGCAACGCTTGTGGACCATTTCGGTGGCCGCACCGGGCGCAACGACCGAATCTCAGCACCGCGCACTTGCGCACCCCCGGAAAATGGAGACACGCATGCGAAAGAACCCGCTCGTAATCGGGGCCGCAGCGAGTCTGCTGCTCGCCCTCTCGGCATGTGGCCAGGCCGGCGCCCCCGACCAGAAAACGGACTCCGGATCTTCGGCGCAGGATTTTACCGTGGGTGTCTCCAACCTGGGGCTCAGCTTCCCCTTCCCGTCCTCGATCGGCGACGGCATCAAGGCCAAGGCCGACGAGCTCGGCGTCAAAGTCGTGCAGCTCGACGCCCAGGGCGAGACCGAGAAGCAGGCCAACGACGTGCAGGACCTCATAGGCCAGAAGCCCGACGGTGTGCTCCTGTTACCCGTCGACTCCGGTGTCGCCACCGGCCTGGTCGACCAGCTCGCGGCCGCGAACATCCCGACCATCGCGGTCGCCTCGCAGGTCGGTGACCCCAACGAGCGCGAACTCGAGGACGTGTACCCGTCGCTCGACGCGCTCGTCACGCAGCAAGAGCTCAACTCCGGTGCCACCGCCGGTGAGCTCGCCTTGAAGGCATTCCCCGAAGGCGGCAAGATGGCCGTCATCGAAGGCGCGGCCGGCTTCGCCGAGGTGGTGCTGCGCTTCGCCAAGTTCCTCGACCCGGCCAAGGCCGCGGGCGTGACGTTCGACGTGGTCGCCAAGCAGCCCGGCGACTGGACCACAGAAGCCTCGCAGTCCGCCTGTCAGAACATGCTCGCCGCAAATCCCGACATCGACCTGTTCTACGCCGAGAGCGACGACATGGGCGTCGGCTGCGCCGAAGCGGTCAAGTCGGCCGGCTCCAAGGCGAAGGTCATCGGCATCGGTGGCGCCAAGCTCGGCATCGAGGGAGTCACGGCGGGCACGCTTTACGGCACCGTCTGCTACAAGCCGTTCGACCTCGGCGAGCTGGCCATGCAGACGATGTACGACCACCTCACAGGCGAGAACACGGGCAAGGCGGAGTTCGTTACGTATGACACGCCGGCGATCACGGCCGACAACGTGGCCGACTGCGACCCCCAGTGGTAGTCGCGCCCTGATCGTCAGTACTCACGAAGAGCGAAGGACACACTCCAACCATGCACGACACCGACAACGGGCAGCCGATCTTGGAGCTCGTGGAGATCACGAAGACGTTCCCGAACGGCACGACCGCCCTGCGTGGCGTGAGCCTGCGCGTGACGCGGGGGTCGGTGCACGGCCTGGTCGGTGCCAACGGTGCCGGTAAGTCGACGCTCATCAAGTGCGTGTGCGGAGTCCAGTCTCCCTCGACGGGCGAGATGCGTTGGGACGGAAAGGAACGGACGTGGCGGGACCCCGGCGACGCCCAGCGGTCCGGGCTCGCCACGATCCACCAGCACGTCCCGCTCGTCCCCACCATCTCCGCCCTGGAGAACGTCTTCCTCGGAGAACGGGGACCGTGGCGTGCCACGGCCGATATGCGCAAGCGGTTCGCCGAGCTCGTCGACCGCCTCGGCTACGAGATCGATCCCGATGCGACGGTCAGCACGCTGCCGATCGGCACGCGCCAGATGATCGCGATCCTCCAGGCGCTCGCGCTGGGTGCAGAACTCGTCATCATGGACGAGCCGACAGCCTCGCTGTCGGAGTCCGAACGCCGCATCGTGCTCGACGCGGTGCAGCGACTCGCGTCCGCGGGCACCACGTTCTTGTTCATCTCGCACTTTCTCGACGAGATCCTCGAGATCACCGACCACGTCACCGTGCTGCGTGACGGCCGCGCGATCCTCGACGAGAAGACCGCCGATCTCACCGAGGACCGGCTGATCCAGGCGATCGCGGGCCGTGATCTGCTTGCTCTGCAGATGGGTGGGGTTCCCGGCGGCGGTATCGGCGACGTCGTCCTCGAGGTCCGAGACCTCAACGCCGCCAACGGCATCAGTGACATCTCCTTCGACGTGCGCGCCGGCGAGGTCGTCGGCCTCGCCGGTCTGCTGGGCTCGGGTCGCTCCGAGATCCTCAACGGCATCTTCCGCAGCGACGCCTCCGC
The DNA here is from genome assembly GCF_032162605.1 of Mycobacterium sp. Taxonomy (GTDB): domain Bacteria; phylum Actinomycetota; class Actinomycetes; order Mycobacteriales; family Mycobacteriaceae; genus Mycobacterium. Next base: position 19,450 of record NZ_JAVROT010000314.1, on the reverse strand, counting down.
GACGGGCGACGTGCTGGTCGACGGCACCACGATCGCGCGCTCGCCGCGCGCCTCGGTCAAGGCCGGCATCGCCTACGTTCCCGAGGACCGGATCAACCAGGGTCTGCACATGGATCAGCCGATCTGGAAGAACATCAGCCTCACCGACCTCAACCGACTATCGCGGCGCCGCTTCATTCCGCAGGAGCATCGCGAACGCGCCCGCGCCCAGCAGGCGATCGACGACCTGGGCATCGTCGCCTCCGGGGTCGACGCCTTGCCGAGCGAGCTGTCCGGCGGCAACGCGCAGAAGGTCGTGTTCGCCAAGTGGCTGTATGCGCAGACGCGGGTCTGGTTGCTCGACGAGCCCACTGCGGGCGTCGACGTCGGCGCCAAGGCCGACCTGTTCGGCATCGTGGGCAAGCTCGCGACCGAGGGGCGCGGCGTGATCGTGGCGTGCAGCGACTTCGAGGAGCTGCTGTCGGTCGCGACGCGCATCTTCGTGGTCCGGGGTGGGCGCATCGTCGCCGACATGCCCGCTGATCACACCAACGAAGAAGAACTCATCATGCTGGCTCACGGACTCGAGTCCGACGTCGTACGAAAGGCTGTTCATGTCTGACTCAACCCGGGCCGCGCGGTTCACGCTGCCCGCCTGGCTGCACCCCAGCAACGCCGGCGTCGTGTACGCGTTCGCGGTCCTGATCGTGGTGCTGAGCTTCGCCACCGCCAGCCAGGGTCAGCCTTCGTACCTCTCGCCGAACAACATCTCGAACATCCTCGACCAGGCGGCCCTGCTGGGCATCATCGCGGTGACCACCACGATCGTGCTCATCACCGGCAATTTCGACCTCTCGGTCGGGTCGGTGGCCGGGCTGGGAGCGGCGATCTGCCTGTCGATGCTCGACTCCATCGGCTTCTGGCTCGCGTTCGCGCTGGCCCTCATCGGTGGCGCGGCAATCGGTCTCTTCAACGGTGTCGTGGTGCAATACATCGGCATCAACGCGTTCATCGTCACGCTCGGGACGCTGACCGCCGTGCGTGGGCTCGTCCTCATCATCACCGACGGCCGCACCGTCACCGCCGCCGAGGGCTCAGCCCGCGACAGCCTGCGCGCCATGGACTCGGGCCGCTTCATCACCCCCAACCTCTACCTCGTCCTCGGCCTCCTGCTGCTCGCCATCGGCGCATTCAAGATCTGGTCCGCGCGGCGTGCCGTGCAGAACTGGCGGCGCCCGGGCATCCTCGTATTCGCCGGCCTCGGCGTCGTCCTCACCGCGATGTCGCTGGTCCCCGGCGTCATCTTCACGGTCGAGCTCACGCAGCGCGTCATGTACCTCATCGTCATCGTCCTCGTCGCGGCCCTGGTGTTGCGCTACACCACCGTGGGTCGTCGCCTCTACGCCACCGGCGGTAATCCCGAGGCCGCCCGCTTGTCCGGCATCGCCGTGGACCGTTACCGCGTGCTCGCGTTCGTGCTCAACGGCACGGCCGCTGCGTTCGTCGGTGTCGTGTACGCCGCACGCCTCGGCTCGATCAACCCGACCGGCCTCAGCGGCCTCGAGCTCACGGCCCTGGCCGCGGCGATCCTGGGCGGCACGTCGCTGTTCGGTGGCCTTGGCAACGTGATGAAGTCGTTGGTGGGCGCGCTCATCCTCATCACGCTCGCCAACGGCTTCAACATCCTGAATCTGGGCGCCAACTACCAGGGACTCATCGAGGGTGTCGTGCTCATCGTCGCCGCCGGCATGTACACCGTCGCGCTGCGTCGCCAGCAGCGCTCACGGATCCGGACCATCAACGAGATCCCCTCGGGGCCAACCGGTCCGGTGGCGCCGTCGGGCGCGACTGCCGCCGAGCTGGCCGCCGCGGGCAGCGCGCCGCGGTCATGAGCGCGGGTCTGCGCCTGAGCGCCCTGCACAGCACCCTGGTCCCGGGCCAGGAACTGGCCTACGTCGAGGCGCACCGCAGCGTCCCGAGCGATCTGCTGGCGAGCCTGACGTCGGCCGGCGTGCGTGACTGGGCGATCTGGCGTCAGGGTGGTGACCTGTTCCATCTCATCGACACCGACGACTACGCCGCTGTGGCGGCCGCCCTCGCCGATGACCCCGCCAACAATCGCTGGCAGCAGCAGATGCTCGCGTTCGTCGACGGGTGGGTCGAGCTCGACGAGGTGCCGGCGTTCGCCGAGCTCTCGCTCGTCTGGTCGCTCCACGCGCAGCGCGCCGAGGAACGGTGCACCGAATGACCGAGAGGTTCCGCGTCATCGACGCGCACCAACACTTCTGGGACCTTGCCAAGGTCGACTACCCCTGGCTCACAACGGAACTCGGTTCCATCCACCGCACGTTCGATGTCGCCGACGTCGAACCCGACGTCGCGGCCAGCGCGGTCGACGACGTGATCCTGGTCCAGGCGGCCGGCTCCTACGCCGACACGGACGCGATGATCGCCATCGCCGACCGTTGGGAGCGCGTCGTGGGCATCGTCGCGTGGCTGGCGCTCGAAGACCCGGCCGAGGCTGCTCGGGCCCTCGAGCGCTACCGCCGGGATAGCCGCATCGTCGGCATCCGGCACCAGATCCACGACGAGCCCGACCCCGACTGGATCCTGCAGGACTCGGTCTTCGAGGGGCTGCGGCTGGTCGAACGGGCCGGTCTGGCCTACGACGTGGTGTCGGTGTTGCCGCGCCATCTCGAGCACGTGCCGCGTCTGGCCGCTGCCTTCCCGAACCTCCAGATCGTGATCGACCACCTCGCCAAGCCGGCGATCGCCGATCGCGGCTGGGAGCCGTGGGCATCGTTGCTGACCGCGGCCGCCGCGGCGCCCAACGTGACGGCGAAGCTCTCCGGCCTCGACACCGCCGCCGGACCGGACTACGGCGCGAGCGACCTGGAACCCTACGTCCAGCATGCTCTCGCACAGTTCGGGGCCGATCGCCTCATGTTCGGCAGCGACTGGCCCGTCAGCACGCTCGCCGGCGGCTATGCGCGCTGGTGGGATGTCGTCGCCGAGGTCCTCGCCCCGCTCACGGTGGACGAGCGGACCGCGATCTATGCCGGCACCGCCGCTCGCGTGTATGCCATCAAGCCCCAGCAGGAAGGTGGCGCGTTGTGAACGGCGTCCAGCAACTGACCGGCCTCGTCGACGCCGTTGACATCCACGTGCCCGTCGACCACCGCCGTCGGATCGCGATCGTGGGAGCCGGGGCGATCATCGAGAACGCGCACCTCCCGGCCTACCGCGCCGCGGGCCTCGAGGTCGTCGGCATCTTCGACCTCGACGGCGTCCGCGCCAAGACGGTCGCGGAGAAGTTCGGCCTGCCGCGGGTCTACTCGTCACTCGAGGAGCTCCTGGCCGACCCGCAGGTCGAGGTCGTCGACATCGCGGTCGTCGCCCACGCGCAGCCCGACATCGTGCGGGCTGCGATCGGCGCAGGCAAGGACATGCTGTGCCAGAAGCCCTTCGCTCCCGACCTCGACACCGCCCACGAGCTCATCGCCCTGGCGGCCGAGCACGGCCGCAAGATCGCGGTCAACCAACAGATGCGCTATGACGAAGGCGTCAGTGTCGCCCGCGCTGCCCTCGCGGCGGGCTGGATCGGCGAGGCCACGACGATGAGCTTCCACGTCGACATCGCGACCGACTGGTCGGCGTGGCACTGGCTCGTCGTGTCCGAGCGCCTTGAAATCAGTTACCACTCAATCCATTACCTCGATGCGATCCGCTCGATCCTGGGTGACCCGGTCAAGGTGTTCTGCGCCGGAGGTCGCCGTCCCGGACAGGTCGCGACGGGGGAGACGCGCACGATGTCAACCCTGCTGTTCGCGAACGGCACCCGGGCGACGCTGCACGTCAACCATGAGAATCTCGGCGGCGACTACCGCGCGGAGTTCCGCCTCGACGGGTCGGAGGGATCCGTGCGGGGCACCCTCGGTCTGCTCTACGACTATCCGCGTGGCCGTCCCGACACGGCGGAGATCTTCAGCCGCACGCTGCCCACGGACGGCTGGCTGCCCTACCCGGTGACCCGGCGCTGGATCCCCGATGCGTTCATCGGGCCCATGGCCGGGCTGCTGCGCTGGATCGCCACAGGGGCGCAGGCTCCCACCGCTGCCGAGGACAACGTCAAGACGCTGGCGCTGGCCGAGGCGCTGTATGCCTCGATGGAGACCGGCGAGGCCCAGGTGCCGCGCTCATGAGTACGCCCGTATTTCACTTCGCCGGCAAGCTCGTCCTCGTCACCGGTGGTGCCGGTGGCCTCGGCGTGTCCTGCGCCCGGATCTTCGCCGAGCACGGAGCGACGGTGGTCCTCGCGGACCTGCCCTCGCCCCGCCTCGACGACGCCGTGGCGGGCCTGTCCGAATGGGGCAAAGCGTTGGCACTGGCCGTCGACCTGTCGGACCTGACCGTGTGCAGCGAGCTCCCCGCACTCGCCTGCGAAGCTGCCGGTAGGGAGTCGCTCGACGTGCTCGTCAACGCGGTCGGCATCATGCGGACGCAACCGATCGCCGAGCTCACGCCCGCGCACTGGGCGCGGACGCTGACGATCAACCTCAACGGAGTTTTCGCCACCACCCAGGCCGCCGCCGAGCGGATGCGCCCCGGGGCCAGCGTCATCAACCTCTCGTCCGTCGCAGGCCGCTCGGGTCGAGCCAACGCGGCCGACTACGCGGCGAGCAAGGCCGCCCTGCTGTCCTTCACGAAGTCGGCGGCGCTCGCCTACGGTCCGGCCGTCCGCGTCAATGCCGTCTGCCCCGGTGTGTTCCTCACCGACATGTGGGCGGGCATCATGCGCGACCGCGATGCCGAGTTCGGAGCCGGCGCGGGGCAGCGCTATCTCGACGAACTCGCCGACAAGACCGCCCTGGGGCGCGTAGGACAACCCGCCGAACTCGCGGGACTCGTAGCGTTCCTGGCCAGCGACCTCGCCGCCTTCATCACCGGTCAGGCGATCAACGTCGACGGTGGATTGGAAATGAACTGATGACGCAGAACGCCACTCCCTTCGACCTTCTGCAGCACCTCTACGGTGATGTCGAGATGGCCGAGCTATTCTCCGCGGATCGCACGGTCGAGGCGTGGAAAGCCGTCGAGGGCGCGCTCGCCCACGCCCAGGGCACGCTCGGGATCATCCCCGAGCACAAGGCGTCCGCGATCCAAGCGGTGTGCGCCGATCCCGACAGCATCGACCACGAGTCGTTGTGGCAGAGCGCCCGCACGATCGGTTATCCGATCCTGGGTCTCGTGCGCCAGATCGACGCTGCCCTGTCGGAGGATGACCGCGGCAGTGTCCACTTCGGTGCCACGACGCAGGACATCATGGACAGCGGCCTGGCGTTGCAGCTCGACGAGGCTCTCGCGCTGCTCGAGTGCCGGCTGGCCGATTTCGGCTCCGGTCTCGCGGCACTCGTCACCGAGCACGCCATGACGGTGATGCCCGGACGCACGCACGGCCAGCAGGCCGTGCCGACGACGTTGGGCGCCAAACTCGCAGTGTTCCTCGCGGAAGTCACGCGGCACCGGCTCCGGCTGCTCGCGGCGCGCGACGACGTGCGCTGCATCTCCCTGTTCGGCGCCGGCGGCACGTCGGCAGGCCTGGGGGACGATGCCGCTGAGATCCGCACGCTCGTGGCCGAGCGCCTCGGTCTCGTCGACGCCGTGATCCCGTGGCACGTGGCGCGGGATTCGATCGTGCATGCCGCCGACATCGCCGCAGGTGCTGCCGCGACGACGACGCGCCTCGCCCGCGAGGTCGCCGACCTGTCCCGCACCGAGATCGGCGAGCTCGGTGAGGCCAAGGGCCACCACCGCGGCGCCTCCTCGACCATGCCGCAGAAGGCCAACCCGATCTACTGCGAATCGATCATCGGCCTGTCGGTCGCCGCCCGCTCGGCCGCCGCGGGACTCTCGCGGGCCGCCGAGGCCGGACACGAGCGTTCGACGGGCGAGTGGCAGGTCGAATGGACGCTGCTGCCTGCGTTGTTCGTCAATGCAAGCTCGGCCCTCAAACTGAGCGTCGAGCTCACCCGCGAGCTCGCCGTCTATCCGGAGCGGATGCGCGAGAACCTCGCCGTCGACGGCGGACTCATCATGAGCGAAGCCGTCATGATCTCGCTCGCCCCCCACCTGGGTCGCGAGGACGCACACGATGTCGTCTACGAGCTGGCCCTCAAGTCCCGCGCGACGAAGACATCGTTCACCGAGGTCCTGAGCGGATGGCTCGTGGAGCATCCGGAGATCCCGCTCATCGAGATCGAGGCCGGCGAGAAGTCCGTCGGCCAGGCCACCCAGATCTGCTGCGCGGCAGTCGACATGTGGACCGCCTCGCTCACCAGCAATCCTCGCCCGTGGAAGGAAACGCGATGAACGCCCGCATCAACGAAGGTCTCGAGGACCTGAACGCCATGTGGCGCATCAGGGCGCTCGAAGAGAAGATCCGCGACTTGCGTTTCAGCGAGGATATCGTCGGCTCGGTCCACCTGGCGATCGGCCAGGAGAGCATCGCCGTCGCCGCGTGCAGCCAGCTGCGAGAACGCGACGCGCTGTACGCGACGTACCGTGGCCACGGCTGGGCCGTCGCCAGGGGAGTGCCGCCGCGCGAGATCTTCGGCGAGCTCATGGGTCGCACGTCGGGCGTCAACGGTGGTCGCGGCGGGTCAGCGCACTTCTCCGCACCCCAGTACGGCTTCCACGGTGAGAACTCGATCGTCGGAGCCGGAGCTCCCATCGCGGCCGGTGCCGCGCTGGCCGGCAAGTTCGACGGTTCGGGCCGCGTCGCCGTGGCGGTCTTCGGAGACGGCGCCATGAACCAGGGCGCGGTCGCCGAGGCGATGAACTTCGCCGCCGCCCTGAAACTCGGTGTCATCTTCATCTGCGAGAACAACCGGTACTCCGAGCTGACGCCGATCAACGACATGGTCGCCAACCCCGACCTGTCGCAGCGTGCCACGGCGCTCGGTATACCGGCTGTGCGCATCGACGGCAACGATCTGGCTCAGGTCCGCACCGCGGTGAAGCTGTCGCTCGAGGCCGCCATCTCGGGTCGCGGTCCCTCGTTCATCGAGGCGCACACGCAGCGCATCGTCGGCCACTACATCGGCGACGCCGAGCAGTACCGGCCCGCCGGTGAGCTCGAGGCCGACGCCAAGCTCGAACCCATCGCGCGGCTGCGCCGCGAGCTCGCCTCCGCCGGAGCGAGCGAAGCCCAACTCGACCGTTGTGAACAACGCGCCCGCGAGGAGATGGACACGGCCGCGGCCGCTGCCCTGTCCGATCCGCTGGTCGCACCCGAAACCGCAGGGGAGCACCTCTATGCCTGAGACCGTGAAGCTCAACTTCGGCGGCGCCATCAACGCAGCCCTCGCCCGTGCCCTCGAGGAGATGCCCGAGACGCTGCTCTACGGCGAGGACCTCGCCAAGCCGGGTGGCGTCTTCGGCGTCACCCGCGGACTGCAGAAGCGGTTCGGCGACCGCGTCTTCGACACCCCTATCAGTGAGACCGCGATGCTCGGTGCGGCCGTGGGCGCGTCATCGTTCGGTCGCCGCCCCATCGTCGAGATCATGTGGATCGACTTCTCGCTCGTCGCTTTCGACCAGATCGCCAACCAGGCCGCCAACGTCCGGTACGTCTCGGCGGGCCGCACGTCGGCGCCGCTGACGATCCGCACGCAGCAGGGCAACAGTCCCGGCGCGTGTGCGCAGCACTCGCAGAACCTCGAGGCGCTGCTCCTGCACATCCCGGGCATCCGGGTCTGCATGCCGACGACGCCACAGGACTCCTACGACCTCGTGCTGTCGGCCATCGCGTGCGACGACCCGACGATCGTGATCGAGAACCGCACGCTGTATGCGGGCGCCAAGGAAGAAGTGACCGTCAACGGTCCCATCCAGCCCATCGGCGGCCACCGCAAGCGCCGTGAGGGATCCGACGTCACGATCGTGACGTGGGGCGCCATGACGGCCAAGGTCCTGAAGGCGATCGACCTCGTCGGCATCGACGGGATCAGCGCCGACGTCATCGAGGCGGTGTGGCTCAACCCCTTGGACGACACCGCTATCCTCGAGAGCGTCGCCAAGACGGGGCGCCTCATCGTGGTGCACGAAGCCGCCCGGACCGGCGGCTTCGGCGCCGAGGTCATCACGCGCGTCGTCGAGTCGGGTGCGCACCTAGCGGGCGCGCCAATACGGCTGGGACTCAAGGACTCTCGACTGCCGTCCGCGCCGCACCTGGCCGCCCGGCTCCTCCCGCAGGTCGACGATATCGTCGCCGCCCTGCGCCAGTCGGTGGGCGCTCGGCGCCCCGAGGCTGAGGGGTAGCGCATGCTCGGCGTCTGGCATTTCAGCTTCACCGTGGCCGACATGCACAAGTCGGTGGAGTTCTACGAGGGTGTCCTCGGACTGGACCTGATTCACCGCCAGGACCAGGACAATGCCTACACCCGCACGCTCGTCGGCTACGACGACGCGAGCCTGCGGGTCGCGCAGTTCGCGGTCCCGGGGCAGCCGCGGGGCATCTCGACCCACGACCTCGAGCTCGTCGAGTACGTGGTGCCGCGCGGCGAGCCGTTCGGTCCCGAACGGCACCGCCCGGGTGCGTCCCACATGGCGTTCGTCGTCGAGGACGCGGTCGCGGAACACGCGCGGCTCAGTGCGCTGGGCGTCGAGTTCATCTCACCGCCGCAGGCAATTACGTCAGGAAAGAACAAGGGCGGATCTACCTGCTACTTTTTGGACCCGGACCAGATCACCCTCGAGCTGGTCCAGCCTCCTCGCCGGGAGAACTGACCTGAACGCAACGGAGATCTGACGACATGGGCTCGAGAGCCCGAGTGACCCTCGCCGATGTGGCCAAGGCCGCCGGCGTCGACGTCTCGCTCGTCTCCCGCGTACTGCGCGGCGAGACGGTGCGGCTCCGCGAGGAGACGCGCGACCGGATCCGGCACCACGCCGAAACGCTGGGCTATCGGCCCAATGCCATTGCGCGCAGCCTGCGCAGCTCGCACGCCGGCGCCTACGGCCTCATCATCCCGGACTTCACGAACCCCGTGTTCGCGCAGATCATTGCAGGAGCCGAGACAGCCGCCGCGCGGCGCAACAGCGTCATGATGACGGCGAGTGGCGCCGGCTGGGACCGCGCGCACTGGTACGAGGCGCTGGACGGCGGCCGCGTCGACGGGCTGCTCATCGCGGGCGGCTCGGCGATCGACCTGGCCAACCTGCGTGTTCCCTACATCCTGGTCAACCGGACCTTCAGCGGTGTCGAGCGCTATGTCGTGCTCGATGACAGCAAGGCGGGGCAGATGGCCATCGAACACCTCGTGGCGCTCGGCCACCGCGACGTCGTATTCCTCGGCGGCCCCACGGTCGCCGACACCGCGACGCGTCGCCGCGAGGGCTATCGCTCGGCGCTCACGGCGGCCGGGTTGACCCTGCGTCCCGAGCTCGAGGTCCAGGGCGACTACACCGCGTCCGGTGGTCGCGATGCGATACGCGCGGGCATCGAGTCCGGCCTGGAGTTCACCGCCGTCGTCGCCGCCAACCTCCCCAGCGCGCTCGGCGCGCTCGAGGCATTACGCGATGCGGGGCGCAGCGTCCCGCACGACGTCTCCGTCGTGGCGATCCACGACGCGGAGATCGCCGACTTCGTCAACCCGCGGCTGACCACCGTGCGCATGCCGCTCACCGAGCTCGGAGCCCGCGCGATCGAGCTGATTTCTACAACGCAGGCGACCGACACCATCACCGAGGTCGTCGCCGAGCCCATGGACCTCGTCGTCCGTGAGTCCACCGGACCCGCACCGGCCCGATGAGCGAATTCCTCGTCGAGATCGCGATCGACCTGCCGGACGACCATCCCGCGGATGACCTGGCGATCCGTCGCGCGGAGGAAGGCATCCGCGCCGCCGAGCTCGCCGCAGCCGGGCACCTCGTACGGCTGTGGCGCCCCGACGGTCCGGGGTGGCGCAACCTCGGGCTGTGGCGGGCCGACGACGAGGCCCACCTGCGCGCGATCATCGCGACGCTCCCGATGCACCTGTTTATGACGCTGGACGTGCGCCCGCTGGGCTCCCACCCCAATGACCCGGGAGCCACGGCGGACTGACACGATTTTTCGCGCGACCAGCAGACTGGAGGTGACCTTGTGTAGGTGACCTTTGGTCGTAAAGCTCGTCGTTGCTTGCCGGTGTGAGTCCGGTCCGGGTAGCTGTCAGGAGGCCCGGTAGCAGACTGGCGGCTTGGTCTGGAAACGGATCAGGTCGAAGCCCAGTGTCGAAAGCCCTTTAAGCCTAGATCCATGTGTGTCACCCCGCGTGTATCCCATTGCATAGCCAAGCAGCCCGTCATCGCTGGCGATGTGCAGAACGACGTAATCCCTTGTTGTATTAGGTAATAGCGCCGATGTCTTAGGATCCGTTGCATCTCCAGCGGGCACAGCCAGGCCCGCGCCTCGACAACTCACGGGACATCGATAGGGGACTCCACACGCACATCCCCGTTGGTGCTCACGACTTCGCGGGCTCAGGAACTTGCGCTGCGCCGCGCAGCCATTTGGTGCGGCCGAAGATCCCGACGGCGAGAGCTCCGCAGATACTCAAACCGCCGCCGACAACGAAGGCGGGGGTGTAACTACCCGTCACTTCGACGATGGCGCCGGTGACGATCGGAGCGAGCATGCCGGCTGAGCTGGCGACCAATTGGATCGTTCCTGCGGCCCGGCCGGTGTAATTCGAGGGGGTAACGGCCACGATGAGCGCTTGGTATTGAAAGCTGGCGAGCAGAAAGAACGTCGCGGTGCTGAGCAGAACGAGACCGGCTGTCGGAGAGGTGATGAAGGGAGAGGGACCGAAGCTCAGTCCGGCGCCCAGGAGGCCTACCACTACCACGAATTGACGAGCGGAGACCAAACTGCCTGTTCGGCATACCAGCCGGGCGGCGACGAGTCCGCCGCCGACCAGTCCCAGCGTCGCAGTGATCCATGGGATGGTCGCGATTCCCGCCAGATCACTTTTGTCAACGCCACGGGCCTCCACGAGGTACTGGGGATACCAGGTGAGGAACATAAACAGCACCCACGCGTAGCAGAAATAGCCGAAGGCGAGCGCGGCGATGTACGGGCTGCGCAGCAGCTTCCAGAACTCGGCTCTGCTCGTGGAGTCCTCAGTGGTGACGGCGCCGCCGACGTTGTGGTCAGCGGTGATGTACTCGAGTTCTGAGGCGGAGACCTTCGGATGCTCAGCGGGGTTGTCCCGCCCAACGCGCGCCCAGATGATTGTCCAAACCAGTCCCAGCGCGCCCAGGATTACGAAGCTTTCACGCCACCCCAGCGTGGTCGCCATCCAGACGACGAATGGCGTGGCCAAGATGGGACCGACGGTGGTTCCGGACTGAATGAGGTTGAGCATCGACGCGGTTCGGCGGCGCGGAAACCAGTTCGCGGTGATCTTCGTGCTGATCGGCATCATCGGACCCTCTCCCACCCCGAACAGGAGACGCGCAACCATGAATGCCCCAAAGTTCCATGCGCTCGCAGTGAGCGGCAGAGAGATCGACCAGATCAGCATCGCGATCAAGTAGGCGCGGCGAACACCTATGCGGTCGGCCATGATTCCACCGAGCAATGCTGCCGGTGCGTAGGTCCAGAAGAACGCACTGAGGATCAGGCCCCAGGTAAAGGGTGAGAAGTCGAACTCCTCAAGAATGAATGGCGCGGCGACGGAGATAGAGACACGAACGCCATAGTTGAGCAGGTCCGCCGCGAACGCCATCGTGAATACCCGAAACCGGACGCGTGTTGTCCGAGGCTCGAGCGTCGTCGTGCGTGGTGGCGCTGAAGGGTCGGTCATGGTCATCTCCTAGCTAGCGTTGGTGGGTGAATGCTGATGTGAGTTACGGATACTGGGGTGGTTCGACGGATTCGTTGGATTGCCATGCCGGCGAGGCTGACTGGTGTGCGCCAGATGTACGACCTGCACTGTCTTGCGTTCTTGTGCTTCGCTGCGACGATGGGCAAGGTGACGCGCGGCTAAGCGCCGACAGTGCGGTCGAGCTCGCGCACTGATGAGGTCAAGGTCAGCCACCGTCATCAATCCATCTCAAGCCCGCCGTCGACGTTCAGCGCCTGCCCGGTCACGTATGACGCGAGGTCGCTGAGCAGAAACGTCACCGCGGTGGCAACTTCCGCGGGATCGCCGACCCGCCTCAAGGCCGCGCCCGCTGTTATTTCGTCAACGAACGCGCGGCCCGCCCCTGGGCCGAACCCCCGGTCGCGGTCAGCGATGATGCCCTCCCACATCGGAGTCAACGACACGCCGGGGCACACTGCGTTGACTCGCACGGTCGGTGCATAGGCCATCGCGGCCGACTTCGTCAGCGAAAGCACTGCGGCCTTGGAACAGGCATAGTCTGCAGCGTTGGGCCGCCCAGAGCGCCCCGCAACCGACGACATAGACACGATGGAACCGCCGCCACGACTCACCATGTGCTCAGCAACCGACTGGATTGCTAAGAAGACACCGTCAAGATTGATCCGCAGGGTGCGCTGCCACTGCTCGTAGTCCAGCTTTGCCATTGGGGTGGTGCGCATTACGCCGACGGCGTTCACCAATCCGTTCAACTCTCCAGTCGGCGAGGCGGCGCAACCCAGATCGGCCAGGCTTCGTGCAACCTCGGCGTCAGAAAGATCGACGGCCAGAGGCACCGCAAGCCCCAACTTGGCGAGTTCCTTCGTAGTCGAGTTCAGCCGCTCGCCCGGCAGATCTGCGACGACGACCATGGTTCCGCAGCTCAAAAGTGTTTGCGCGCAGGCGCGCCCAAGTCCGCCGGCACCGCCGGTGACCAGTACCGCGCGGCCCGCCATCCCCGGCACGGGTGCTGGGAATTCGTCCATGTCCTTGTGTGTCCTTTCCGGCACTTAACCACTACATGGGGCACAGGTTGCTCAGCTCGTCGTTGTGAGCCCAATCACCTCAAACGTTTGAGTGGACCGTACGCGACCTTCGCGGCTCAGTCAAGGGTGACGTTAAGGCGTTAACAGCGAGCCACTCCGCGACCGAGACTGGCGTTATTCCGTTGGTGCACAACGCTAAATCGGCTCGGACCACCTCGGGCCGTCCACGGCGACGACCGCCAGGCGCGGAGGCTGAGCCCAGGACAGAAACCGAGCCGAGCGCCGTTATTTGGGGCTTCTCCCGCAGTAACGGCATCGAGTTGACTGTGACCCGCAGCACCGCGTACGGTCACTCAATCGATTGAGCTGAAGGAGGAGACATGACCTCGCTCATGTCAGAGGACGCTTACCGCTGGAGTAGCTGGTGGCCCCCATCTGCGTTCTACCGAGGCCGACGCTGGGCAGATGCTTGTCGCCGAGCCTCCCGGCGCCTTAACGAGGCAAGCGTCATGATTGGTGCCGACGGCGAGCAGGAAATGAATTGACTACCGACCGCTTTGTGATGCCGTTCGACCTGCTGACTAACCTTTACGGTGATCGTGAGATGGCACAGGTCTTTTCCGAGGATCGCACGATCGAGGCGTGGCTTCAGACCGAAGCCGCCCTCGCCTCGTCCCAGGGTGGCCTAGGAGTGATTCCAGCGGACGCGGCCGCCGCGATCGTCGACGTATGCCGTAATGCGGCAGTGGTCGACGCCTGCGATCTGTGGGCGACAGCCCGGACGGTGGGATACCCCATTCTCGGTCTCGTCAGGCAGATCGACGACGCGCTGCCTGAAACACTCCGTGGCTACGTCCATTTCGGCGCCACCACTCAGGACATCATGGACACGGGGTTGGTCATCCAGCTCCGGGATGCCATTGATTTGCTGTTGGCCCGCGTGATGACGATCGGCGATCAGCTGATGACACTCGTCGAGCGCTATTCCGACTGTGTAATGGCGGGCCGTACACACGGACAGCAGTCGACGCCGATCACATTCGGGGCCAAGTTGGCCGTGTTCTTGAGTGAGTTCAGTAGACACTATGGCCGGCTGACAGACCTTCGTCCGCAACTCATCTCCGTATCGCTCTTCGGCGCATCGGGGACAGCCGCCGCCCTGGGGCCGATCGCCGCGGAGATCCGAGCCGGCGTTGCAGCCAGGTTGAGTTTGACGACGGTGGATGTCCCATGGCATGTGGCCCGCGACAGCATTGCCCATTTTGCGCACTGCGCCGCAGCGACGGCCACGAGCTGCGGTCGGATCGCCAAAGAGATCATCGATCTCGCGCGTACCGAGATAGGTGAGGTCCGCGAATCCGACGGCGTCCACCGAGGCGCTTCCTCCACGATGCCGCAGAAGGCCAATCCGATCACCAGTGAGTCGATTCGTGGATTTGCGATCGCAGCCAACGCGTTGGCCTCGGGGTCTGACCGCTTCGCAGACATCTCACATGAGCGGGCGAGCGGGGAGTGGCAAGCCGAATGGACTCTGGTTCCGATGTTACTCATGCACACTGCGTCGGCCACGACGTTGACTGCTGAATTGCTTGCGTCGCTGCGTGTCGACGAAGACGCCATGCGGGCCAACCTCGACGCCGACGGCGGCCTGGTTATGGCCGAAGCGGCAATGATCAAACTGGCGCAGTATCTGGGGCGAGAGCGTGCGCATGACGTGGTGTACGAACTGGCGCAGAGGGCGAGGACGCAGCGAACCACGTTGCCCGAGGCTTTGCGCCAGTGGTGTGCGGAAAACCCGGAGTTCGCGGCCGTGGCGCTCACGGTCGAGCCAGCAGACTACCTCGGCGACTCGGTTCGCACCTGCCGGGCGGCGATAGCTCAGTGGCACGAGACAGCAACGAGTGGTCGCAGATTGACACCGCTATAGGAGCACGATGAACAGTCATACCGACCCGCGGCTACACGACCTTACGCGATGTGGCGTATCCGTGCGCTGGAAGAAATTCTCGAGTTGCGCCTCGACGGGCCCATCGTGGGGTCAGTACACCTGGGCAACGGACAGGAGGACTGTCGCGGTTGGTGCCTGCGATGCATTGGCGCTCTGGCAACTCACCCAGGCTGCGGTCGAGCGCCGCGTTCACGGCACCGCGGTAGTTGAGATTGACTGACGAAATCGCCCGGATCATAAAGGAATTGGTGTCTAAGGGAATGGACCGCAGCCGACCGGCACAGTGGTCGCCGCCGGTGCGGCTCCGTACCCGCAGCGCACCGGCAGCGCCATTTTTCGCACGCGAACATCATGGCGTACACGACCACAGAGAACCAACCTCATTTGTAAGTCAAAAAACGCAAAACTGAAGGAGTAACCATGCTGGGCGTTTGGCACTTTAGCTTTACTGTCGGCGATATCGACCGTTCGGTCGAATTCTACCGAGATGTACTGGGTTTCGAGCTGGTACACACGCAGGTGCAGGATAATGAGTACACCCGGAACCTAGTGGGTTATCCCGACGCCAAGCTGCTTGTGGCGCAGTTGGCGGTGCCTGGCCAGCCACGTGGGATATCGTCGCACGATCTCGAACTGATCCAGTATGTCAGTCCTGTTGGCGAGCCGATCGGGCCGGATCGCTACCGTCCCGGAGCTGCGCACCTGGCGCTTGCCGTAGAAGATGCGCACGCTCTATGGGACAAACTTCGTGAGGCGGGGGCAAACCTGGTTTCCCCGGGACCCCAGCTGATCACCGCCGGCGCCAACAAAGGCGGATACGCCTTTTACTTCACCGACCCCGACCAAATTACCCTCGAAGGGGTGCAGCCGCCCGCGCGTCGCCTGCCAGCGGTTGGCAAGCCCGCCTGATTGGTAACCTGCAGCTGACGGAGGAGGTCGACTGCATGGGCTCGTCGCAACGGGTGACGCTCGCTTCCGTCGCCACCGCAGCTGGGGTGGATGTGTCGTTGGTTTCGAGAGTGCTTCGGGGCCAGACTGCCGGTGAGCGTGCCGAGACACGGGAACGGATCCTTTACCACGCGTCGAACTTGGGTTACCGGCCGAACACGGTCGCGCGCAGCCTGCGCACCGCGACGGCCGGCGCCTACGGATTGGTGGTACCGGATTTCAACAATCCCGTGTACGGCTCAATCATCGCAGGGGCGGAGCGGGCGGCGGCCGCGTCCAACAGCGTGATCCTGGTAGGAAGCGGAGCCGGCTGGAAGACCGAGGACTGGTACAACGCTTTGGCGTCCGGTCGAGTTGACGGCCTGTTGGTGATGGGCGGCGAAGCGCCACCGGAGATCGTCCGATTGGGAGTGCCGTACCTTTTCGTCAACCGAGCTGCCGGTGGGATGCGGCGTACGTTGACGCTGGACGATGGCCAGGCCAGTCGGCTGGCAGTCAGGCACCTCATCGACCAGGGACACACGCGCATTGCCCACATCGGCGGCCCGGTTAAGGCGGATACCGCCGAACGGCGACTCAGCGGATATCGAGAGGCGCTAAAAGACGCCGGACTCACCGCCGACTCCGTACTCGTAGTCCGCGGGCAGTACACCCCCGGCGGCGGCGCCCGTGCGCTCGGCACTCTGCTGCGCAGGACCTCCGATTTCACCGCAATTCTGGTGGCCAACGTGACGGCGGCTATCGGTGTACTCAGCGCTCTGGCGCATCACGGCATCGAGGTGCCGCGGGACGTCTCTGTGGTGGCCATTCACGACGCAGATATCGCCGCGTATGCGCAACCAGCGCTGACCACCGTTCGCATGCCTTTACAGCGCCTCGGTGCTCGAGCCATCGAATTGCTGCGGGAACGCGAACCCGACGAGCCGATCGAGGAAGTCCTTGACCGGCCCATCCAACTGGTGGTGCGCGAATCCACGCGCACGCTCTGACAATGAGGCGAAGGTCTCGAACATGCAGTACGTCCTCCAAAGTCTGAACTACGCGCGCGATACCGCTACTGCCGCCGTAAACCAGTTCGAGTGAGTTCCAGTGGAATCGGGGCGTTACCCCGACTGCTCGGTTGCCGAGTGTCTGGCTAACTACGTTTGACCGGGCCGCCACCAGGACCACTCGATGCAACTCGGGCTGGGAGAAGTCGGTTATTACAGGTGAGGTACGCAGTCGTGAATGCGATGCCACGCGCCTCGCCGCCCCAACAACTTCGACGACCACGGTAATGATCAAAGGTGCCGCCAAAATTCAACCACCGCTACCAATTCCGCAAAGGCTTCGCCTCTCCCTCCTGGTGCAGCTCAGACAATCTGATCAGTTGCGCCAGTTGAATACTCCGGTGCTTCGTGGCGGCGATCCGTCGGCGAGTGGAACGGAGGTGGCGAGGGCGATGTTGGTTGGCCAACGTTGAAACCTGGCCCAGCCGGTCAACTTGCCTTCGTACACCCGGCGGAGGGCATCGTACTGTTCGGTGTGCGGAACCGGCGCCGCCCGCAACTCACCGACGTGGATGGCGTCGAACTAGATATCGAGGTATGTGCCTTCCTCCGGCGGTTCTGGTGTGCCGGGGCCGCTGCCGTAAGGGAGATGTGTGCGTTTTCCAGCGGCGAAACAACACTCGAAGAGTTGCTCTTCGGCTTCCGCGGACATCAGGGAGGAACGGCCTTCCTGATAGAAGTTTTGAACTGAGGACTTCAGCCACTGAAACTCGAAGAACTCCGTGCCACGAAGCTTTCGGTAAGCGGTCAGCGTAGCCGAACCGATTGTGATGACGGCGTCATCACTCTGATTACTGTGCGCCGCAACTGATTCCGGCCCGCAAAACAAGACGTAATTGCGGCCGGAGGCCCTTGCGCTGCTGAACACCAGGCCGTGATGGCGACGTCCAGGGAGCGCGTAGCGCAAGTATTCCGTGAAGACCTGTGTCGGCACATACTCGATGTGCTCGCGTTCATCGAGTTCGATCGGCTGGACGATGTCCTCGGCGAAGCGCCTCAAGAACGGGACTCTGTCGTACCGCTGAGCGACATCCTCCTGAAAGATGCTCGGCAACTCCGGGAGAGCCGTCATGTCGATCACCAGAATGTCCTTCGCCGGCCGGAACTCGCCAACAACAGCATGTTGTCCCATGTTGTGTGCACTTACCTCGCTGAGCGAAGACGTGCACGAGTTGGGCGGTTTCTAGACAGCTCCACTTCACCGCCGGAGGCCTTCCCTGTCAGACAGGCTCACCGATAACGAACGGGACAACCTCCCTGGACATAACAGCTAGGGCGCCATCAGCGAGGCACCCAGGGCGATCATCGTGACGGCGATGACGCCGTCGAGGATGCGCCAGGTCACTGGGGTGGCGAAGAGGCCGGCCAGGCGCCGGGCACCGAGTCCGAGGCTGACGAACCACACCGCGCTGGCCGTCACTGCTCCGACGCCGAACAGCCAGCGTCCATCGGGGTGTTGGTTGGCCAGGGCACCCAGCAGCACGACGGTATCCAGGTAGACGTGCGGGTTGAGGAACGTCAAGGCGGCGCACGTCAGCAACACCGCGCCCAGTCGCGCGGGCGCGGTGTCGGACGGGGTCAACGCCGACGGCCGCCACGCGCGCCGCGCCGCCAACAATCCGTAGCCCACCAGGAACGTGGCGCCGCCGAACTTCGCGATGTTCATCGCACTCGGGTGGGCACTCACCAGCGCGCCGAAACCCGCGATGCCCGCCGTGATCAGCACGATGTCGGACAGCGTGCACATGGCCACTACCGGCAGCACGTGCTCGCGGCGGATCCCCTGACGCAGGACGAACGCATTCTGAGCGCCGATGGCGGCGATCAACATGAAGGATGCGGCGAATCCGACGAGTAGGGGTGAGTTCATGGCTTCGACGCTAGGGCTGGGACCTGCAGCAGTACAGCTAATGATTCTTCACATGGATTAGAATCGCTAATGTAGTGCTCAGTGGTCTGCGGCTGGCCCTGACATGGCCGCAGCCGGCAGCAGCCGCGCCAGGACCTCGACGTAACGTCCGACCGCTGGATCGTGGCGAGCGACAAGCCTTGGCCCGTCGTAGATTTCGACAGTCCGCGCGGCCAAACGGACCGGTAGGCGTCGCCCGGCGTAGCGGGCCGGCACGGAGTAGAAACATTGTCGCACCGACACCCTGGCCCGGTTGTCGCGGTGGCCCCGGCAATGGTCACCAGCACATCGACTCTTTCCCACCGGCAATCGCCTCGTTGATGACGGTCGCGGGCGTGCCGTCGGCGCAAATGTCGGCAACGAACGCCGTGATCGGGGGGATGTGCACGGGCGGTTTGGTGCAAGTTGGCCTCGCGGCGCCCGACGCCGAGAACGTGCGCTCCGGCCTGGGCGAAGGCAATCGCGGTAGCACGGCCGATCCCGGATCCCGGATCCTGCTCCGGTGACGATCACTACCCGGCCGGCGAGGTGATGGTTAGATGCGTTCATGCCGAACCTGTCCCTTTGACTTGTCGGCGGCTCCGCGTCCAGAAGTGCCGCGCAAGCTTGCTCAGACAGCCATTGTTCGGCGGTCTCGCTGTCTCATCCTTTGTCCAACCATTTGCCGTCCCACTATCCACAGGCCGCGGATTCACGCGGCGATGGCCTCGATGACGCTGTGTGGGGAG
>NZ_JAVROT010000313.1:0-7219 GCF_032162605.1 Mycobacterium sp. | reverse complement strand
GTTGTGCCGCAACCCGAACAACACCGCCACCACCGCCGCGGGCAGGGTCAGCACGTGCGGCCGGCCGACCGGCGGGTTCTCTCACGGGCCGACGGCCTCCCGGACCCGGCTGACAAGGTCGGCGAGTGGCCAGTTCACCGGTGCCCCGGTTGCCCCGGACGTCCTTGTCCGTGTTCTCGGCGCCGGTCATGCTGCCCCGAGCGTGGGGCTGTCCCAACCGTGGGACTTCATCGTGGTGCACGACCGGGCCCTGCGCGAAGGGTTCCACCGGCACGTCCACCACGAGCGGGACGTCTTCGCCGCGACACTCGACGCCGAGGACGGCGAACAGTTCGCCCAGATCAAGATCGATGGTGTGCTGGAGTCCACGCTGTCGATCGTGGTGACCTACGACGCGGAGCGCGGCGCTCCGGCAGTGTTGGGGCGCCATGCCATCGCGGACACCGGTCTGTACTCGGTGTGCCTGGCCGTCCAGAACATGTGGTTGGCCGCCACCGCCGAGTGGCTCGGGGTCGGCTGGGTGTCGTTCTACCGCGAAGAGTTCGTCCGACAGCTGCTGGGCGTCCCGGCCGGTATCCGCCCGATAGCCTGGCTCTGCCTGGGGCCGGTCAGCCACCTGCAAGCCGTACCTGATCTCGAGCGACACGGTTGGCGCCAGCGGCGTCGGCTGCACGCCGCCGTGCACACCGATCGCTGGGGCTCGCCAGCTCGATCACGGTGAACACCGCCCCGTCGTGGGGTCAGCCGCACCCCACTGGCAAGGTAGTCGTCCACCTGGCCGCGTTCCATACCGATGGCGCGCACCGAAGCCGAGCCGATCGGCTCGATGGGTACCGACACGCGGTAGCCGTGCTGTCCACCCGGCCGCGGCTGTTCTACGACTACTTCCGCCAGCGTTTCGCCCAGGTGACGAACCCGCCTCTGGACGCGATCCGCGAAGACCTGGTCACCAGCATGGCGACCACGACCGGATCGAGGGCAAACTGCTCGATGATCGATCGTGTTGGACGTTCGGGTCGGCACACAATGGCCTTTCCGCTTGTCGGACTGGTCGACAGCGAGAATTGCGCGCATCGATCATCCCGGTCGACGGCCCGAGCAGTCGATCGCGAACGGTCGAGGTGACCGCTACGGTGTTCTGACATGGAGGAAGCGGATAAGGCTGGCTCGACACGAGCGGCGTGGGGTAGCTGGATCGCCGCTGTGGCCGCGCTGCTCGCGGCGCTCGCGGCCGGCGGCAGCTGGATATCGACGTACCGGCTCGGTAGCACGGAGCTAAAGCTCACGGTCGCTGAGCGAAATAACGAACGGTTCAGCCAGGCCATCGACCAGCTTGGACGAGAGGGCGGCAAGGAGCTAACGCTACGCCTCGGCGGAATTTACGCCTTGGAACAGGTCATGCACGACGCCGACAGCCATGAGGCGGCCATAGTCGACGTGCTCTGCGCATTCGTCCGCGAGCACACGCGCGCCAAGGTCGATCCCCCCAGAAATCCGACGCCGGACGTCCAGGCCGCCTTGACGGCGCTTGTACATCGGCCAAACATCGGCAAGCCGAGATTTGGACGCGACGCGAAGTTTGGCGTCATCGACCTGAGAAGACTTTCTGGCCAGGAGGTGCACATAGAAATCACCTATTGGCGAGATGCCCACCTGGAGGGTGCCCTGCTCACCGGCACATCGCTGGACGAGACGGACTTTCAGCTTGCCCACCTTGAGGGTGCCGATCTCAAAGAGGCGGTACTGTTAGGCGCCAACTTCAACGGGGCAAACTTGACAGGCGCTGCGTTGGCCAACGCATACGTTGACGGCGCCGACTTTTCTACCGCCGTCGGCCTAACCACCGAAGGGGTCCGACGGGTCTGTCTCGGAAAGCACAGAACGAAATTTCCGCCCGGAGTGACCGGTCCAACCGGAAAGGTCGACGGATGTTAGCACCCGACGGAGGCCCATCGTGGCCCGTGCGAGAATGGACTGTGCACTTTGGGTTGCACGGAATCGACAGTCCAATAATAGGTATCAGTTGATCCATCGATAAGTTCGCATCTGGTTGCCACCGAAGTACGGGTACGGGATGACCCGGTGATGGGTGCCACCATCCCCGGACTGCTCGTACCCGACGTAACTGGTGATCGTGGCGTCGGTCCAGTGCTCGAAGATGACCACGTGCCCGGCCAGGTTGGGCGCGGGGTTGATGAGTAGATCGCCGGGGCTGAGTGCGGATTTGGAGACTGGCGTGGCTTGAGCAGCCAGTCCAGCCGTGTTCAGTCCTGGCCCGGGCAGGCCCAATGCCATGGAGGCGAATCCGGAGCAGTCACGCCGGTACCCGCCGAACCAGTCGTTCGGGTCGCCGCTGGACAGGTATGGCACGGGACCGCCGTTCCACGCCGTCAGCCAGGTCGCTGCGCGTGCCAGTACCGCCTCGCCGCGCGGGCAAGCAACCGATGGACCGAACGAGCTTCCGCGGTCCGATACCGCCGGACAAGTGCTCACGCACTGCTCAAGATTTTCCGGAATTGCTCGCCAAATCCCGGAACCTACAGCGTTGACGACGGCGACCGCGTCGTCTTCCCACTTCGCGTACGCGTCAGGGTAGGCGCTGATCTGTACCCGCTGTCCGGCGACCGTCAAGGGAAGATCTTGCCAGCCGGGTACGTCGGTGAGGCGTTGGTAGAACTTCCTGGCGGCGTAGCGCGGGTCGAGGATCTGTGCGGGGGTGCCCCAGCCTTGGCTGGGTCGTTGCTGGAACAGGCCGAGGCTGTCGTGGTCGTTGGCTTCGCCGAGGTCGTTGAGATTGCGTAGCCGGGATTCTTGCATGGCGACTGCGACGGCGATGATCCAGCCGCGGGGCGGCACATGCAGTCGGGTGCCTTCGGCGACGATGGTGGCGGCGTTGCCGATCTGCTCGCCGGTCCACGTCGTTCCGGACAGCGAGGCCAGTGCGGGGTTGGCGGGGCCTGGCGATCCGTTGCTGGGGTCGGGTTGTGGGTTGGCACAGGCGGCGAGCGCGATGCTTGCGGCGCCGATACTGAGGCCGCCGACGCAGATGGCGACGACGAGGAAGAGGCCGCTGACGATGCCTGCGAGTGCTCTGCCGGTCATAGGTTTCCTCCGTGGATGTGATGCCAGGCGGCGGCCGCGGTGATAGCGCGACCGCCGCCCGGGCGGATGGTTGGTGGGATGTTCAGGTGACGGCGCTGGTGAGTTCGCCGTTGGGTTGGAGTTCTTGCGTCGCAGGCTCGGATTCGGGGGTCGGGCCCGGTGGGGGCGGCGTGGGCGGCTCGGTGGGGTGTGCGTCGGTGAGGTGTCCGTCTTCGCCGGCGGCGCGGATGAATTGCAGGGTGCGTAGTGAGACGCCGTGTTGGGCGGCGGTCTCGCGGGTGGCGGTGTCGAGGTGCCGGGTGGCGTGCCAGATGGTTCGCCACCGGGAGAGGGTGATGTCGGTGGTGGGTAGCCGCCGGGCGGTGTCATACCGATCTCGCCACTGCCGGGATGCGTGGCGCCTGGCCACCGGATCCGGTGGCCGTTGACTCTCGTCGACCGACGGCGGTTCGGTCGCCGCGCTGGGTGATGCTTCGTCCTGGTTGTTCGCCCGGGCCGTGGTGGTATGGGTGGGCTCGAATAGGTGGGCGAGCATCTTCGCCGCGGCGAGCAGCGCGATCGCGGTCCAGCCGGAGATCGCGCGGGCGACGAGGTTGTCGGGGGCGACCGCGATGTTCGCGGTGATGCTGGCCAGCGTGCCTACGCACAGGATGGTGTAGGGCAGGGGGCCGCTGCGGCGGCCGTTGCGCCGGTCGGCGAGCAGCACGAGCATGCCGATGACGTCGAGGCCGTCGACGGTCAGCGGGAAAGCGTGGGCGTCGATGCCGTGCTCGTCGGCTTGTTCGGCGAGGGTCAGCATGTGGTGGTAGGAGATCCAGGCGGCGAGGGCGGCCAGGCCGGAGACGGTCAGCACCGCCACGGCTTGGATGCCTCGGTCAGCGAGGCCGTGTGGAAACGTGCGGGCCACGTCGTCCTCCAACGAGATGAGTGGTGGACGCACCGCCGCCCTAACGCCGTCGGCGTGAAGCGGCGGGCGTGGGGCAGGCGTGGTTGCCGATGGGGCCGACACTGCGGGGTCGAGGGGCTCGGCTGGTGTCGGTCACTTGCTCGCGGCTGGTGGCGCCGCCGAATGGCAGGCGAGCAGGGCAGGCAGCCGCGCCGGGGTTGTCGAACGCGGAACGGGGTGGCCGCAGGACCGCTAGCGGTGCGAGTGAGGCTGCGGTTGAGCGGAATCGGGTAGGTGGCCTCGCGGTCCGCGAGTAACGGCGTCAGTGCAGGAAGAGCAGGGTCAGTAATGGGGTCTTTTCCAGCAGGCCGAGGGCCACGACGTGCAGGCTGATCAAGGCCAGGATGTGGGTGATGGGGTGCAGCGCGCGACGGCCGAACCGCTGGGACAGCCGGGCCTTGGATTCGGAGGCGGTGAGGGGTTCGGGGACGTTGGTCGGCTCGGGCGCTTCGTGCTTGCCCATGGGGTGCCGCCTTTCCGGTCTGGATGGTGCGTGGTAGCCGGCCCGCACGGCGATCGCGGGCCGTGGGAACAGCAGGGTTCGCCAGCGACGCCCGTGTCGGTGTGCGGGCCGCCGTCGTGTGTAGGCAAGGTGGGTTTCGGAGAGCGATCGATCCTCGTGACTTCAGACTCCATAAGGGACGGTCTGGGTCGACGAGGTGCGACAGCACCAGAACCGGGGCAGTGCGATAGTCGATCGTCTGGTGTTGGGGCGAGTGTTCAGGCCGTCGACCGTCGCTGAACTGCACGGACCACTTCCCGATCTACGATTCAGCGTTTCGCGCCGTAACGCCCTCAGTACACGATTCGTGGAGTTGCTGTACGAATCACTGAGTGCTTACCACCTTGGATGGTGCAGGCATCGGGGCGTCATGAGTGGAATGACCACTCGCCTGGTTGGGGGGCTCCGATCGGGTAGGACGGGGTGTGGGGGTGGTTGAGGACCGTGGCGGTGCTGTGGGAGGGTCGGGCGGTGCCGGTGTCGTCGATGAGAGCTGCGCAGCCGGTGGTGGTGCAGTGCCGGGTGGCGCCGTGGAAGATCAGCCCGTAAACGAGGCCGCTACTGGTCTGCACGTACAGGGATCTGGGGCCGTCTTTGCTGATGTGGGTGTCGACACCGGTGCTGCGGATGAACAGGCCGATGAGGTTGTGGTGCCAGCTCTGCCACGCCTTCTGGAAGGTGGTGGAGGTGGCGCCGTAGTAGTCGTGCAGGGCGGTGAGGTGGGCTTCGCACGCGGCGATGACGTCGACTGCGTCGCGGTGTACGTGCAGCCGGTAGGTGGTCGGGCGGTAGTCGGGCTGGGGCAGGTCCGGGGTGGGGGTGTTCGGGTCGTTGTAGGTCGAGGGCATGAGATTGACCAACTCCAAAGCGAGCAGGGGGCCGGTTCCCCATTGCTGGGCGCGGCGGGTGATCGCGGCGACGATCGCCGTCCATTGGGTGGCGGGGATCGCGAAGGCGGTGACGTCGAGGCGCCGCCCATCGCCGAAGCTGTGCAGGGTGCGGCCGGTGTCGGCGAGCAGCGCGTTGTACACGGCGCCGATGCCGTCGTTGAGTAGTTGACCGGTGTCGGCGGCGTCGCGGATGCGTTGGCTGATGGTGTCGAGTTCACGGGCGGTCAGCGCCCGCCGGTATTGGTCGGTGACGGTCACCGGATCTCCTAATCGGATGGTGGGTGGAGCGGTGCGGGTTCGCCGTGGCGGTTGACGCTGACGAGGCGGCAGGCCGGGTCACGGCTGTCGAGGTGTGTGGCTGCCTGCTGGGCGTAGGCGAGGTGTGCGGTTGAACGTGTCGGTGGACGCCGCCCACGAGCCGATTTGACCGGGTGCCGGCCAGGTGCCGGGCAGGGTGAGCAGTTTGTAGGTCACCCCGGGTCGCAGCGCCGGGCCGCATGGCACCCCGGGGCTTCCCGGAGTTGCGGCACGCGGCCGGCACGGTCCCCGGAAGGGTCAAAGAGGTGGGTAGCTGGTCTGGCGGTTACCGGTCCCAGGTGGGCAGGTCGCCGACCCGATCGGCGTCGGCGTCGAACAGCACGTAGTCGCAGCCCAACCCGCGGGCGTAGCGCTGAATCGCGAGCACCTCGGGCGGCAGGTCGGGATAGTCGCCGGCGTGCGCCTGCGGATCCGCGGGGATTCACATCAGCCAGCCATACTCGAGCTGGTAGGCGACGACGCCGTCGTGGCCGGACAGTCCATGACTGCCGAGGTTTTCCGGCAGATGTGCCGTGGACAGGTCCAGGAGGCTGCGAACGGTGGCGCCGCCGGTGTGGTCGTCCGTGCTCACGAGGCACCACCAATCGGGTCGCCGACTGCGTCGACCAGATCGCAGAACTGGACGCGGTCGCCGGTTCGCCGTCGTTGCGGCGACTCGGCGGTGATGCCGTGCGTGCTCAGCTGTGTCACGACCGACGGATTGCTGGGTGCTACGGGCTGCGGGCAACCGCTGCGCGTCGGTGTGCCGGTGGCGGCCTGTTGGTTGATGAGTTGTAGCCGGGTGTCGTCGCTCATCGGGCAGCGCGCCCGTTGGCCGTGCCGGGGTCGACGACAATCGGCGCGGGGATCGGCGCTGCGGTCGCGTACCGGCATGCGACGTGGGTGCCGTGGTGCTTTCCGGCGCAGTCGATGTCGCGGAGTTGACGGTTGGGATCGGCAGCCTTCTGGCGCAGGGTTCGTTGCAGGTCGTCGATCTGTGTGCCGTACAGGCTCTCGTAATGGATCTGTTCGTCGCCCTGGCCTGCCGTGATAGGTCTGTCGGGGAACGCCCGCAGCCACATGCGGAAATACAGGCCGGCTGTGGGGCCGTGCAGCGGGGCACGCAGGCTCGCCTCGCAACAGACGAGGCACAGTTCGACCGCGGTGGCCGGACGGGTGTCGGCACCGGCAGCAACGCGGCCGAGCAGTTCGGCCGCATGGGAGCGGTAGACGAACTCGGCACCCATGCCCGGACCGATCTCACGGGGCCGGATGAGCCCGAACGAGTGGTACAGGACGTCGGCATGGTCCGAGTGGCGGCGGATTGCCCGTGCGATCTCGTCCTCCGCCCAGTCCATGGCGGCGCACGCGTCTGTGAGTTCGTCCATGACCGAGGCGACCAGCGCGGCAACACCTGCGGTATGCGTGCCGGCGGTGCGGTCTACCGTCGGCAAGGAGCCGACGGTACAGTCGTTGTTGATC
>NZ_JAVROT010000312.1:0-10998 GCF_032162605.1 Mycobacterium sp. | reverse complement strand
GCTCGAGCTCGTCGACCATGGTTCCGGTGATCATGGCGCCGGTGGCGCCCAGCGGGTGGCCCATCGCGATGGCGCCACCGTTGACGTTGAGCTTCTCGTCGGGGATGTTCAGGTCCTTCTGGAACTTGAGCACCACCGAGGCGAAGGCCTCGTTCAGTTCGAACAGGTCGATGTCATCGACTGTCAGGCCGGCACGGTCCAGCACCTTACGGGTGGCCGGGGTCGGGCCGGTCAGCATGATGACGGGATCGGCGCCGCTGGTGGCGGTCGCCACGATGCGGGCCCGCGGGGTCAGCCCCTGCGACTTGCCCGCCGCCTCGCTGCCGACGAGCACCAGTGCGGCACCGTCGACGATGCCGGAGCTGTTGCCGCCGGTGTGGACGTGGTTGATCTTCTCGACGTAGTGATACTTCTGCAGCGCCACGTCGTCGAAGCCGCCCATCGCGCCGACGCCGTCGAACGCGGTCTTGAGCTTGCCGAGGCTTTCAACCGTCGAGCCGGGCCGCATGTGCTCGTCGTGGTCGAGGATGACCAGACCGTTCTGATCCTTCACCGGCACGACCGACTTGGCGAAGTAGCCGCCCGACCACGCCGCGGCGGCCTTCTCCTGCGAGCGCGCCGCGTCCGCGTCGACGGCCTCGCGGGAGAAGCCCTCGATGGTGGCGATCAGGTCGGCGCCGATGCCCTGCGGTACGAAACCGATGCGGTAGTTGGTCTCGGGGTCGGACGCCCAGGCTCCGCCGTCGGAGCCCATCGGCACGCGGCTCATCGACTCGACGCCGCCGGCCAGCACCAGGTCGTCCCAGCCCGAGCGCACCTTCTGCGCGGCGACGTTGACGGCCTCCAGGCCGGAGGCGCAGAAGCGGTTCAGCTGGAACCCACCGGTGGTCTCCGGCAGCTTGGCCACCAGCCCTGCGGTGCGGGCGATGTCGCCGCCCTGGTCACCGACCGGGGAGACGACGCCGAGAATGAGGTCGCTGATCAGGTTCTCGTCGAGGTCGGGGTGCCGAGTACGCAGCTCGTCGATGAGGCCGACGACCAGGTTGACGGGCTTTACCTCGTTCAGCGACCCGTTGCGCTGCTTACCGCGCGGCGTGCGGATCGCCTCGTATATGAACGCTTCTTCGGACATATCCGTCCTCTCCATTGCAGGTCAGGTTGATGTGGGGGCCCGCCCGGCATGGCGGCACTCCTCTGATCGACCAGACTAACAGGGGCCTCAATCAACCTGTTGGTAGGGACTGCCGCACACGCACTGGCGCCGGGCGGACGACTGGCCCAGAGTGGAACCGTGAAAAGCGCAAAGTCGGGAATCGTCAAGCCCACACCGACCGATCTCATGGAGGACACCTGCTCGGGTCTGGACTACGGCACCCGGCCCGATCGAATGATCGGCGACATCACGCCCATCGACCGGTTCTTCGTTCGCAGCCACGCTCCCACGCCGCTGATAGACGCGGCGACGTGGGAGCTTCACGTCGACGGCGATGGCCTAGAGCAGCGGCTGACCTACACCTACGACGACCTGTGCACAGGTTTTCCGTTGGTCTCGATGGTCCGCACCGTCGAATGCGCCGGGAACCGTCGCGTCCTTCTCGGCGCGGAGCTCGGGGTGGCATTCGAGGGCACGCAGTGGGGGCGCGGAGCGATCAGCACCGCGGAGTGGACCGGAGTCCGCCTCCGTGACCTACTCGCACCGGCCGGAATCACCTCGGGTGCATGCGAAGTGATGCCGGAATCCCTCGATGCGATCCGTGCGCGCAGGCCGCTGCCGCTGTCCAAGGCGAATGCCGACGACACCATCGTCGCGTTCGCCATGAACGGCGAACCGCTGCCGCCCGATCACGGGTTTCCAGCCCGCATGCTGGTCTCGGGGTGGCTCGGTGCGGCGAGCATCAAGTGGCTCGGCCGGATCGAGGTGTCCGAGCACGCGTTTCACGTGCCGTGGACCACCGAGGACTACGTGCTCATCGGCCCCGATCAACCCACCGACGGGACCACCCACAATCGGGTAATCACCGCGCTACCGCTTTCGAGCCTGATCGAACTGCCGTGGCCGGCGCGATTGCAACCGAATCGACAGCTGATTCGCGGGAGGGCGTTCGCCGGCGAGAACCGCGTCACGGAGGTTCAGTACCGCATCGACGACGGACCGTGGCACACGGCGGAAATCACATCCCCGTCATCGCCAGGTATCTGGGCTCGCTGGCAGTTCGAGTGGGACCCCGAACCAGGCGACCACCTGCTGCGGGTTCGCGCGATCGACGATCGGGGAAGCGTGCAGCCGGACTCCACGCCATGGAATGAACTGGGCTATATGCACCAATCGGTGCTGGCTCACCCGGTGCACGTAGAAGACGGACGGTGTTGATGGTGCCCGTCGAACACGAACACGAACCCGACTACCGCTTCACCCTCGCCAACGAACGCACCTTCCTTGCCTGGATCCGCACCGCTCTCGCGCTCATGGCGGGCGGTGTCGCGCTGGTGCAACTGGTGCCGAAGTTCGGGATCACCGGGGTGCGGCACGCACTCAGCGTGTTTCTCGTCATCTCAGGCGGTCTGCTCGCCGCGCTGGCGGTTCGACGCTGGCAACAGGTCCAGACCGCGATGCGACGCGACGCCGCCCTCCCGTCCAGCAGGTTGCCGGTGTTCTTCGGCGCCGCCCTGGTGGCCATGACGATCGCCTTGCTGATTCTGCTCTTCGTCGCCCCACCCGTCGGCCAGTGACACCGCCGACCGACAAGCCAGGACTGCACGCTGAACGCACCCAATTAGCTTGGGAAAGAACGGCTGTCGGCTTCCTTGCCGTCGGAGCGGTCGCGCTCTTGCGTCACGAGGGGCCACTGGCCGAGGGCCGGACTGTCATCGTGCTCGCGTCGCTGCTGATCGCGCTGGCGGTGTTCGGGGTCGGACGCACGCGTGCCCGCCACATGGGCGACAGCCCGCAGACGGCGATTCGACTGATCGGTGCGGCCACGATCTGCCTGGCGATCATCCTGGTGGTGATGCTGCTGTCGTACGATTGATCACGGATGGACGGCGGGAGACAACACCCGGTGCACGTGGCTCAGGCCGAGCGCGACTCGTCCATCGCCATCAGCGTCGGGTAGTCCACGTAGCCGACCGAGCCCGGCGCATAGAACGTCGCGACGTCCGGCTCGTTGAGTTCGGCTCCGAGAATCAACCGATCGATCAAATCGGGATTGGCGAGGAAGGCACGGCCTACGGCGGCCGCGCTGATCGCACCCCAGTCGGCGAAGCTCTCCAACTGGCAGAAGTCGTTCTCCAATTCGCGACCGGTGTTGAGCACGAAGGTGCCCGACCAGATTGCTCTGATGGCGCCGAACGCCGCCACGGTCGGGTCGATCAGGACGTGGAGATAGGCGATCCCCAGCGGGGCGATCCGGTCGAGAAGCGCCTCGTAGACGCCGACGGTGTCCACCTCGCGCATGTCCCCCGCGGTGTTCCCCGGGGAGACGCGCAGTGCCACGCGGCCCGCGCCGATCTCGGCGACGACCGCCTCCACGATCTCGGCGGTGAGCCTGGCGCGGTTGACGGGCGAACCGCCGTAGCCGTCCGAGCGCTGGTTGACCACGTCGGACTGGAACTGATGCAGCAGGTATCCGTTGGCGGCGTGGATCTCGACCCCGTCCATTCCGGCGTCCACCGCGCGCCTGGCGGCGATCCGAAACTGTTCGACGATCCCCGGCAGCTCGTCGGCTTCCAGCGCCCGCGGCACCGGCAACGGCTTCTTGCCCGACGGCGTGTGCGCGAGCATCTCGGCAGCTACCGCGGACGGGGCGACCGATTCAGCTCCGCTGATATCCGGGTGTGCCATCCGGCCCACATGCCACAGCTGCATGAACATCGCACCACCGGCGTCGTGCACCGCGGCGGCGATCTCGGCCCACCTGTCCTGGTGGCGATCGGTATAGACACCCGGTGTGTTCACATACGCGCCGTTGGCCGCGTGCGACACCGCGGTCGCCTCGGTGATGATGATGCCCGCGGCGGCGCGCTGCGCGTAGTACTGCGCCGCGAGGTCGGACGGCGTGCCGTCGGCATGGGCCCGCGACCTGGTCAGCGGCGCCATGAACATCCGGTTCCTCGCCAGCGTGTCACCGATCTGAACCGGCTTCAACAGGGCCGCGTCGTCGTCCAATTTGAAGGTCACGCCGCAGTCAGCGCCTACGGTCCGAGGTTCATTCCCACCGGGTCATTAGGCTCGACTGCCATGACGGACTCCGATGTCGCCGGCCGACCGGCTCCGGTCGCCCGGCTCAAGCCGTATGCCATCACGGTGTTCGCCGAGATGTCGGCGCTGGCGGCCCGCGTCGGCGCGGTGAACCTCGGGCAGGGCTTTCCCGACGAGGACGGCCCACCGGCGATGCTCAAGACGGCGGAGAACGCCATCGCGGACGGCGTCAATCAGTACCCACCCGGTCCCGGTATCGCTCCGCTGCGTCAGGCCATCGCGGCTCAACGCAAGCGCCACTACGGCGTCGACTACAACCCCGACACCGAGGTATTGGTCACCGTTGGCGCCACGGAGGCCATCGCGGCATCGGTCATCGGCCTGGTGGAGCCGGGGTCCGAGATCCTGCTGATCGAGCCGTTCTACGACTCCTACTCCCCCGTCATCGCGATGGCGGGCTGCCACCGCGTGGCGGTACCGCTCGTCCCCGACGGACGCGGCTTCGCCATCGACGTCGACGCGCTCCGCGCCGCCGTCACGCCCCGCACCCGCGCGCTGATCGTGAACTCGCCCCACAATCCGACGGGCATGGTCGCCACGGACGCGGAGCTCTCGGCGATCGCCCGACTCGCCGTGGAGCACGACCTGCTGGTGATCACCGACGAAGTGTACGAACAGCTCGTCTTCGATGGGCACGAGCATCTCCCGCTGGCCGGCTATCCGGGCATGGCCGAGCGGACCATCACCATCTCCAGTGCGGCCAAGATGTTCAACGTCACGGGGTGGAAGATCGGCTGGGCCTGCGGTCCTGCTGATCTCATCGCCGGAGTTCGCGCGGCGAAGCAGTTTCTGACCTACGTGGGTGGCGCGCCGTTCCAGCCCGCCGTCGCCGAAGCACTCGACAACGAGGACGCCTGGACGACCGCATTGCGGGAGTCGTTCCAGGCCAAGCGGAATCGTCTGTCGGGCGCACTAACCGACATCGGCTTCGACGTTCTGGACAGCTTCGGCACCTACTTCCTGTGCGCCGACCCTCGCCCACTGGGTTACGCCGACAGCACGACGTTCTGTGCCGATCTGCCCGAGCGGGCAGGCGTCGCGGCGATTCCGATGTCAGCGTTCTGCGATCCCGATTCCGCGCACATCGGCGACTGGAATCACTTGGTGCGCTTCGCATTCTGCAAGCGTGATGACACCATGGAAGAAGCCATCAAACGGCTTCAGGTGCTCAAGGAATAGTCACACTTCGATCGGCGGGTGCAGCCGTTCCATGGTGTATTGCCGATTGCGTCTGGCGGCCCACGAGCTCACTGCCAGCGACGCCGCACAGGACGGCTATCGCCACCCACAGCCTCGATTCGATGCCGCCGACCGTCAGCTCGCGTAAACCGTTGACGGCGTAGGTCATCGGGTCGAACGGATGGATGATCTGGAACGGTTTCGCGGTGGTCTCCACCGGATAGATGCCCCCGCCGAACCGACGTGGGCCGTCCGACGTCAGATCGAGGCCGCCACCTCCCAAAGACGTTCCGGGTCAGCGGGGTCCGATCGCAGTTGACTGAGGACCAGGTCGGTGGCGCCCGCGTCGCGGTAACGCTGCAACTGCTTGCGCACGGCCTCGGCCGGACCGACCGCCGCGATGTCGGCGGCCCGGTCGGCGCCTTCGCGCGCGATCACCTTCGCGTACGACGGGATGGTCTCGTAGAACTTCAGTTCATCCACCGCAAGGTTCCTGGCGGCGTCGAGGTCGCCGGACACCACCACCGGAACCGCGGCGATGATCTTCGGCGCGGGCCGCCCCGCCGCGGTCGCGGCCTCCGCGATGGTGGGCACGATGAAGTCCTCGATGGTGCGTGGACCGGCGAGGTAGGGCAGCGTGCCATCGGCCAGCGCCCCGGTCACCCGTAATGCCTTGGGCCCCATGGCCGCGACGTACGTCGGTATCGGGGTGCCGCCCGGCAGCGAGACCGGCCATTCGGGGGCCGCGGTGAACTCGGTCCCGTGGTAGTCGACCGCGCCGGTGTCGAAGATCGTGCGCAGGATCTCGAGGTGCTCCCTCAGCCGACCCACCGGATTCGGCCACGCCGTCCCGAACGCCTGCTGTTCGGGCGCGTGCGCGCCGAGGCCAAGGCCGAGGCTGAAGTTCCCGTGCGCCGCCGCCTGCGCGGTCTGCGCGAGGCCGGCCACGATCAGCGGGTGGCGCGGGTTGATGGGCACCACGAACGTGCCGACGCCGAGTCCGGGCACGGCGGCGCCGACGAGACCGGCGAGCGAGATCGCGTCGTAGTCGAACCGCTGCGCCAGCCAGATCTGACGGACGCCGACGTCGAAGGCACGGCGGGCCTGTTCGACGACGTCGTCGACGAGGTTGGTGGCAGTCGGACTGGGATTGAGCACTACTCCGGTGGGCATCTTCATCACAACCGACCGTCGCGACGAGCGCATTCCGTTCGAATCGCCGTGCGCAGAACCGTCAACCGTGATTGCGCGTCACCACGCACCGCAACCGCTCCATCGCCGCGTCGAGCACGATCCTCTTGGCCCGCCTGGCCAGGAACTCCGGGATCGGCGCGGCGACGTCGATGCAGAGATCGAATCTGACCCTCGTCTGGTCGCCCAACCTGGTGAGGATGAACTCACCGTGCTGACCACGCTGCTGGAACGTGTCCTCGGCGTCCCACACCACCCAGTCCGGGCCCCAGTGGTACTCGAGGACCTCCCTGTCGGTGGCACCCATCAGCTTCAGGGTCGCCTTGACGTGGTGCGGGCGGCCGTCCGGGTACCGGTCGAGCACCTCGACGCGCTGATGCACCGTCGACCACGACGGCACTTCCTCCATGTCGGCGAGAGCGTCGAGGATCGCCTCGGGCGAGGCGTCGAACATCATCTCCCGCGACGCTCTCATAGCCATGGAGCAAATGTAATTAAGACCGCCTGCTGGCGCAACACTTTGGTCAGCTAACTCTTTCTACCAGCCGACGTCACCCAGTGGCGTGGTGCCGGCGGGTGGAGCGCCGACCGGTCCCGCCGGGGTACGCGAGAACCGCGGAGCGGGCGCGGCCTGATCGACGCCGTCCCTCGTCACGATCGTCGACCGCGCCGCGAGATGGTCATTGGTGGAGGCTTCGGTCCAGGTCAGCACGGGTGTCACGCACGCGTCGGTGCCCGCGAACACCGCGGACCACTCGTCGCGGGTCCGGCTCGCGAAGCGCTCGCTGAAGATCGCCCTCATCTCGTCGTAGCGACCGAGGTCGAACTGGTTGGGTACCTCGTCCGGTGTCAGGCCGAGGCCGGCGAGCAGTTCCGCGAAGAACTGAGGCTCGATCGATCCGACCGCCATGTGCTTGCCGTCGGAGCACTCGTAGGTGCGGTAGAACGGTGCCCCGCCGTCTAGCAGGAACGATTCCCGCTGATCCTTCAGCGAACCCGTCGCCTTCATGGTCCACATCATCTGCGCCAGGACACTGACGCCGTCGACCATCGCCGCGTCGATCACCTGCCCTTGGCCGGACCGCTCCCGCTCGTAGAGCGCGGCGACGATGCCGACCAGTACGAACATGGATCCGCCGCCGAAGTCGGCAACCAGGTTCAGTGGCGCCACCGGCGGCCGGTCGCGGTAGCCGATGGCGCTGAGAGCGCCGGTCTGCGAGAGGTAGTTGATGTCGTGGCCCGCGGTCTTCGCCGACGGGCCGTCCTGGCCCCACCCGGTGATGCGCGCGAAGATCAGCCTCGGGTTGACGGCTGCGCAGTCCTCGGGCCCGATGCCGAGGCGCTCACAGGTGCCGGGACGGAAGCAGTCCAACAACACGTCGGCCTTGGCCGCCAAGTCCAGGAGCAGCCTGGGCTCGTTCTTGACGTCGAGGTCGACGATTCTCTTGCCGCGGTGCAGCAGGTCGACGTCCTCGGCAGGCATGGTCAGCGGTCTCTTTACCCCGTCGCTTCGCTCGCCCGGATCCGGCCTGCGCACCCGCACCACGTCGGCACCCAGATCGGCGAGCATCATCGCCGCGTGCGGTCCGGGTCCGATACCACCCAGTTCGATCACTCTCACCCCGGCCAGGGGTCCCGCCGTCAACCCTTCTTGACCTTGAGAACCTGGTGGCGCAAGCCGTCCGTGGCCGTCTCCATCCCGCCCTTCATGGTGCGCTTGAGCAGGAATCCGGGTAGCGGAACCGAGAGGTCGATGGCCATGTCGAACGTGACCTTGGTGTTGTCACCGTCAGGTGTGAAGGTGTAGCTCGCGTCCTGCGCCTTGAGCTGACCCGCCGACACCAGCGTCCAACTCACCTTCGAGTCCGTCCACGTGTATTCGATGACCTGTTCATCGGTCAGGCCCGCAGCCTTGACCGTCATCTTGACCTGCTTCGGCCTTCCGTCGGGGAAGGTGTCGAGGATCTCGGCGCGCTGATACTGGGGAGACCACGAGGGCGTCGCCTCGACGTCCGCGATGACGTCGATGATCTCCTCGGGCGTCGCTTCGATGACCACTTCCCGTGAATCCTTGACCGCCATCCCGCGACAGTAACCAGCGGGCGGCGCGCGTCGAGCGCTTTCCGTGCCGAAACCTGCGCCGTTGACCTCGGGGTGGAAACATCGCTTGCGTGACCACCGAGATAGCGCAGACCATCGCCCATCCGGCAGCGGGTGCCCGCCCGAACCGACGCGATGAGGCTGCGCTCGCGCCCCACGTCATCGTCCTGTTCGGCGCGACCGGCGACCTGGCCAAGCGCAAGCTACTGCCGGGCATGGCCTACCTCATCCAGTCCTCCCTGGCACCCAAGATCCGGGTGGTCGGGACGTCGCTGGAACAGCTCACCGACGACGAGTTCCGGAAGCTGACGAAGGAGTCCGTCGACGCGTTCGGCACGCACAAGCCCACCAAGGAGCAGTGGGACCACTTCGCGAGCCGAATCTCCTACGTACCGCAGGGCGCGGGCCCCGAGGCGCTGGCCGCGGCCGTGGCGGCCGCTGAGAGCGAGATGGGGCCGGAAACCCGTCGGCTGCACTACCTTTCGGTTCCGCCGAAGGCCGCGCGGGCCGTCATCACGATGTTGAAGGACGCGCACCTGGTCGACCGCTCACGGGTGGTGATGGAGAAGCCGTTCGGCACCGACCTGGCCAGCGCCGTCGAACTCAACGACTTCGTGCACGAGACGTTCCGCGAACGGCAGATCTTCCGGATCGACCACTTCCTCGGCAAGGAGGCCGCACAGAACATCCTGGCGTTCCGGTTCGCCAACGGTCTGTTCGAGCCGATCTGGAACCGCAACTTCATCGACCACATCCAGATCGACATTCCGGAGACACTCGGCCTGGACCAGCGGGCGAACTTCTACGAGAGCACCGGCGCGTACAAGGACATGGTGGTCACCCACCTCCTGCAAGTGATGGCCTTCGTGGTGATGGAACCGCCCACTGCGCTGGAACCCCGCGCCATCAGCGAAGAGAAGAACAAGGTCTTCCGTTCGATGCTCCCGATTCACTGCAACGAGGTGGTCCGCGGCCAGTACGCCGGATACCGCACCGAGGTGGGCGTCGCACGCGACTCCGACACCGAGACCTTCATCGCGCTGAAGGTCGGCATCGACAACTGGCGGTGGGCGGGCGTGCCCATCTACCTCCGCACCGGCAAGAAGATGGCCGATGGCATGCGCATCATCTCGATCGCCTTCAGGGAGGCGCCGCGCACCATGTTCCCGGCCGGCTCGGGCGTCGGCTCCCAAGGTCCGGATCACCTCACGTTCGACCTTGCCGACGCGTCCAAGGTGTCGCTGTCGTTCTACGGCAAACGACCCGGCCCCGGCATGAAGCTCGACAAGATGTCCATGCAGTTCTCCACCCAGGAGACCGAGCAGCTCGGCGACGTGCTCGAGGCGTACGAGCGTCTGATCCTCGACGCGATGCGTGGTGACCACACACTGTTCACCACCGCGGAGGGCATCGAATCGCTGTGGGAGCGTTCGGCACAACTGTTGGAGGACCCGCCGCCGGTGAAGTCCTACCAGCCGGGCACCTGGGGCCCCAACGCCATCCATCAACTCGTCGCGCCGAACGCCTGGCGACTGCCCTTCGAAAGGGCTTGGCGCGAAAAGAAGTAGGCTCCATCACCATGAGCGATGCGGTGAACCCCACCATCCCTCCCAGCGGGGCAGGTTGCGTCGAATGCGACGCGGCAGGCGGGTGGTGGTTTCATCTGCGCCGCTGCACGGCGTGCGGGCACATCGGCTGCTGCGACGACTCACTGGCGCGCCACGCCGCGGCGCACTGGCGCGAAACGGGCCATCCGATCATCCGCTCGTTCGAGCCGGGCGAGGACTGGTTCTGGAACTACGACTCAAGCCAGTACTACGACGGCCCGGAACTCGCTCCGCCGGAGTGCCATCCGGTCGACCAGACGGTCCCCGGGCCCGCGGAACGCTTGCCGGGCGACTGGATGGCCCAGCTCCAGCGTCGTGGCGACTGACCCGCGGTGGTGAAGGCGGGAGGCGACAGCGCCCTCACCGTCGTCGTCGCGTTCGTCGCGAACCTCACAGTGGCACTGGCGAAGACCTTCGCCGCCGTATTGTCCGGTTCGGCGTCGATGAGCGCGGAAGCCGCGCACTCGTGGGCGGACACCGGCAACGAGGTGTTCCTCCTCGTCGCCAATCGGCGCAGCAGCCGCGACGCGGACGAGCGCAGACCGCTCGGGTACGGGCGGGAGGCCTACGTCTGGTCGCTGCTCGCCGCGGTGGGTCTGTTCGTCATCGGTGCCGCGGTCTCGATCTGGCGGGGCGTCACCGAGCTGCTGCAAGGCGCCGAGG
>NZ_JAVROT010000311.1:0-5591 GCF_032162605.1 Mycobacterium sp. | reverse complement strand
AGAGCCGCGACCGTAACCGCTGGCAGTACATTCCGTTCGGCGGCGGCCCACGATCGTGCATCGGTGACCACTTCGCGATGCTGGAGGCCACTCTCGGGCTGGCCACGTTCATCAGGCGCGCGGAGATACTTTCACTGAGTGCCGAATTTCCGCTGGCCGTGCCGTTCACGATGGTTGCCGATGGGCCGATATTCGCCCGCATCCATCGGCGGGATCACCTCTAGCAGCCGAGCCGGGCGGCTTCGGCCTGGCGTCACGATGAGCGCAGTTAGGACGGCACGATGAGCGACGCACCGGAGATGGGGATCCACGCCGACGCCTACGCGGCGGTGATACTGGATCCTCGCGACCCCGGCGACCGCGAGGTGCTGGACGGGTTGCGCGCTGATGAGCGCATCACGCTGCTGGACCGTCACGCTCGGGCCCGTCAAAACCTGGCGGAGTTGCGTCCGCTGCCCGATGGGACGGTCTTGGACGAGCCGATGCGGTGGGCCTTCTATCCGTGGCGTCGCAGTGCCGTGGCCGTGCTGGGGCCGCGGGGGTATCGCGCGTTGCGCCTCGACCGCAACCGCAACATGATCACCGCCGCCGAACAGGACCGACTGGGTGCGCTGAAAGTGGGCGTGGCCGGCTTGAGCGTGGGCCACGTCATCGCCCACACCCTGGCAGTCCAAGGGCTGTGCGGTGAGTTGCGGCTGGCCGACTTCGACATCCTGGAACTCTCCAACCTCAACCGAGTGCCGGCGACGGTCTTCGACCTCGGCGTGAACAAGGCCAAGGTAGCTGCTAGGCGCATCGCCGAAGTGGATCCCTACCTGCCGGTCCACGTGCTCGACGAGGGCCTGACCTTCGACAACGCCGACGGGTTCGTCGCCGGACTCGACATCGTCGTGGAGGAGTGTGACGCGCTGGACATGAAGGCCGTCCTGCGCGAGATGGCGCGCTCCCGCGGCATTCCAGTTCTGATGTCCACCAGTGACCGCGGGCTCGTCGACGTCGAACGCTTCGACCTGGAGCCGACGCGTCCCATCCTGCACGGGCTGCTCGGCGAGGTCGATGCGGCGTTGTTTCCCGGGATGAGCAGCCGGGAGAAGATCCCCCACATCCTGCGCCACCTCGACGCCGAGCGTCTCTCGCCGAGGACGGCGGCGTCATTGGTGGAGGTTGACCGGTCGCTGTCCACGTGGCCGCAGCTGGCCTCCGACGTCAACCTCGGGGCGACCGCGTTGGCAGAGGCGGTCCGCCGCATCGGCTTGGGTGAACGGCTGAACTCGGGGCGTGCCCGCATTGACGTCGGGTGGGCACTGGACCAACTCCGTGAACCCGAGATGGCAGGCACGACGTCGATCGTGCCGCCGGCTCCGCAGGCGGATCCGGCCCCCGTCGGGGTGGCGAACATCGTGGCCGCTGCGGCCAACCGGGCACCGTCGGGGGGCAACGTGCAGCCGTGGTCGATCGAGACCGCTGAGAACGGCGTGACCATCGGGTTGGCGCCGGAACGCACGTCGGCCCTGGACGTCGGGTTTCGGGGGAGCGCAGTGGCCGTCGGAGCGGCCGTGTTCAATGCCCGCGTCGCCGCGGCGGCTCACTCACGGCTGGGACCGGTAACGGTGACGAACAACGGCGAGGATGCGCCACTGAGCGCCACGGTGGGTTTCGGCGACGGCGATGACCCCACACTCGGAGCGCTCTATGAACCGATGCTGCTTCGGGTGACCAACCGAGCCCTCGGTAAACCCCTGGAGTTGCCGGCACCCACCATCGTCGCGCTGCAATCCGCCGCGTACGACGAAGGCGCACGGCTGCGGGTGTTGACCGATCGGACACAACTCGAGGCAGCCGCGCAACTGCTGGGAGCGGCCGACAGGATCCGCTACCTCACGGCGAGGCTGCACGCGGAGATGATCGGCGAGCTCCGATGGCCCGGCGATGCCGATCCCGACACGGGAATCGACGTCGGCAGCCTGGGGCTCGATGCCAGCGATGAAGCAGTTTTGGGCATTCTCCGCCGCGCCGACGTGATGGCCCACCTCGCCCAGTGGAATGCCGGAACTGCGCTCGGTGACTTCACCAGGGACCGGGTGTCGACCGCCTCCGGGCTCGGGGTGGTCACGGTGACCGGAACCCGCTTGACCGATTTCGCCCGTGGTGGTTCGTCCGCAGAAGCGGTGTGGATCTGCGCCGAACAGCACGGGTTGGCCGTGCAGCCGATTTCGCCCGTCTTCCTCTATGCCCGCACTTCCGACGAGTTGAGCGCGCTCTCGGCAGAATTCTCTGGCGAGCTGGCCCGGCTGAAGTCTGACTTTCGGGACCTAGCGCGTGTGGACACTGCCGACGAACTCGTCCTGGTGATGCGGTTCACTGCGGCGGATCGGCCCCCCGTGACCAGTCGCCGCAATCGCGACCGAATCAAGTTGTCGCCAGGCTCAGGTCAAGTGACCTAGCGTATAACCATGTCTCGCAGCCTCAACGACGTCGTCACCAGCGTTGCTGGCGAGTTGATGGCTGCCGACACCGACAGTGCCGCCACCATCAGTGACACCGTGTTGGCCGATCTGGCAAATTATCTGAGCCTGGACGTGGCGTTCCTGCGGCACAACGACCACGCCATTCACGCGACCAAGCTGATCGCCCAGTGGCCGATACGGGAAGTGATCCCCGATCCGGACCCGATCGGCGTGGTGTACTTCGCCGACGCCGACCCGGAGTTCGCAGCGACAGAACATCTCAAGGAACCTGTCGTGGTCAGGCCCGAGCAGGCCACTGAAGAGTATCAGCGCCGCATCGAACAGGGCACGGCCGTCCCGCAGATCTCATTGGCGGTTGTGCCGCTGTTGGCGAACGACGTCACCACCGGCACCCTGGGTTTCATCAAGTACGGTGACCGAGAGTGGATCCCGGCTGAACTGGACGCGCTGAAGACGATCGCCACCCTGTTCGCGCAGCTGCAAGGCCGCATCGCCGCCGAAAATCAGCTGCGTTACCTCGGCGAGTACGACGACCTCACCGGCCTGCGCAACCGTCGGTCACTGATGAAGCACCTCGATGGCCGGCTGGCGGCTGAACGCGGCGGTCCCGTGGCCGCGTTGTTCGTCGACCTCGACCGACTCAAGGCGGTCAACGACTACCTCGGTCATGAGGCCGGCGACCGGTTTCTGAAGCTGTTCGCCGCTCGCCTACTCGAAAGCGCAGGAAAGGGCGCAGCCGTCGCCCGTCTCGGCGGGGACGAGTTCGTGGTAATCCCCCGCGAAGCGGCCTCCCTCGAGGAAGCCCGTGCGCTCGCCGAACGAATCCAGACGAGTGTGCGCGAGCGCTTCGCCGTCACTGGTAACAGCCTTCGGCTCACGGTCAGCATCGGCGTGGCGCTCGGCGTTCCCGGGCAGGACACTGCCTCGGATCTGATGCGCTTCGTGGACCAGGCGATCCTGTCCGTCAAGAGCGCCGGAGGTAACGACGTTGCGGTGTTCACCCCCGATCTCGCCCTGAACACCGACCTGCGCAACGACATCGAGTTGCACCTCCGTGGCGGTATCGAGCGGGGAGCCCTGGTCGTCTACTACCTGCCCGAGGTGGATCTGCGCAGCGGTGAACTACTCGCGGTCGAGGCGCTGGTTCGGTGGCAGCACCCCACCCGCGGACTGCTTCTGCCTGGCGCGTTCATCCCGATCGCCGAATCCGGCAATCTCGCCGCCGAACTCGGCCGTCTGGTCTTGCGGTCGGCGTGTGAACACCTGCGCAGGTGGAGGTCCCAGGGTTTGGCACGAGACCTCGTACTGCGTGTCAACGTATCCCCGGTGCAACTCGTCGGACTCGGATTCGTAGACAGCGTCTCGGCGATCATTGCGGAATACGGCGTCGACGCGGCGTCGCTATGTCTGGAGATCACGGAAAGTCTCGTCGTCAAGGACATCGATACGGCCCGCGCCACCATCGAGGGCTTGAAGGGCATCGGGGTGAAGGTGGCCATCGACGACTTCGGCACCGGTTACAGCTCCCTGACGCGGCTCAAGTCCCTGCCGGTCGACATCCTGAAGATCGATCAGAGCTTCGTCCGCGATTTGGGGCACAGCGACCACGATCTCTCCATCGTGCGTGCAATCGTCGCGCTGGCGGAGGCCTTCGAGCTCGACGTAGTCGCCGAAGGCGTGGAAACCGTGATCGCCGCCGAGACTCTCATGAGCCTCGGATGCATGCGCGCTCAGGGATATCTGCTGTCACGTCCGATCGACGACATCGCGATGCAAGAACTCCTCACCAACCCGTATCTGCCGCTGCCGTCATCTGAGCCGACGCCGCCGCCAGCCACGACCCGCAACGGCATGCGCACCTGATCGCCCCAAAAACGGTGGTGCGCTATGCCTTCCGACACGTCAGCAGCAACGCGGGTAGCTTCACCCGGCCAAGCTCATCGACTTCGAAATCGTGCTCGGGCAGATTGGGCACATCCGGAAGCTGAACGGAGACGAAAGCCGGCCGGACGTCGTCGATCTGCCAGTACTTCGCCACCACGTCCCGAACCTCGCGTTCGGTCACGAGGTTCGGCACCGGAAAGGGAGAATCCGGCGGCAGGGCATCCGTGGTGAAGACCAGCATGTACAGCGCAGCGCCGGGCGCGACTGCGTCGCGCACACCGCGAAGGTAGTCGTCGCGTGTTTCCACCGGCAGAGAGTGAAACAGCGTGCAGTCGATCACCGTGTTGAACTCTTCGTCGAACTGCAAGTGGCGGACGTCGCCCTCCACGAACCGCGTCTGGCTCAGGCCGCGTTCTTGCGCTCCCTGGGTCGCTGCGGCAATCGCGACACTGGATATGTCGATCCCGACGGCGTCGTATCCGCGTGAGGCAAGGAGGAACGTCACATCCCCGACCCCGCATCCGACATCCAGGACGGGACTGCGCATCTCACCGGAGTCGATCACGGCGGCGATTTCCGGCTGTGCCTCACCGATGTTCCACGGTGGCGGCCCGGCGAACACGTCGTTGCGGTAGGCGGCGTCCCAATCCATCACTTCGGTCATGGACAGTGACGGTACCCGCGCCCGCTGGCCGCCGCAGCCACCGCCGAAGCGTGATCTGCGGTCGGTCAGATGCGGGATCCAGCAGCGACGCGAACGTGCCGCCG
Organism: Mycobacterium sp.; assembly: GCF_032162605.1. GTDB lineage: Bacteria > Actinomycetota > Actinomycetes > Mycobacteriales > Mycobacteriaceae > Mycobacterium. Next base: position 471 of record NZ_JAVROT010000311.1, on the reverse strand, counting down.
CTGCCTCATTGGCAGTGTCCGTCCATGGCTGAGAACGGTCACGTCTCGACGTGTCCGGTAGGTGCAATACCGGCCAATGCGACGGGCCCTCGTGCCGACCTCTCCGAAGTCCTCGCGACGGTCCCGAGTGCGATCGCTGATCGCAGGGAGTCCGCGGTGGTCGGGTCATTCGTCCCGAGCACCAGTGCGCACGCGGTCTGAACTGTGTTTCTCGGTGCCCTCGGTGAGACTCGAACTCACACTGCACGGGTTTTGAAGTGGTCCCACCTGGGGTTTTGCGCATAACGGCCAAGAACGGCCAGTCACGGCTATTAGCTGTAACTTTAAGTCGCGCAATATCTTTGGCGACGGACAATAACGGACAGAACCGACTCCGGACGAAACTCCTGCGGACCGTCTGCGGACTAGGCTGTTCCCATAAGGACCGGACACTCATACATTCCCCCAACTGTCAAGTGATGTACATCACAT
>NZ_JAVROT010000310.1:0-7234 GCF_032162605.1 Mycobacterium sp. | reverse complement strand
CGATGCAGATGGCCCAGCGGGCGCTGACCGTCAGCCTCGTCTCGCACGGCCGGCTCATCCTCGGGCTCGGCATGACGCATCAGGCCGTCACCGAGGGCATGTGGGGCATCCCGTGGGACAAGCCGGTGCGCCGGCTCAACGAATACCTCGACGGTCTGCTGCCGCTGCTGGCCGGCGAGCCTGCCAACGCGACGGGCGAGACCGTCACAACCCGCGGTGCGCTGATGATTTCCGGCGCACCCCGGCCCGACGTGTACATCGCGGCGCTCGGACCACAGCTGCTGAAGATCGCGGGCCGTCGCACCGCAGGCACCTGTACCTGGATGACGGGAACCGAGACGCTGGCAGGCCACGTGAGCCCGTCGCTGCGCCAGGCGGCCGCCGACGCGGGGCGGCCCGAGGATTCGGTCCGGGTAGTGGCCGCCCTGCCGGTGAGCGTCACCGACGACGTGGACGGCGCCCGCAAGCAGGCCGCCGAGCAGTTCGCGATGTACGGCGTCCTGCCGTCCTACCGCGCCATGCTCGACCGCGAGGGGTACGCCGGACCGCAGGACGCCGCAATCATCGGCGACGAGGCGACGGTCAGGGATCGCCTCGCCGAGCTCAGCGCGGCAGGGGTCGACGAGTTCGTCGGCGCCACGTTCGACGCGTCCCTCGAGGGGCGGGCCCGCACCCGCGCCGTGCTGCGCGCGCTCGACGACTGATCAGCGGCCCGCCGGTGCCAACGGTACCGACGCGGCCGCCGGGGCCCCGGCGAGCGAGGGTGCGGGCGGGACAGGCGACCCGGCGGGCAGTGGGACAGCCGGAACACCAGGCGTGTGCACCGCCCCGAACAGCCATGGCACTGCCGCGGTGAAGACCTGGGTCGCCAGCGGCCAGTCGTGCCTCCCCGTCGTGGGGACGACGGAGCAGTTGATGCCGTGGGCCCGGCCTAGGCCGCACAGCGTATTGGCGGCCTCTGTCTGGTCGCCCGACATGCCCTGCGCGTCGCGTCCGCCGAGCCCGACCGCACCTTCGCCGCCGGAGAACTTGTGCTGTGTCGGCTTGTCGGTGGAGATGGCGAACCATCCCGACACTCCCCGGTACGGACCGTGCTTGGCCATCACGGTCGCCGGGTCGAACTCCGCCCACGCGGCGGCGTTTCCGCCGTAGAGCCTGGCGATCGTCTGATCCTTGGTGCCTGCGTTGGGCCCCGTGTCGCCTGCGATGTCGAGAAAGCTGCTGAACAGCTCGGGATGCATCACGGTCAGGTCGACTGCGCACGTGCCGCCCATCGACCAGCCCACGACACCCCAGTTGGCACTGTTGCTGCTCGTCCCGTAGTGCGAGTTCACGTACGGCACGACGTCCTTCGTCAGGTGGTCCGCGACGTTCCCACGGACACCGTTGACGCACTCGGTGTCGTTGTTGAACGATCCGCCGGAGTCGACGAAGACCATCACCGGGGCGTTGCCGCCATGCCCAGCGGCGTAGCCGTCGACGATCGACATGGCGTTACCGGTGCGGAGCCAGTCGGCTGGAGTGTTGAACTCGCCACCGATCATCATCACGACCGGGAGCTTGGGCGGCGGGTTGCTGGCGAACCACTTGGGCGGCAGATAGACCAGCTCGGTCCGGTGCTTGAAACCCGACGCGGCCGACGGGATGTCCACGGGGACGACGCTGCCGTGGTCCAGGACGGTCCCGGCCTGCTGCATCGCGGCGATGGTGGCCGCGTCCGTCTCGTCGGGCAGCGGTCCAGCGGTCAGCTGATTCCACGCGACCTGCACGGTGGGGAAGTAGCCGACCCACGTGTTGAGCGCCAGGCCGGCGCCGAGCAGGCATAGGGGGACGGCCGCGACGGCGGCGACCCGTCGCCACCTGATGCCGCGCCATCCCAGCACCGCCGCGCTGAGGGCGAACCCCGTCAGGCCCGTCCATATCCACAGTGAGTCAGGGGCGGGGTCGCCCGCCATTCCCTGCGAGTCGACGTACCAGTGCGCCCACGCCGCGACGGCCAGACCCACCACGATCGACGCTGGAAGCCATACGAAGCGCCAACGGCGCGAACGCCAGCCGATCGCCAGTACCAACACGATGACGGCGATGGCCTGCAGCGTCAGCGGCAGCCAGCCTTGCAGCAGTGACAACCCGTGGCGGTAGTTCGCAGGCGCGTCGGCGGCCAGGAGGTTCACGGCGACGGAGACGTGGGGCGCAGGCACCGCTACATGGTGGCAATAGAACCTGAACGGTTCCTGTCGCCGAGCGGCCACTTGCTACACGCAAATTGCGAATTCGCGTGCGATAACTGGCCACTCGACGTTAGAACGCAGCCTCGTCGAGATCCATCACGTCGTTGTCGATGTTGTCGAGCACCAGACGCGTGCTGGTGAGCAGCGGCAGGAAGCTCTTCGCGAAGAACGACGCCACGGCGATCTTGCCCTCGTAGAACGACTTGTCGGCACCGGTGGCGCCCTGTCCGGATGTTGCCGGCAGCCCGGCTCCGGCGCTGGATGTCGCCGGCAGCCCGGCTCCGGCGCTGGATGTCGCCGGCGGCCCGGCTCCGGCGTCGACTCCCGCGATGGCGACGGCGGCCTGCTTCTGCAGCAGCCAGCCGAGCACCAGATCGCCGACGCTCATGAGGAAGCGCACGGAGCCAAGACCCACCTTGTAGATGTTCTTGGAGTCCTCCTGCGCCGACATCAGGTATCCGGTCAGCGTGGCGGCCATGCCCTGCACGTCAGCCAGCGCGGTCGCAAGCAGCGCGCGCTCGGCCTTCAACCGGCCGTTGCCCGCCTCGTTCTTCACGAACTGCTCGATCTCGTTTGCGACGTAGCCGAGCGCCACACCCTTGTCGCGGACGATCTTGCGGAAGAAGAAGTCCTGCGCCTGGATGGCCGTGGTGCCCTCGTAGAGCGAGTCGATCTTGGCGTCGCGGATGTACTGCTCGATCGGGTAGTCCTGCAGGAAGCCGGAACCACCGAAGGTCTGCAGGCTCTCGGTGAGCTTGGCGTATGCCTGCTCGGAGCCGACACCCTTGACGATCGGCAGCAGCAGGTCGTTGACCTTGGTCGCCAGCTCGGCATCCACGTCGTGCACGGTCTTGGCCACGGCGGCGTCCTGGAACGTCGCGGTGTACATGTACAGCGCGCGCAGGCCCTCGGCGTAGGCCTTCTGGGTCAGAAGGCTGCGACGGACGTCCGGGTGGTGCGTGATGCTCACGCGGGGCGCGGTCTTGTCCGTCATCTGGGTGAGGTCGGCACCCTGGATGCGGGACTTTGCGTATTCGAGCGCGTTGAGATAGCCGGTCGACAGTGTGGCGATGGCCTTGGTGCCCACCATCATCCGGGCACCCTCGATGACCTCGAACATCTGCGCGATGCCGTTGTGCACCTCGCCGACCAGCCAGCCCTTGGCGGGGACGCCATGCTGTCCCAGCGACAGCTCGCACGTGGCGGAGACCTTGAGCCCCATCTTGTGCTCGACGTTGGTGACGAAGACGCCGTTGCGCTCGCCGGGCTCGCCGGTCTCGAAGTCGAAGAGGAACTTCGGTACGAAGAACAGCGACAGACCCTTGGTGCCCGGTCCGGCGCCCTCGGGGCGGGCCAGCACCAGGTGCAGGATGTTCTCGCCGAGGTCGTCGGCGTCACCGGAGGTGATGAAGCGCTTCACGCCGTCGATGTGCCAGGAGCCGTCCTCCTGCTTGACGGCCTTGGTGCGGCCGGCGCCGACGTCGGATCCGGCGTCGGGCTCGGTGAGCACCATGGTCGAGGTCCAACCGCGCTCGGACGCGAGCACGGCCCACTTCTTCTGCTCTTCGGTGGCCTGGTTGTAGAAGATGTTCGCGAAGCCCGCGCCCATCGAGTACATGTACACGGCCGGGTTGGCGCCGAGCACGTGCTCCATCAGCGCCCACTGCAGCGCGCGGGGCATCGGCATGCCGCCGAGCTCCTCGTCGAGGCCGATCTTGTCCCAGCCGCCGTCGGTGATGGCGCGGACGGACTTCTTGAAGGACTCGGGCAGCGTGATGGCGTGCGTCTCGGGATCGAACACCGGCGGGTTGCGGTCACCTTCGGCGAACGAATCGGCGATCGGGCCCTCGGCCAGTCGGGTGATCTCGGCGAGCATTTCGCGCGCCGTGTCCACGTCGAGATCGCGGTATGCGCCTTCGCCGAGAACCTTGTCTACGCCGAACACCTCGAACAGGTTGAATACCTGGTCACGGACGTTGCTCTTGTAGTGGCTCACGTTTCCTCCTCGATGAGAATGCCGCCTATGGTTGGGTGCTTTGAGCAAAGTTACCCACCAGTAACTGCAACCAACTATACCGGCTGGTAACTTGATCGCAAAGCAATGTCGAGCAAATTACCGGTAGCTAACCAACCCGACGGTTGATCGGGCTGGCGTATACCGTCGCTCACGGTCCCTGAGCTGGCTTTTCGCATGCATGTGATGTCCGCCACTAGACGTCCCAGCACGCCAGCTAGGGGTGGGGCGAATGAGGCGCGTGGTGGTATGGGGAACAGGCAACATGGGGTCTACGGCGATCCGGTCAACGGTTGCGTTCCCCGGGTTGCGACTCGCGGGCGTCGTCACTTCGTCGCCCGAGAAGGCCGGCCGCGATGCGGCAACGTTCGCCAACCTCGCCGAAGACACCGGCGTGATCGCGACGACGGACGTCGAAGCGGCGCTCGCGGACTGTGACGCCGTGGCCTACATGGCCTCGGGCGACATCCGTCCCGACGAGGCGGTGAACGACATCGAAAGGTGCCTGCGCTCGGGTGCACACGTCGTCACGCCGTCGCTCTACTCCCTCTACGACCCGCGATCCGCACCGACGGAATGGGTCGACAGGCTCACCGCCGCCGCCGAGGAGGGCGGCGCCACGCTGTTGGTCAGCGGCGTCGACCCGGGCTGGGCCAATGACGCCCTCGCCGTGATGGCGGCGGGACTGTGCACCCGGATCCGCACCATCTACTGCCAGGAGATCTTCGACTACTCCACCTACGACCAACCCCGTGCGGTGCGGGTGTCGTGCGGGTTCGGCGGGTCGATGGACGAGGTACCGATGATGCTGCTGCCATCCATTCCGACCATGGTGTGGGGCGGCAACATCCGACTGATCGGACGCGGCCTCGGCCTGGAGGTCGACGAGATCACCGAGGTCGTCGAGCGGCTACCGCTGGAAGAGACTTGCGACAACGTCATGGGTCGCTTCGAGAAGGGCACCCAGGGCGCGTTCTGGCTAAAGATCATCGGCTGGTCCGGCGGCAAGGAGCGCATCGTCGTCGACCACATCACCCGCATCGACCCGGCGTGCGCACCGCATTGGCCCCAGCCCGATGAGGGACTTGGCGACCACCGGGTCGTCGTCGACGGCGACCCGCAGTTGACCATCGTCAGCCGCGCCGACGTTCCTGGTGGGACCCGGGCCGACGGTGGCAACACGACGGCCGCCAACCGCCTTCTCGGCGCGATCGAATGGCTGGCAACCCAGAAACCCGGTATCTACGACGGTCTCGACGTGCCGCTTCACACCCCGCTGCCCGCTGCGGTCGAAGCGACCCGCTGGGCTTAGGAAAAGGGGCTAGGAGACTTCCACCTCCACCTCCACCTCGACCTCGGCCTCTGCCTCCACCTCGGCCTCTGCCGACGCCGCGACGGGTTGCGCCTCCTCCTCCGGCGGCGATTCCGCGTCGGGCAGCTGACCGACGAGATACTCGGCGAGCCCCCCGATGGTCGGATAGTCGAACACCGCGGTCGCGTTGATCGTGAACGCGCCGCCGAACTGACTGTGCAGCCGGTTGCGAAGTTCGATGGCCATCAGCGAATCGGTACCCAGGTCCAGGAACCGATTCGTGGCGGCCGGCGGCGAAGCGAGCCGCAAGAAGTTCTGCACCTCGCGCTGAAGGAATTCGGTCACGAAGCCTGCGCGCTGCGCCACCGGAATCTCCTGCAGCTGCCGAAGCAACTCACTGTCACCGGTCACCTCCCCGGCAGCGCTTGGCAGCACGAGGTCGAGAATCGGTGGACGAGAACCGCCCAGCACCTTCGCGGCCCGCTGCCAGTTGGCCTTGATGACGGTGGCCTGGCCGGTTCCGTTGGCGACGACCTCGGCGAGTGCGCTCAGGGCGGCTGAGGGTTCCAGCGGAACCAGGCCCTGTGCACTGATATTGGCGCTCGCGGCCTCCGAAGAGGCCATGCCACCCTGGGCCCAGGGGCCGAAGTTGACACCAGTGGCGGGCAGCCCCTGCGCCATTCTTCGCGCGACCAGGCCGTCGAGAAACGCGTTGGCAGTCGCGTAGTTGGACTGACCGGGTGAACCGAACAAGCTGGACACCGAGGAGGACACGATGAAGAAGTCCAGCTCGTCGTCCCTGGTCAAACGATCCAAGTGGCAGGCACCGAAGGCCTTGGGCGCCAACGTCGTTCGGAAGCGCTCCAGGTCCTGCTGCGACAGCAACGCATCGTCGAGCACGCCGGCCAAATGCACCACGCCGGCGAGCGGCGGCAATTCGGCGCGAATGCGCTCCAGCAGCCTCTCGACTTCGGGCTCCTCGCCGACATCGGCCGGATAAGTGTGGATGCGGCATTTGTAGCGGTCGGTGAGCTCCTCGATCAACCGTTGCGCGTCCGCATCGGGCGCGCGGCGGCTGGTCAACACGATGTCACCGGCACCGAGCTGGGCCAGATACGACGCCGTGTGCAGACCGATCGCACCGAGACCGCCGGTGATCAGATAGCTCCGATCGGCCCGGGGTGTGAGCGGATTCGGAATCTGCACCACGATCTTTCCGATGTGCCGCGCCTGCTGCATGCGGCGGAACGCGGCCCTCGCCTCTGTCAGCGGATAGATCTCCGCGGGCAGTGGCGTCCACTCACCCTTGGCCAACCCCTCCGACACCTCGGTCAGCAACCGACGAATGCGTTCGGGCTCCTGGAAGGTCACCGTGTCCAGCGCCACGATCTCGTAGGAGATGTCGGGGCGGGCCTCGGCCATCTGCTCCGGCGTCCAGATGTCGCGCTTGGCGATCTCGATGAAGCGGCCGTTCTGGGCGGTGGCCCGCGCAGTCGCTTCGAGAAACCCCTCACTGGTCAGGCTGTTGAGCACTACATCCACACCCGAGCCGTCGGTATCCACCAAAATTTGGTCGGCGAAATCCGTTGTGCGCGAGTCGTAGACGTACATGACGCCCATCTTGCGCAGCGTCGCGCGCGTGTAGGTGCTGGCCGTGGCGAAGACGACGGCGCCCTG
>NZ_JAVROT010000309.1:0-3774 GCF_032162605.1 Mycobacterium sp. | reverse complement strand
GCAGCGCCTCGACGAACTTGCTGGCGATGAGCCGTTCCTGGCGCGGCTCGACCACCTGGCAGCTGAATTGAACAAGTACCTGACCCGGCCGATGTGGTACCAGGAAATGCAAGAAGAGACGCAAGAGATAGGGTCCGCTGGATCCGCCTGGCCCACTGGCATCGCCTACTTCTCGATGGAGTTCGGCGTCGCCGAGGTATTGCCCAACTACTCCGGCGGGCTCGGGATCCTGGCCGGTGACCATCTGAAGTCCGCGTCCGATCTAGGGCTTCCGCTGATCGCCGTGGGTTTGTACTACCGGTCGGGTTACTTCCGCCAGTCGCTGACCGCCGACGGATGGCAGCACGAGGAATACCCGTCGCTCGATCCGCAGGGGCTGCCGCTGCGGCTGCTGACCGACGACGCGGGCGAGCCCGTGCTCGTCGCCGTCGCGATGCCGGATGCCGGCGAGCTGAAGGCCAGGGTGTGGATCGCCCAGGTGGGCCGAATTCCGTTGCTGCTTTTGGACTCCGACATTCCGGAGAACGGGCATGACCTGCGCGGCGTGACCGACCGGCTCTACGGCGGCGACCAGGAATACCGGATCAAGCAGGAGATTCTCGCCGGCATCGGCGGCGTTCGCGCCATTCGGGCCTTCACCGCCGTCGAGGGGTTGCCCGAACCGCAGGTCTTCCACATGAACGAAGGTCACGCCGGCTTCCTCGGCGTCGAGCGGATCCGTGAGCTCGTCACCGACGGGGGGCTCGACTTCGACACCGCGCTGACCGTGGTGCGCTCGAGCACGGTCTTCACCACGCACACCCCCGTCCCCGCGGGGATCGACCGATTCCCCGTCGACATGGTCGAGCGGCACTTCGGCAGATCTTTGGCGAGCGAAGCGACGGGGGAAAATCTGCAGGGAACCCCGTCCGGCGCATCGTCGAGCCTGCTCCCTGGCGTGCCACTGGACCGGATCATCGCCCTCGGCGCCGAGGACGACCCGTCGAAGTTCAACATGGCCCACATGGGTCTGCGGCTGGCACAGCGTGCGAACGGCGTGTCACTGCTGCACGGCCAGGTCAGCCGCGGGATGTTCAACGACCTGTGGGAGGGCTTCGACCAGGATGAGGTGCCCATCGGGTCGATCACCAACGGCGTTCACGCGCCGACGTGGGCGGCGCCGAAGTGGGTGGAGTTGGGCCGTGAACTGCTCGGCAGTGAGGACCTCGGCTCGCTGAGCGAGCCCGATACGTGGCAGCGGCTGCAGCAGGTCGAACCCGGTCATCTGTGGTGGATCCGATCCCAGCTTCGCGAGCTTCTGATCGCCGACGTCCGCGCCCGGCTGCGCAGATCGTGGCTCGAGCGAGGGGCGTCGGATGCCGAACTGGATTGGATCGCAAGCGCTTTCGACCCGGATGCACTGACCGTCGGGTTCGCCCGCCGCGTGCCGACCTACAAGCGGTTGACACTGATGCTGCGTGACCCCGACCGGCTGGAGAAGTTGCTGCTCGACGAGAAGCGGCCGGTGCAGTTGATCGTCGCGGGCAAGTCGCATCCCGCCGACGACGGCGGCAAGGCGTTGATCCAGGAGATCGTCCGGTTCGCCGACCGTCCAGAGGTGCGGCATCGCATCGCGTTCCTTCCCGACTACGACATGTCGATGGCGCGGTTCCTGTACTGGGGCTGTGACGTGTGGCTGAACAATCCGCTGCGGCCGTTGGAGGCGTGTGGCACGTCGGGGATGAAGAGCGCGCTGAACGGTGGTCTCAATCTGTCCATTCGCGACGGCTGGTGGGACGAGTGGTACGACGGCGAGAACGGTTGGGAGATTCCGACGGCCGACGGCCTGGCCGACGAGACCCGCCGCGACGACCTGGAGGCCTCCGCGCTCTACGGCCTGCTCGAGAAGTCGGTGACCACGAAGTTCTACGAACGCGACGAGCATGGGATCCCGCGCCGGTGGGTGGAGATGGTGCGCCACACTCTGCAGACACTTGGCCCCAAGGTGCTGGCCTCGCGGATGGTGCGTGACTACACCGAGCGGTACTACGTGCCCGCGGCCCAGTCGCTGCACCGCACCATCGAGGCGGTCGACGGCGTGCCGTTCGGTGCGGCGCGCGAGCTCGCGTCGTACTGCGAGCGGGCGCGGGAGTCGTGGCCGCGCATCCGGATCACCGACGTCGACGGCTACGGCCTGCCGGACACGCCGCTGCTGGGCTCGGAGCTGACGCTGACCGCCACCGTGCACCTCGACGGCCTGCGGCCCGACGAGGTCGCTGTGCAGGCCGCCGTCGGTCGGGTCGACGCCGGAGACGCACTGCTGGATCCCATCACCGTGGAGATGGCGCACACCGGCTCCGCCGACGGCAACGAGATCTTCTCGACCACGACCCCGCTGCCCGTTGCGGGCAGCGTCGGATACACCGTGCGGGTGCTGCCACACCATCACCTGCTGGCGGCCGACAACGAGCTGGGGCTCGTCACGCTCGCGTGAGTCGCATCTTCGAAGTCGCCGTCGACGGCGGGCCGTACGCGCTGGCGGCCGGGTCGGACGGCGCGATGTGGGTGACGCTGGTGCATCGCGGCGCGATCGCGCGGATCACGCCGGACGGCGGTCTCGAAGTCCATCCGGTGGGCGACGACAGCAAGCCGTCGATCATCACCGCCGGGCCCGACGGCGCCCTGTGGTTCACCCGCTCTGGCGATGACCGGATCGGGCGGATCTCCACCGACGGGGTACTCAGTGCGTTCGAATTACGTTCTGGCAGTGCACCGTTTGGCATCACGGTCGGGCCCGACGGCGCGCTGTGGTTCACGGCGATGGGCACGGGCGTAGTGGGCCGGATCACCGTCGACGGCGAGATCAGCGAGGAGGCCGCGCCCGGCGGCATGCCGTCGATGATCACCACTGGTCCCGACAACGCGCTCTGGTTCACGTTGAACAAGGCCAATGCCATCGGCCGTCTCGACCGGGGCTCGGTCACGCTTCGCAAGGTGCCGACGCCCAATGCGGGTCCCGTCGGCATCACCGGCACCCACGACGATGCCGTCTGGTTCACGGCAATCCTCGCCGACAAGATAGCGCGTATCCCGATGAACGAGGCGATGCAGGAACTCGACCTTCCAGGCAAGCCACACGCCGTCGTCGCGGATCCGTCCGGCGGGGTGTGGGTGAGTTTGTGGGGTGCCGACCAGATCGCCCGCGTGCACGCGGACGGCGAGTTCACCACCATCGACCTTCCTGCGGGCAGCGAGCCCCATGGCTTGGCGATCGGGCCGGACGGGGCGTTGTGGACAGCGCTCGAGGCAGGCTTCGTCATGCGGCTGCCCACCAACTGACGCGATTTGTGTGTTGAAACCCGCGCCCAGCGCGGCTTTTCGCACACAAATCGCAAGGGTGAGAGGGCGCTAGTCGAAGCGTTTGAAGCAGCGGGCCTCGTCGCCGAGCACGCCGACGCGGAAGGCGTCGATGCGCGAGAAGCCCGACGGCACCGAATCGCCGTTGACGTCGCTGGCGACCAGACCGTTGACGAGGATGCCCGACACTGCTTCGTCGACGTCACCCGCGGTGAGCTGGATCGTGTCCCCGCTCGGCGTGGCGATGCTGTCGGTCATCTTGACGGTGGCGACACCGGTCAGGCACGCCGTGCGCAGGGCCGCCTCGGCGTTGTCGAGCGCGACGCCGCCGTGTTGGTTCTGCAACGCCTGCGTGAACCGTGAGACCACCACCGAGTAGGCGGTGTTGTCGCCCATGACGACGCCGTCGTCATCAGCGCTCTGCGCGCCGAGCTCCTC
>NZ_JAVROT010000308.1:0-3706 GCF_032162605.1 Mycobacterium sp. | reverse complement strand
CGCCTGCACCGCAAGCGGACCGTTGCGGTTGATCACCTCGGCGATCTCGAGCGCCTTGTCGAGTGCGGAGCCGTCTGGCACCACGTAACCGATCAACCCGTATTCCAGGGCTTCGGCCGCGGTGATGTGGCGTCCGGTGAGCAACAGGTCGCACGCGATCGTGTACGGGATCTGGCGGACCAGCCGCACGGCGGACCCACCCATCGGGTACAGGCTCCACTTGGCTTCGGAGATGCCGAACTTGGCGCTTTCGCCCGCGATGCGGATGTCGGTGCCCTGCAGGATCTCGGTGCCGCCCGCGATGGCCGGTCCCTCGACCGCGGCGATGAGTGGCTTGGTGAGGCGACGGCCCTTCAGCAGACCGTCGATGCGGGTGGGGTCGAAGCCGCCGCTCTTGAACGAGTCACCGGGCGGGGCCTTCGTCGCGGCCTTGAGGTCCATGCCCGCACAGAAGTAGCCGCCGGCCCCAGTCAGGATGCACGTCCGGATCTCCGGATCGCTGTCGACGCGGTCCCATGCCTCGACCATTATCGAGAGCATCTCGGTGGAAAGCGCGTTGCGCGCCTCCGGCCGGTTCAGCGTCAGGATCAACGTGTGCCCGCGCTGCTCAATGAGGGCGTCGGGGCCCTTTTGGGACTCGCTCACGGGTATCCGCCTTTCAGCTCCGATGCCACAGACTTGTCTCGAAATGTAACACGTTCTAGTTTAGGTCCTGTGGCCCTGAACATCGCCGATCTAGCCGAGCACGCCATAGACGCCGTGCCTGACCGTGTCGCCCTCATCTCGGGCGGCGAACAGCTCACCTACGCCGAGTTGGAGGAGAAGGCGAACCGTCTCGCCCACTACCTCATCGATCGGGGAGTGAAGAAGGACGACAAGGTCGGCCTCTATTGCCGCAACCGCATCGAGATCGTCATCGCGATGCTCGGCATCGTCAAGGCGGGCGCCATCCTTGTGAACGTCAACTTCCGCTACGTCGAGGGCGAACTGCGCTACCTCTTCGACAACTCGGACATGGTCGCGGTCGTGCACGAGCGGCAGTACGCGGACCGCGTCGCCAATGTCCTTCCGGACACCCCGGACGTCACGACGATCCTGGTGGTCGACGATGGCACAGGCGGCAGCGACGAAAACTTCACGCGCTACGGCGGCGTCGAGTTCTACTCCGCACTCGAGCAGGGCTCACCCGAGCGTGACTTCGGCCCGCGCAGCGCCGACGACATCTACCTGCTGTACACCGGCGGCACCACGGGCTTCCCCAAGGGTGTGATGTGGCGCCACGAGGACATCTACCGAGTGTTGTTCGGCGGCACCGACTTTGCGACCGGCGAGCCCATCGCCGACGAGTACGACCTCTCGAAGGCAGCCGCGGCGAACCCACCGATGATCCGCTACCCGATTCCGCCGATGATCCACGGCGCCACCCAGTCGGCCACCTGGATGTCGCTGTTTTCGGGCCAAACCTCGGTTCTGACACCGGAATTCAACGCCGACGAGGTCTGGCGCGCGATCCACGAGCACAAGGTCAATCTGCTGTTCTTCACCGGCGACGCGATGGCCCGCCCGCTGCTCGACGCCCTGCTCGCACACCAGGAGAAGGGAACCGAGTACGACCTATCGTCGCTGTTCCTGCTCGCCAGCACGGCCGCGTTGTTCTCCACCAGCATCAAGGAGAAGTTCCTCGAGTTGTTGCCGAACCGCGTCATCACGGACTCGATCGGCTCCTCGGAGACGGGCTTCGGCGGCACCAGCATCGTCGCGAAGGGCCAGTCGCACACCGGCGGTCCACGCGTGACCATCGACAAGAACACCGCCGTGCTCGACGAGGACGGCAATCCCGTCGTGCCGGGTTCGGGCGTGCGCGGCATCATCGCCAAGCGCGGTCACATCCCAGTCGGCTACTTCAAGGATGATGAAAAAACCCGGCAGACCTTCCGAGTAATCAACGGCGTCCGCTACGCGATCCCCGGCGACTACGCCCAAGTCGAGGAGGACGGCAGCGTCACGATGCTCGGCCGCGGCTCGGTGTCGATCAACAGCGGCGGCGAGAAGATCTACCCCGAAGAGGTCGAGGCCGCGCTGAAGGGCCACCCAGACGTCTTCGACGCCCTGGTCGTCGGCGTGCCTGATCCGCGGTTCGGACAACACGTCGCCGCGGTCGTGCAGCCACGCGAGGGTGCCCGCCCGACGCTCGCCGAACTCGACGCCTTCGTCCGCAGCGAGATCGCGGGATACAAGGTGCCGCGCAGCCTCTGGTACGTCGACGAGGTGAAGCGCTCGCCCGCGGGCAAGCCCGACTACCGCTGGGCCAAGGAGCAGACGGAGTCCGGACCGGCCAACGACGTCCACGCCAAACACGCTGGGGTGCAAGCCTAGATGAGGACGAGCCCATGAAAACCGTACTCTGTGACCGCTTCGGCATCGAATATCCGATCTTCGTCTTCACCCCGTCGGAGAAGGTCGCCGCCGCGGTCAGCCGTGCCGGTGGCCTCGGCATGCTGGGCTGCGTGCGGTTCAACGACGCCGACGACCTCGAGCGCGTCCTGCAGTGGATGGACTCCAACACCGACGGCAAGCCGTACGGAGTCGACATCGTGATGCCCGCCAAGGTGCCCACCGAGGGCAGCTCCGTCGACATCGACAAGCTGATCCCGCAGAGTCACCGCGACTTCGTCGACAGGACCCTCGCCGACCTCGGTGTCCCACCATTGCCGCAGGACGAAGCGAAGTCCGAAGGCGTTCTCGGGTGGCTGCACTCGGTCGCCCGGTCACACGTCGAGGTGGCGCTGAAACATCCGATCAAGCTGATCGCCAACGCCCTCGGCTCGCCGCCGAAGGACGTCATCGATCAGGTGCACGCGGCGGGCGTGCCGGTGGCGGCGCTGGCGGGTAGCGCCAAGCACGCGCTTCGCCATGCCGAGAACGGCGTCGACATCGTGATCGCGCAGGGCTACGAAGCGGGCGGCCACACCGGCGAGATCGCGTCGATGGTGCTGGTGCCGGAGGTCGTGGATGGGCTAGCCGCACTTGGGGGTAGCACCGCCGTGCTGGCTGCCGGTGGTATCGGTTCCGGCCGTCAGGTGGCGGCGGCGCTGGCGCTGGGCGCCCAGGGCGTCTGGATGGGCTCGGCGTTCCTCACCGCCGCCGAATACGACCTTGGAGTGCGCACCGAGGGCGGCGTTTCGGTGATCCAGCAGGCCCTGCTGGCGGCAGGCTCCGGCGATACGGTGCGTCGCCGCATCTACACGGGGAAGCCGGCGCGGCTGCTCAAGAGCCGGTGGACCGAAGCCTGGGACGCCGAGGACGCACCGGAACCGCTACCGATGCCGCTGCAGAACATCCTGGTCAGCGGAGCGCATCAGCGGATGAGCGAGTCGAGCGACCCGACCGCCGTCGCCATGCCCGTCGGCCAGATCGTGGGGCGGATGAACGAAATCCGTCCCGTCGCCGACATCATCGCCGAACTGGTCACGGGTTTCGAGGAGGCCAGCCGCCGCCTCGACGGCATCCGCGGCTAGAACGTTCGGTGTCTCCGGAGGTCAGCCGATCGTGGTGTCGCTGTCGATCTTGTCCGTGGCAGCGCCGAGGACCTCGCCCGCTGCTTCGGGGCCGTCGACGTTGAGCTGCAGAACGTACAGCCCGTCGGCGGCGGGGATGACGACCGTCTTCTGCGCGATGAAACGCGTCGCGCCGTCCCTCGTGTAGG
>NZ_JAVROT010000307.1:0-6364 GCF_032162605.1 Mycobacterium sp. | reverse complement strand
GAGGTAGACGCGGTTGCGAACGACGACCAGAACGCTTTGGCCGCTCCATGGCTTGCCTTGCTTGGTGCGGTGGCCTTGGGCGTTGAGTTCGTTGGCGATTGCGCGGGATCCGATCATGGCCGTGGTGTACCGGTCGAAGATTTTCTTGACCACGAGGACTTCGGTGCTGACCGGCGTGAGCATGCTGGTCGCCGCGTCGAGTTCGTAGCCGTGGGGGCGAGGAGTCGGTAGGTGGTGTCGTCGACTTCGGCGATCGTGGCCTTCCTGGCGGCGATGGCGACAGCGCTGTATCGCGGTGGCCGCCGGGATGTCCCGGGGTGGTGCGGCCCGGTTCCCGCCCCTCTCTCGCAGCGCTGCCCGATGGCCAGCCCCGGTGCGGCCTTATTGAATGGTGTAGGTGTTGAAGTAGCCGGTGCTGACCATGCGGGAGCTGATGCCGGGTACCTGGGTGGGCGCGGTACGGTCCGTGGCGTCGCCCTGCCCGAGCTGGCCCTGGGCGTTGTTGCCCCAGCACCAGATGGACTTGTCGGTCCGGGTGGCGCACGTGTGCCGGTAACCGGTGGCGATGCCAAACCACGTCGTTGCGCTGCCGATCTGGATCGAAGTGGTACGGGAGGTGGTGTTGCCGGTGCCGAGCTGGCCGTAGGTGTTGTCTCCCCAGCAGTAGAGACCTCCGGTCGTCCGGATGCCGCAGGTATGTCCGTTGCCGTTGGCCACAGCGGAATAGGTCGATCCGCTGTCCACCTGGACGGGCGAGTTCTGTTGGGTGGTGTTGCCCAGGCCGAGCTGTCCGGTGGTGTTCGTACCCCAGCACCAGAGGCTGCTGGTGGCTCGCAGGATGGCGCACGTGTCCCTCCAGCCCGCGGAGACGGAGGTCCACGTGCTGGAGCCGACCTGGGTGGGGGTGGTCTGGTCGGTGGTGTTGCCGAGACCCAACTGGCCATAGGCGTTGTCGCCCCAGCAGTAGAGCAGATAGGTCGACGCCCGGATGGCGCAGGTGTGTCCGGTGCCGGCGAACACGTCGATCCAGCTGGACGCCAGTTGGACAGGGCTGAGGCGGACCGAGGTGTCGCCGACGCCGACTTGTCCGTCGCCGTTATATCCCCAGCACCACAGGGTGTTATCGGTGCGTATGGCGCAGGTTTGGCCGTCGCCGGCGGCGACGCTGGTCCAGGTGGTGGCGGAGCCGACTTGAACCATGGCCGGTTGGCCGATCGTGGTGCCGATGCCCAGTTGGCCGGAGTCATTGTGGCCGGCGCACCACAGGGTGCCGTCGGTTCGCACGCCGCATACGTGCATGCGTCCCACGGACACGTCTTTCCACGTCGTCACGGCGCCGTCGAGGGTGGGGCTCACCGTGGCAGTGGGGTATCGGCCCCACTGATCGGAACCGAAACACCACAGCGAGTTGTCCGTCTGTACGCCACACACGCCCATGTCGAAGCTTGTGGTCCAGGAGGTGGCAGCTCCGACCTGGGTCGGCGCGAGTTTGTTCAGGCCGTCAGGGATGCCGGACTCGCCGTCGAGGTTGTATCCCCAGCACCACAAAGTGCCGTTGGTCCTGGTGGCGCAGCTGTCCGTGTTTTCGGCCTGCACGCTGTTCCACGTGGTCACGCCGCCGATCTGGCCGGGTGTCGAGGTCGAGGCGGTCCCACCGTTGCCGGATTCGCCGCTGCCGGAGCTACCCCAGCACCACAGCGTGCCGTTCGTCCGGATGGCGCAGGTTTGCGCCCGGCCCGAGGCCGTCGATGCCCAGGTCGTCGCGGCACCCACCTGGACGGGTGACGACTGGTCGGTCGTGTTGCCCTGGCCGAGCTGGCCGTGGTCGTTCAGACCCCAGCACCAGAGTGTGCCGGTTGTCTTGACCGCACAAACACTGGCGAAGGACTGGTTCACCGCCGACCACGAACCGGCCACCTGGACTGGGGTCCAATGGTTGGTGATGTTGCCCTGGCCAAGCTGCCCCTTGTCGTTGATACCCCAACAGTAGAGAGCGGTGCCCCGCATCCCGCAGGTGCTGAACTCGCCCGTGTTGATCACTGTCCAGTTCGTCGCCACACCGACCTGTACGGGTGACGACTGGTCGCTGGTGTTGTTGATACCGAGAAGTCCGTTGCCGTTGTCTCCGCCCCAGCACCACAGCGACCCGGAGACAAGGATTCCGCAGGTGTGGTTGCTCGCGGTGGACACAGCCTGCCAAGTCGAGGTGCCGACCTTCGTCGGAGCATGGCTCAGTGCATCGGCGGTACCGCTGCCCAACTGACCCGAACCGTTCAACCCCCAGCACCAGAGCGTCGCGTCCGTCTTGATGCCACAGGCGTGACTGCTGCCCGCTGCCACGTCGGACCAGCTGTCGGAGGTGTACTTCTGTGGCGAGGTCGGCTCCGACTGGTCCTGCCCCCACAGGTACAGACTTCCCACCGTGAAGTTCGACGCGGCCGACATCTGGTTGTTGCCGTTGGAGGAGGAGCTGGTGAAGGACGCTCCCGCCGCACCGAGCATCAGCGGGGTGCATGCCGCCAGCACGAATGCCAGAAGAGCCATCGCTGATCGCTTCGCGTGGCGAGGCCACGAAAGTCGACGGCGGCAGCAACGGTTCGGCATGACATCCAATTCGACCGCCGCGGAACACATCTTAGGCCATTCCCGGCCCATGTGCGGTGAATCGCGCGCCGGACGAGGTCCCCGTGGATCGCGGCCCGTTCAACAGCAGAACGAGCAGTTCGGTCACCGGGCTCCGGCGCGGCTGCAAAGGGACGATCGGGCGGAAACTCGCGCGATGTACGCGGGCACGCCCGGTGGCCAAACGGCGTCGACTCGCGTTGCCGTCGATCCCGCTGATCTCCGGGCCGGGACGGGTCGCGGCGAGTGCCGGACCGGTTTGTGCGCGGCTACCAATCGCGGTGTCGACGCGCTGGGCGGCGGTGTGTGACCCGACAACTGATGTGCGACGCGGATCCGCCAGTCCGTTGAAGATCTTCCTGCGGTGGACCCTGATGAAGGCGTTCTCTGACTGCTGGAGGACGGCGCATTCTCATCGGCTAGGAGAGCGAGTGGCGATGCGCCACAAACGGTGACTCAACCTAACGCGAGCGCCTCCCTGCCACCTGAACACGTTCAAAGATCGTACGCGAGCTGCATCGAGCATTTAACATAGAGGCATGGATGGCAACGACGCACTCGCTGTGATTGACGCCTTCAATGCGGCGTGGAATGCGCACGACCTGACGGCGGCGATCGCCCTATGCACCGACGACGTCGTGTTCGAGGCGACCAACCCCGCCCCGGATGGCCGTCGGATTCAGGGGCGCGCGGCGGTAGGCAAGGAGTGGAAGCCGATCTTCGATCAGACCGGCGGCCGGTTCGAGTTCGAGGAGATCGTCCCAGCCGCCGGCCACGTGGTACAACGCTGGCGCTACGACTGGGGCAGCGGTCACGTGCGCGGCATGGATCTGATCACGTTGCGCGACGGCAAGATCGCCGAGAAGTTCTCGTACGTGAAGGGCTGACGCCGACGCGGACGACCTACGCCGCCTCCGCCTCGAACTCGACCGAGAGCGTGGTAATCACGCGTTGACGGTGGCCACACGCGGGCGCGGCGCGCATGTGGGCTCGAAAAGTCGATGAGCGCTGCTGACCTGGCCATTCGTGTGCGGTCTCGATGGATCACCGTGGTCGACCTGAACGCGTTCGAGTTTGGATACCGCCGTGGTCCTCGCACCACATGGATGCACAGGTGGCAGGGCGTGACCGAGTAATCGAGCCCCACAGCCACGGCCTGGAGCTAGCCACGGGCAAACAACCGCTCACCCGATCAAGCCTCTCCAGGCACCTCAGCTTGGAGCCGGGCGGGGGCGGAGCGGCGCAGCCCGGCGGTCCCCTTATCGCGATGTTCTGATCATTGGGACAAGTCGCCGGTCAACGCCAGGCCCGCGAGGCAGAACCGGCGGAAGTCCTCCACCGACAAGTCGATCTGAATGCCGGTCATCTCCGCAGCGTTCACCACCACCCGGTCACCGCGGCGGACCGTGTCCGTGCGCCGGGCAGTCAACTGCCCGCCGTCCTGCCGGTCCCCCACCTGCACCCGATCCGGGCGGGCATTGCGCGGCTGGGCGGTCACCGCAGCCACCGGCGCAGCTTGCGCCACCGGACGCCGAACCCACGGCGGCGCTTCGGTGTCAACCACACTGACCCCAGCAACACCGCCAAGCATGCAGTCGAGGCGAACAGTCCTGCCGCTCTCGCCGCCATCCACCCGGTGCGAACGAACACGGCCCACATAACGCTCGATGAAGCCACCCACGTGACCAACCATAAGACGGCCTCGACCTGGACTGTGCTCCACTTTCGGGGTACCGATACCGGACGTTCGGGCATCATGCGCGTCGATCCGTTGCAGGGACTGCTTCACCAGCGGCACCCACCGCGGCCGACCGGCCGCGTCGTCGCGCGCCCCACCGCTGATCCTTCGCCCGCCAAATCTCCACCCGATACAGGTTGCCCAGATTCCATTCGTAGTTGTAGAGCGGCAACTCCACCTCCACCGCCAACCGTTCCGCCTCGAGCACCGCCTGCTTGCCCGGGTAGACGACCGCGTCGACCTCCCACGCGATGATGGTGTCTGCCCACCCAACCCCGACACCGTCCTCGTCGGCACCTTCACCCTGCCCTACGACCCGCCCAACGGCGCCGAACTCCGCGTCCGCAAGCGGGCCAAGGACACCAAACACGTTGGCTACCGAGTCATCAGCCACGCCTACGAAGCCGTCATCGACGACCCCACGAAAGCGGCTTCGCCCTGTTCGTCCAACAGATCTGACTCAGGCAACACTGCTGGCCTCGGTCAGCGCATACCGGCCCTGCACCTCGGTCGCCCGGGACCAGGCCGAAGTCGTTCTCCAACTCCTTCAGCAGGTTGTACACCTGCCGCTCATTGAGCTCGACTGCCTGCGCGATCGATCCGGTGCGGTTGTTGCCGTCGGCCAGCTGGCCAGCACCGCCACATGCGAACGGTGCAGCTCCGGCATCTGCTCCCGGAACGTTCGCCGCGGGCACCGGGTGGTCAAGCGCACCCGGGTGCCTGCCGCCGCCGTGGGATGTGGATACTGCCGCGGCCGGCGAAGACGAAGCAGGACCCCGGGGGCGGGCGACCGGCCTGCGTCCGATGTGACGCTGTGCCGGTCGCCCGAGTGCGCGTGGGGCAGCAGGTAAGACCATGCCGGCCCGCACCCGGTCCCGGGTTCTGTGCGCGCAGCGTCGCGAGTCGCCGCGGCACGCCTCTGTGGTTGCAGGTTGGGCGCGCGTGGTTTACCGGGGAACACTGATCGTTGACATGCCTGACTTGAGTCGGTTCAATAACGTGCCGTGTACCGCGAGAGATCGATGCTCCTACCCCTCCGATCGGTCGTTGCCCAACGTAGTCCCTGTTCAGAAGGGCTGTCGCTGTCCGTGATGGGCGTGGCCACATCTGGCCATGTTGTGTTCATCTCTATTGATCACTACCTCGGATCGGCCTAGCGTCCGAAACGTTTCACCCTACGTCGCTGCTTCTGGCCAAGGAGGCAAGGTGTCAGTGCACTGGAAGATTCGACGGCATCGAAGGGGCCGCCAACTCGCGGTGGACCCCGCCGCGGCTATGGCCAGTCCGTCGGGCCGGCTGCTTCGGGCGTCGCGCGGCCTGCCGCTCTTGATCGTCGTCGATGGTACTGCAAGAAGAGCCGGCCCGGATCGGAAAGCGACTTCGCACGATGTGATGGCCTGGGTCGCCGGCTTCGACCCCCGCCGCTCAGAGAAGGTCCATTTCCGTCATGCACCATCGTCGTGACTTCTTGAGAGCCACTCAACGGCACGCGGCGGTCATCAGTTGGCTGTCCGATGACCGCATGGCGGCGTACGGCAGCGAATTCGTAAGGATGACATCATCCGCGATGACAAGCATCTGGGAATACGAAGAATCCATCAATAAATCGATCTGATCCCAAAATAGTAAATCGATCTGATCCCCCAAGAATAGGAACTGGAGTTGACATGGCCGAACAGTATCAGCGACGAACCGTTCTGAAGGCTGGCGCCGTCGTTGCTGCGGCGGCCGCTGCACAACCCATCCTCGGCAGCTCCAGCGCCTTCGGCGCACCCCACACCGCTGGTGCCTCCAAGGCGACCGGCGTTTCCGCCAAGTTCACCGACAGGTTCATGAGGGCGCAGCATGCGCTGTTGGACGCCCCGGCAGACAAATATCTGTAACTGTTCAGGTCACTTGAGGTCGGTGGTGTGACCGTCTGGTTCGGCCTTGGCATCCACTGTGGGATGATCTTGGTGTGGTGTCTGGCCGGGGCGGTGAGCGTCCTTCCTACGATGAACTCGC
>NZ_JAVROT010000306.1:0-3300 GCF_032162605.1 Mycobacterium sp. | reverse complement strand
TGTCGCCGATGGCGACCTTGGCCCCAAGCTGGTGCAGCGCGCTCGCGGTGGCCAACCCGATCCCGCGGGCGCCACCAGTGATGACGACAACCTTTCCGCAAACTGACTTGATCGTTGGGTTGGTGGCGCGGCCGCTGTGTTCGCCCCGGTTGGGGCCGAGCTCGCTATGCAGATCGGCGTGCCCGTCGACGACGCTGCCGTGTCGGTGGTTTCTCATGTGGTGCTCCTGCCAGATGGACTGGGTGGGTGAGATGTGGGCGCCATCTAGCGCCCCGCATCCGCGACTTCACCGTAGCTCCATAAATTGATATCCGTCAAGATAAAACTTGACGACTGCCCTATAACCGGGTAGCTTGGCAGTTATGCGAAGGACCGCGATGAAGCTCAAGCGCCGGCCGATCGAATAGGGGTACGCGACGCTGATCGACGCGCACCGTGCGAAGGAGACCCGATGAAACCCGTGAGCTACAACCCCGGCGGTGCCGGCGTGGTCATCGAGGAAGACGTGCAACAGAACACCCCGACCATGTGGCCGGGCAAGAGCTTCGACACGCACGGGCCCCTCGGGCCGTGGATCATCACCGCCGACGAGCTGGACCCCGAGGACCTCAAACTGCGCACCTGGGTGGACGGTGAACTCCGGCAGGAGGGCTCCACCGCCGAGATGGTCACCGGAATCGGCGAAATGATCTCAGCGCTGTCGCGGGTGTGCACCTTGGAGCCCGGTGACCTGGTGGCGACCGGCACACCGGGAGGTGTGGGCCTCTTCTCCGGACGACTGCTACGACCAGGTCATCGGGTTCGAGTCGAAATCGAAGGCATCGGCGCCATCGAGAACCCGTCGTTGCCGAGCCTGCCCCGACGCCGCAGGACAACTGACAAATGACCGCCGAAACCGTCTCTGCCCCGCAAGGAAATCCGACGCAAGCCGCGATCAGCTGTGCCATTCCGGCGCTCGAGCCATTCAACGACGCGGTCGGTCATGCACGGCTGGCCGACGAACTGGGCTATGACTCGATCATGTTGTCTCACATCGCGGCTCGTGATTCGTTCACGATGGCCGCGGCCCTGGCAATGCGCACGCAGCGGGTAGCGATAGGCAGCTCTGTGGCACCGCTGTATCACCGTTCGCCGGCATCGATGGCCCAGACCGCGGCGACCGTCGACGACATCTCCGGCGGGCGTTTTCGACTCGGTCTCGGCGTGGGTCACCGCACCACCATGGGCGGATGGCACGGCCAGCAGATCGGCAAGCCGACCGCTGAAATGCGCGAATACGTCGGCATCGTCCGCGCCATCCTGGCCGGTGACGTCCCGCCGACCGGTCAGCGGTGGACGTCGAACTTCTCGTTCATGGGCTTCACAGCGCGCCCCGATATCCCGATCTATCAGGCGGCGCTGGGGCCGGCGATGCTGCGCCTGGCCGGTGAGATCGCCGACGGCGTGGTCCTGTGGGCATGCCCGTCGCAGTACGTGCGCGATGTGGTCGTGCCGGAGGTGGCCGCGGGCCGCCATCGCGCCGGTAAGCCGCTCGAGGGATTTCACATCCTGGCAGCGGTCCCCTCGGCGATGACCCACGACCGCGCAACTGCGCTCGCAGGTGTGCGCAACGAGCTGCACCGGTACTTCGGCCTGCCGTTCTACCGGGCAATGTTCCAGGCGGCGGGCTTCGCCGGTGACGTGGCGGCATTCGATGCTGCGTCACCCGATGTCGTCGCTCAAAAGCTGGCCATCAGTGAGCGATTCATCGATCATCTATGCGCCATCGGCGACGACGCCGCCGTTCGCGACGGGGTTCAGCGATACCGCGACGCGGGGGTCACCAACCCGGTGCTGACCGCCATTCTCGGCACCGACTTCGAACCCACATTGCGCGCTGCCGCCGTCCTCGAGCCGAGTGCGACATGAGTCGCCGTGATCGGCGCGGGCTCTGCAGCACAACCAAAGAACCCCGATCCACCACGGGAAACCAGTAGAAACCCAGTAGAAACGGAGAACATCATGGGCCAGCTCAACGATAAGGTCGCCCTGGTCACCGGCGGCACCTCAGGCATCGGTCTTGCCGCTGCTCAGCGGCTTGCGGCCGAAGGCGCGCATGTCTTCATCACCGGACGCGACAAGCAACGCCTCGATGAGGCACTCGCATCGATTGGTGCCTCGGCCACCGGTATTCGTGGAGACGTCACCGACCCTGACGATTTGGACAGGGTCGCCGACGCCGTCAAGGGACACGGACATGGCCTTGACGTCGTGTTCACCAATGCCGGTGGGGGAGAGTTGGCGCCGCTGGCCGATATGACACCGCAACACTTCCTCGACACGTTCAACCGCAACGTCGGCGGCACCATCTTCACGGTGCAGAAAGTCTTGCCGCTCTTGAACTCTGGCGCGTCGGTCATCCTGTCCGGCTCCAGCTCAGCCTCCAGTGGTACGCCCGGCATGGGAGCGTATGCCGCGTCGAAGGCGGCGGTCCGCTCCTTCAGCCGGACCTGGGCGGCTGAACTGGCGCCTCGGCAGATCCGGGTGAACACAATGGTTCCCGGGCCGGTTGAAACACCGGGACTCACGGGCGCCGCACCGGCCGGCCAGGAACAACAGCTGCTGGCCGCCTTTGCGGCGACGGTTCCGCTGGGCCGGGTAGGTCGACCCGAGGAGATCGCTTCCGCTGTCCTGTTTCTGGCCAGCGACCAAAGCAGCTTCATGACCGGCGCCGAGCTGTTCATCGACGGCGGCGCCGAACAGGTCTGAGAACCGTCCGGCTGGCGGCGCGACCGCCAATTTGTAGGGTGCAGACCGTGTTTCGCAAGGCGACGCGCTGCACCAGGATTGCCGCGCCGCCGCACCACGCCGGCCGGTCCCGCATCGCGGAGACCCTGACCCACGATGGCTTCGAACTGAGAGATCATCCGTCATCTATATGTGGTCGCTGAGAAGGAACCCAAGAAGTTTCGATCGCTGTTCACCGAGACCGGCTACTGGTGGGACGTAGCGTCTGGGGCGAAATACATCGGCGACGACGTCGCTCTCGCGACCGACATCTACTCGACGGCTTTTCCGGACATGCACCGCGAACTCCACGACCTCTACTTCGACGGTGACTCGTCGTCGTTCGACTGTCACTGAACGGGACCCACGAGGATGACCTATCCGATGCCCGTCGGAACGATTACCGCTACCGGTGAGAAGATCAGCGTCCCGTCCTGCGATGTGTTCACCGTTGAGGGCGGGAAGGTCAGCGTGTTCGAGTGCTACTACTTTGGAACCATCCTGCTCGGCCAAATCGGTGTGCTGGCAAATCTG
>NZ_JAVROT010000305.1:0-21088 GCF_032162605.1 Mycobacterium sp. | reverse complement strand
GCCGACAGCGCGCAGGTGATCAGGCCGAACGCGATGATCACCCCGGTGGTGGATGCTCCGACGCGCGGCAGCGCCAGAATGCGGAACGCAAATCGCCGGGCGAGACCATGCTTGAGCATCGCCTGGGCCAGGATGAACGCGCCGATGAACGTGAAGATCGTCGACGACCCGAACGGTCCGAGCACGTCGTCGACCGGGGCAACCCCGAGGAAGACCGCGGCGGCCACCCCGAGCAGCCCGCCGACCGGGATCGGCACCGCCTCGCTGATCCACAGCATGATGACGCCGAGCAGGATCGCGGCCAACACCTGCTGCTCTCGCGGGATGTCGACCGGGAGGACCAGGAAGACGACGGTGACCAGCGGCGCCAGGAACAGTCCTACGGTGCGACGGCCCTTCTCGAACCGCTCCTCCTGGGGCGACAGCTGCTGTTCGCCGAGGCTGCGGTAGGTGGCGTGGCCAAGCAAGGCCTTGTCGACGTCGGTTCGCTTGGCGGGGTTCTCAGTGGTCATGACGCGCTCCGTCCACCGTTGCTGTGGTCTACGCCACAGTCTCGATAGCGGATTGCCAATCCTGTAAGAAAGCTAAACATCGCCTGTGAGCCGCAGTGGAACGCACCGACCGGGTCATCCCCATCTTCGAGCTGTCGGGACGGTAGCCACCCGTCAACCCAGCGCCGCGGTGATCTCCGGGATCGGCCGTAGGTGTTCGTCGAGCAGAGCTGCCACGCCATCGACGTCGTTGTTGGCCAGCGCGCCGATGATGGCACGGTGCTGACGGTCGATCTCCGGAACGCGTTGCGGCCGAATTTGCAGGGCACGTACGGCGACGCGCTGCTGCCTGGACCGTAGTGCGTCATAGAGTTCGGTGACAATCGAGTTGCCGTGCGCATCGACGATCGATCGGTGGAACGCGCGGTCGAGCCGGGCAACGGTGAACCAATCGTGTTCCCGCCCCGCGTCTTCCATCTGTCCGGCCAACTCGTCCAGCTGGCGGGGCGCACCGGCGTCCGCAACACACAGCGCCCGCGCGGCATGCCCCTCGATCAGCCGTCGCGAGGCATAGACCTCTTCGAGTTCGCGCGACGTGACGGTGCGAACCTGGGCCCCCCGGCGAGGCAGGAGGTCGATGAACCTCTCGGAGTTGAGTCGATGGAACGCCTCTCGTACCGGGGTCCGCGAGGTGCCGACCAGTTCGGAGATCCGGACCTCGTCGAGGAAGCCGCCCGCGGGCAGCGTGCCCTTGATGATCTCGTCGCGCACCCACTCGTAGACCCGGTCGCGGGCCGACTGCGTGGTGCCCGACTCGCTGACGTCAACGGTCATGAACGCTCCTCTCGCTCATTTCACCGTACTGGACACAACAAGTACATCTTGTGTATACAAGAGATGTACACAGGGTGTGGCGCCCGCCACAGTGGGTAGTCATCCTCCATCGCCAGCCCAAGTTCGAGGAGAACCGTGGAAACGAATCGTCGCTATGCGGTGTGGCTGTCCGGGCCCAACGTCGCCGCCGCCGAAATCGCCCGCCAGGTCGGCTACGGCGCAGCCGTGCTCGACATCGAGCACGGCACCTTCGACCTCGCCGACCTCGAGCGCTTCATCCCCTTCGCCAAGGCCATCGGCCTGGAAGTCATCGCCAAAGTCCTTGGGCCCGAACGCGGCCCGATCCAGCAGGCGCTCGACTTCGGCGCCGACGTGATCGCCATTCCGCACGTGGAGAACGCCGCACACGCCGCGGTCGTGACCGCCTTCGCCAAGTTCCCGCCGCGCGGCGACCGCAGCTTCGCGGGTGGTCGTACGTCCGCTTACGGGGGATTCACCGACGATTGGGTACGCGAGCAGGACACAAAGACCCGTTGCTACCCGATGATCGAAGACGCCAGCGCAATCGAGCAGATCGAGGGCATTCTCGCCCTCGACACCGTCGACGGCGTGTTCGTCGGGCCGTCGGATCTGTCGCTGCGCCGGGACCGTGGGGCGTACTCCCGGACGGACGGTGACTTCACCGATCTGGCCCGCATCGCCGAGGCCGCCCGCAACTCGGGCAAGCCCTGGGTGCTTCCGGCGTGGAGTCCGGAGGAGAAGCGGTTCGCCGTCGAACACGGCGCCGACCAGATCGCCCTCACCATGGAGCACGGCGCCCTGATGGCCGGCTTCACCGCCGCCTTCACCGAGATCAGCGACCTCGATCATCACGCCATGCTGACGGGAGGCCGCTCGTGAACAACGTTGAGGCACAAGGCGTCACCGACGCGCCCGACACGTCAGTCCGCCCCACGGGTCGCTTCCGCTGGCAAATCGGCGGGCTCCTCGGCGCCGGAATGTTCGTCAACTACATCGACCGCGTGAATCTCTCGGTGGCCACCCCGGCCATCATGGACGACTTCCACATCAGCGCCGCGCAGATGGGTGTGGTGGCATCCGCGTTCCTGTGGACCTACGCCCTGCTGCAGATGCCCATCGGCACGATCATCGACAAGATCGGCGTGCCGTGGGTCAACCGCGTCGGCGTCTTCCTCTGGGCGATCGCGTCGTTCGCGTCCGCGGCCGCAGGCGGCCTCGGCATGCTGATCGCCGCCCGGCTGCTGCTCGGCGTCGGTGAGGCGCCGACCGTGCCAGCCGGCTGGAAGGCGATCGGCCAGTGGTTCCCGAAGCAGGAACGTGGCACGGCGACAGCCATCTTCGACGGCTGCGCCAAGATCTCCAACGTCATCGGCATTCCGATCATGGCGTTCCTGGTGTCGGTCTTCAGCTGGCACGCCGCGTTCCTGTTCACCGGGGCGCTCAGCCTCCTCTACCTCGTCGCGTGGTGGCTGCTGTACCGGACCCCGAGCCAGGCGGTGGCCGACGGCAAGATGTCCGCCGAGGAGCTTGCCTACCTCCAAGCTGGCGACGCGGAGAACGAGGAGAACCGCGGCGGGGGCTCGCTGCGCGGCGTCGGTCACCTGCTGCGCCGCCGCAAGACCTGGGGTTTGGCGCTCGGATACGCGTCCTACACCTACGCCTACTACGTTCTGCTGACCTGGCTGCCCGGCTACCTCAAGCAGGAGTTCGGGGTGAACCTGCTCCAGGGTGGGCTGTACTCGATGATCCCGTGGCTAGTCGCGGTGATTGCGCAATT
This sequence comes from Mycobacterium sp., assembly GCF_032162605.1. Lineage (GTDB taxonomy): Bacteria > Actinomycetota > Actinomycetes > Mycobacteriales > Mycobacteriaceae > Mycobacterium. Next base: position 17,965 of record NZ_JAVROT010000305.1, on the reverse strand, counting down.
CCTCATCGCCGGCCTGCTGATGGACTGGTGGGTGGCGCGCACGGGTCAGGTGACCAAGGTCCGGCGCATCGTGCTGGTGGTCAGCATGCTCGCCGCGCTGGCCGTCACCGGCGCCGCGTACGTCGACACCATCGGACCTGCCATCGTGTTCATCTCGATCGGTGCTGCGGGACTTGCCGTTTCGGTGCCTGCGGGTTCGAGCATCGTGTCCTTGATCGCGCCCGAGGGGTACACCGGCACCCTCGGCGGTATCGTCAACTTCATCGCCAACCTGATCGGCATCGCCGCGCCGATCGTGACGGGGCTGGTCGTCGACAGAACCGGGTCGTTCGCCGGCGCGTTCATCGTCACCGGCGTGGTACTCCTCGCCGGAATCGTCTGCTACACCGTCGTTCTCGGCCGGATGGACCGCATGGCCCCGCCGCCCGTCGCTACTGAAACATAGGAGGTTCCCATGGTCGTCTGCTCCGTCGCCCAGTTCGCGCCCGGTGAGGACAAATCAGCCAACCTGTCGACGATCCGTCGCCTGGTGTCCGCGGCGCGGGCGCAGGGGAGCGAGCTCGTGGTGTTCCCCGAGTACTCGATATTCACCGTCCCCGTGATGGACGAGCGCTTCCTCGCCTCGGCCGAGCGCCTCGACGGCCCCGTCGTCGCCGAACTCTCGGCGCTCGCCGTCGAGCACCAGATGGCGATCGTGTGCGGCATCAACGAGGCCACCGATGAAGGCACCCGCATTCACAACACGCTGCTGGCCATCGACGCTTCCGGCGACGTCGTCGCTACCTATCGCAAGCTGCACCTCTACGACGCGTTCGGTTACACCGAGTCCAGCCTGGTCAGCCCGGGGGACATCGAACCGCCGCAGACCTTCACCGTCGGCGACCTCCGCTTCGGCCTGCAGACCTGTTACGACCTGCGCTTCCCCGAAGTGACGCGCCGGCTCCTCGACGCCGGAGCGGACGTGGTGCTGATGCCGTCCGAGTGGGTGCCCGGCCCACTCAAGGAAGACCACTGGACGACGCTGCTGCGGGCCCGCGCCATCGAGAACACCGTCTACTTCGCCGCGGCCGATCAGTGCGGCAAGTCCGGTGCGGGCAACAGCATGATCGTCGACCCGATGGGAGTCGTCCTCGCGTCCGTCGGCGAGGAGGAAGGGCTCGGCACCGCCACGCTCGACCCCGCCCGCATTGCGCGGGTGCGGGAGAAGAACCCGGCAATTCGGTTGCGGCGCTTCGCCGTCGTCGCGGCGACGGAATCGGTGACGCAGCTCGCGTGACGTCGGCCCTGCGTGTCAGGAGCTTGGCGACAGTGCGGTTGCAGCGCCGCTGAGATCACACGTGGCGGCTGATGAAGGCCAAGACATCAGCGGCGCGAGCCAGCCGGGACCGTCGTTGGGACGCACCATGTCTGGTCCGCGCGCGATCCAATCGCGAAGCATCTGGCGACGTTGGTCGCTCGTGAATGACGTCGTCTTCACCACCTGCTGAGGCTACGGCGACGACGGGCTCCGGCGGCGACGGGCCAACGGGAACGACATCAGTCGGTCAGCCCCGTGACTCTCCGCAAGTGACCGGGGCGTTCTACGGGCGCGGGCGCACACCACGGCGCATCATCATTTCGTGGGCCGCCTGACGACCAGGTCCCACTACCACCGAGGAGACCACCATGACTCGCACGGACGACCCGAGCCAGGGGCAAGCGTTCCGCGATGCCAGAATTCCGCTCGCTAAAGGTGCCGGCGCGATGCCCGTCGTCGGATTCGGCACGCTGATCCCGGACCCCGTCGACACTCGAGACGCCACGAAGACTGCACTGAATGGGTTTCCGAGACCGTGGCAGCGGCACGGATCAAACCCGCCGTCGTGCAGGTCGAGTCGCATCCCTACCTCCCGGAGTGGGAACTGCTCGACTTCTGTCGGGACCACGGGATCGTGCTGTTGGCCTTCGCCCCATTGGGGCACGCCATGACGCCGAGTGTGCTGCAGGACCCGGTGATCACGGAGATTCAACATGCCATCACCACCAACGTCCGGTTCAACTCCGTCGTGCAGACCGGAGTCCCCGGATTCATTCCCAAGGTCCAGTGAGATGACCGCGACGACGAGGAGGCACCGCCGATGACTCAGGTAGCAGTGATCACCGGGGCTAGCCGGGGAATCGGTGCGGCCACCGCGTCGGTGCTCGCGGAGCGCGGGTTTCGGGTGGTCGTCAACTACCGCTCCAGTGCCGCTGAGGCCGACGAAGTGGTCAAGGCCGTGAGCGCCGCCGGCGGTGAGGCCGTGGCGATTCGCGCCGACGTCACCGACGTCGACGACGTGACGGCGATGGTGAGCGAAACGGAACGACGATGGGGGCGGATCGACGTCGTCGTGCACAACGCCCTGATCCCCTTCGACGTCACCTCGTTCACCGACCTGACCTGGGAGCAGCTCGGCGGCAAACTCGACCGCGAGATGCACGCCGCGTTCCTGATTACCAAAGCCGTTGTGCCGAGCATGATTTCGCGCAACTACGGTCGGCTGATATACCTCACCACGGGATTGTCTCGGCGGCCCCGCGACGGGATGATCACCCTGGGCACCGCCAAGGCGGCCCTCGACCAGTTCGTTCGATACGTCGCACTCGAGTTGGCGCCGCACGGCATCACCGCGAACCTCGTCGCGCCTGCCACCGTCGACGAAACGAAGGTGATCGAGCAGTTGTCGGCCGACCAGATCGGCCATCTCGGCGCTACCAACCCGATGGGACGCCTCGTCCGTCCCGAGGAGGTAGCCAGGACCGTGGCCTTCCTGGCAAGTGAGGATTCGGGTTTCACCACCGGCCACTACCTCCCGGTCAACGGTGGCCTCTCGATGGACTGACACCGACTGGACCGCCATCGACGTCACCACATCGGAAGAGGAGTCTCGCCAATGCATACGATCGACCTGGCCTTTGCCGGGCATGGCATCCACGAGGAACTAGTCGCCTACGTTGCCGACCAGGAAGGGTATTACGAGGACGAGCACGTCCACGTCGCCATCCGGGACGGTGTCCACTGGCCGACGGAACGTCTGCGCCGCTGTGCGACGATCGGTCTCGGCCGTTCGCTGTTGTCGCGACTGACCGATGACATCGACTGGACGGTGCTCAGCGTCAACACCCACCGTCCGCTGTTCTGGTTTCTCGGCAGCGCCGAAGTGACGTCGATGGCGGATCTTCGCGGGCGCCGCCTGGCGGTCCACGCCGCCCAGACGGCACCCGGGTGCTTCGCCCGAATCGTCCTGCGCAAGCACGGATTGGATCCCGACCGCGACCTGGAGTGCGTGGCGCGCGATCCAGGGGACTACCAGATGGACCTGCGCCGCCTGCGCGACGGTTCCATCGACGCCGCCTATGTCGGCAGCACGCTCTCACCCGAACAGGTCGCGCAGGAAGAAGGATTCCACCTGTTGGCGTGGGTCGGCGACCACTTCCAGATCCCGACCGTGGGGGTCGCGGTGGACCCCGTCCACACCCCACTGGACGATCCTGCGCTGCAGGCCTTGGTGCGGGCCAACGAGCGGGCGCTTCTAACCCTGGCCGAGCAGCCGAAGTTGGCCGTCGACTACATCGCCGGATTCTTGAACCGAGTCACCCACGATGAGGCGAAGCAGTACTACGAACGCTACATCGGCCCGTACTTCACCGCAGACGGTCGAGTCGACCTCGACGTCGCGCAAAACGCCATCGCCGCGGTCGCGGCCGAACTCGGCGTCGCGGCGGTAGACGCCGACACGGTCTACACGGCGCCGTCGGCATGACGGTCGACGCCCGCCCGCCGCTCCGAACGACCCGCAGAGATAAGTGACCAGTCGGCTACTATCGATGGAATGCCGCGGCCTCCGAACCCAGACGTGCGTCGTCGCCTGCTCGCCGCAGGGCTGGGCCTCGTGCACCGACGCGGTTTCGCGGCCAGCGGCGTCAAGGACATCACCGACTCGGCCGGGGTGCCGAAGGGGTCGTTCTACGCGTACTTCGCCAGCAAGGATGCGTTCGCCGCGGCGATCCTGGAGCACTATTGGGCCGACATCGAGCAACGGATCCTTCCGATTCTCGACGCCGACGGGCCTGCGCAGGAGCGGATCACCCGCTTCTTCCACGTGCTCGCCGACGAACACGAAGCGGGTGACTTCCTCCTCGGCTGCTTGATCGGCAACCTGTCGCTCGAACTCGGCGGTTCGAGTGACGCGGTTCGCGACGAGCTCGCCAGCATCCTCGACCGCTGGGACGCTGCCGTCACGGCATGCGTGCGTGCCGGCCAGCATGACGCGGGTGGCATCCGGGCGGATCTCGAGGCAGGCGAACTCGCGGCCATGCTGATCGAGGCATGGGAAGGTGCTGCGCTGCGCGGCAAGGTGACCAGGAGTCGCGCGCCGTACGCGCGATTCGAAGCGGTCACCGTCGCAGCAATGCTGCGCTGATCAAAGCCCCCTAGTAAGCGGGTGAGCTGCGAGTCATTGTTAATAGACGACCGGTCACATATGATCAATCCCGACAGCTCATCACCACCCCGACCGGAGGATCGCCCGCAATGACAGACCCGACCATCTACGCCGAACCGCTGAACCCCGCGCTACCTGCCTCCGGCTTCGAGCTCGATCTCCCACGTGCCGCTCTCGTCGTCACCGATCCCCAAATCGACTTCCTCAGTCCGGAAGGCGTGTCGTGGTCGGTATTCGGCGACAGCATCCAAGAGAACGGCACGGTGGCTCACATCGGCGAGTTGTTCGACGCGGCGAAGCTCGCGGAAATCACCGTCGCGGTGTCGCCGCACTACTTCTATCCCACGGACGCGCAATGGCGGTTCGGCGATCCGCTCGAGCAGTTCATGGGAGGGGTCGGCATGTTCGGGCGCCAGGGCGCCTACACACTGGACGGCTTCGCGGGCTCCGGCGCCGACTTCCTCCCCGACTATCAGCACCACATCCACGACGGCCGCACCGTGATCACCTCCCCGCACAAGATCGTCGGTCCGGAGTCCAATGACCTCGTTCTGCAACTGCGCAAGCGCGGCATCAACCAGGTCATCCTCGCCGGGATGGCCGCCAACCTGTGCGTCGAAGGCCACCTGCGCGAACTCGTCGAGCAGGGCTTCGAGGTCGTCATCGTCAAGGACGCCACGGCGGGCCCACGGCTGCCCGAAGGCGACGGCTACCTCGCGGCGCTGGTCAACTTCCGATTCCTTGCCAGCGCGGTGTGGACCACCGCAGAAGCCGTCCACTTCCTCAAGGGAGGTGACCGCTGATCACGCCCTTCGCCGCGCACCCGACCACCAACCCATCAGCAAGGAGTTGAAGAACATGACGACGATCGACGATCCACGGCATCACAGGTTCGCCTGGAACAACGGCGACGGCGCGATCCCGGCCCTCGGGTTCGGAACGCTGGTCTCCGATAGCAGCAAGACCCGCAACGCCACCACGGCCGCCGTCGAGGTCGGCTTTCGTCACCTCGACTGTGCCGAGCGGTACCGCAACGAGGCCGAGGTCGGCGCAGCGCTCACAGACCTGCTCGCCAGCGGCACGATCCGCCGCGAGGACCTGTTCGTCACCACGAAGCTGTGGAACAACAACCATCGACCCGAGCGGGTCAAGCCCGCCCTACAGGCCAGCCTGCGCAAGCTCGGTCTGGACTCGGTCGACCTCTATCTGGTGCACACCCCATTCGCGTTCAAACCCGGCGACGACCAAGATCCCCGGCACCCGCACGGCGCCATCGTCTACGACGACGGGGTGACTCTGGAGGAAACCTGGACGGCCATGGAAAACCTTGTCGACGAGGGACTCTCGCGAGCGATCGGTCTGTCCGACATCGACGTCGAGGGCACTAGAGAGATCATCGACACCGCCAGGATCAAACCGGCGGTCGTCGAGGTCGAATCCCACCCGTACCACCCGCAATGGGGCCTGCACCAACTGTGCCAGACCGAAGGCATCGTTCTGCTGGCGTTCGCGCCGTTGGGGCACGCGCTGCAGCCGCGACTTCTCGACGACCCGCTCATCGTGGAGGCGAGCGAACAACTGAGACAGACGCCTGCGCAAGTGCTTCTCGCCTGGGGCATTCAACGCGGCACCGCGGTTCTGACGTCGTCGGTGACGCCTGCCCGCATCGCCGAGAACGTCGACATCGATGCGCTTCCCGAGGACGTCGTCCGAGCGATCAACGAGCTCGACACGAGGCACCGGTTCAACTCCGTCGTCGACGCCGGCGAGCCCGGATTCCTCGAAGTGCCGCAAGGTAGTTGAGGGGCTGACGAGATGACCAAGACGGACGTCGTCCTGATCGGCGCCGGCATCATGAGCGCCACGCTTGGCACGTTGCTGCGACTGGTCGAACCCGACTGGTCGATCACCCTGATCGAGCGGCTGGACGGCGTAGCGGCGGAGAGCAGCGACCCGTGGCACAAGCCGATGACGAACAACAACGTCAGCAACACGGTCGGGGTGGTCAACCCGGCGCCCGTCAACGAGGCGAGTAGACCCACGCCCGCGGTCATCCCCCTGGGGTGGCGATGAGCAATCGGCGCCGGTCGATCAGATCTGCGAGGACGCCCGACGGCAACGCCAGCAGCATTACCGGCAGCGTCGTTGCGGTCTGAACCGACAGGTTGGCGGCTGCGTCACCTCACCTGCCTGATCAACGCCGATGGACGCCAACCGGGCGACACGCTCGAGCAGGAGTTCACCGGCGACCTGCAGATCACAGACCGAGGAGTGCACTGGTTGCGGAATTCGCCAGGAGATGCGCTTGGTAGGCCCGAAAACCGCCGAAGTCGGCTATGTCGACGACCTTGTCTCCGAGGCGAATTCGTTCCGGCTGCAGAATCATTGCCCGGACCGTCGATCCGTCTGCCAATTCGATCGAACCGATCTCCAACTCAGCGGGCTCCTGCGGAAGCAGGACGTCGAAGAGCAACTCGTCGGACATCTCGTACAGCTCACCGACGATGGCTGCTCCGTCGCTATCGACCGGAAACAGTCCGGGGAACTCGTCGCGGATCGCGAAGAGCCGAAAGGCGGGTGCCGTGGTGGCCGGGCCGATGAAGCGTGCCAGACCGGCGATCACGCCATGGTCCTTTTGTCCGGACATGGCGGTGCCGTTGAGAAACATGTGTTGCACGGAGGAACCTTTCATTGAAAATCAATGGCGTCGTGGTACTGAAAATCACTCGTGTTTCGGTCAGGACAGGACAGTGCCGGTACTGGCCCGTTGAGCGTCGTCGGCGCTGCGCCGCACGTGTGCCTCGGCGGCAGCCACCGCCCGGCTGACATCGCCGCATGACAGCTCGGTGAGTAGCTCCTCGTGCTGTTGGACCGCGGGCAGGGTGCCGGCCGGATCGCGATAACTCAGTTCGGCCGCCACGTCCAGGCATTGCAGCAGATAGTTGTCCAGAAGCCCGGCGAACCGACTGCCGAACGCAATCCGGTATATCGACGTGTGGAAGGCCAGATGAATATCGCCGAATTCCTCTGATCCGGTGCCGAATTCTTCAATGGCCGCACTCATCGCGACGATCAGCGACCTGGGTTGGTCCCACTGTTCGGGTTTGGCCCGCTCGCACGCAAGCCGGGCCGCCAGCTTGTCCAGTTCGGTGCGTACGAGGAACAGATCTTCGATCTCATCGGGGCCGATACCGCGTGACCACAGGCCACCCGGGGTGCCCCGCGCGACGAACCCATCGCTTTCGAGGCGGCGCAGGGCGTCGCGGACCGGCGTTCTGCTCACCCCCAGCTGGGCGGCCAACTCAGTCTCCACCAGGTGGGTGCCCTCGGGGATGCGACCACTGACCAACGCGTGCCGCAACGCGCGATAGACGTGTTCGTATGTCTTGCGGCGCGTTTGGGTCGGCAACGAGCGGATTGCCTGCAGGCCATCGTTGTCAGTCATCTCGCACCTTCGTCTCGCTGCTGTTGGCCACTGGCGTCTCGCGCAATGTAGCGCCCGGAACCGGGCTTGCCCGTGAAGACACCGTTGTCCACTATCGCCCGGCCCGCAGCGATCACCGTCCGCACCGCGCACCACTGAGTCGCCACCCAAGTTCCGGTCGCGTGCGTCCGTGCCACGACGGGTTGGTGCATCCCACCTGGTAGCAGATAGCAGCCGGCGGCGTCGATGACGTGGTCGGCCGGGATATCCAGCGCCGCAGCGATCATGGTCACGGTGTCCTCGGCGACGAAGACATCAGCGGTGTAGTCGTCTGCCGCCGTCACCACCCGCGCGCCCTTGACCAGAAGGCTCACAGCGCACCAACCCAGGCACGTTCGTCACCGCTGAAGCGGTTGATGCCCATCGGTTCTTGGCAGCAACGCCGATAGATGTCGCGGAAGTACGGTTCGAACACGCGGTTGATGTCTTCTACCTTCGCGAATCGCTGCAGGTATTCGCCGCCGAGTTCCCGGATCTCGTCCAGTACGGCTTCCTCATCGATCAGCAGACATCGACCGTCGCGCATCACGACCTGACCGTTGACCCACACCTCGGTGATCGATTCGCCGTTCTCGACGTAAACCAGATGCTGGGCAATGTCGTTGACGGGTGTGAAGTTCACCGATCGCAGATCCAGCACCACGAGGTCCGCTTTGTAGCCGGGGGCGATGGCACCGACCTGCGAGCCCAGCCGTGCCGACACGGCGCCGCCGCGGGTGGCTGCCCACAATACTTCGTCCGCGGTCGGCCATTTGGTGTAATCCGGTTGGGTCACTTTGTGCAGCAGCGCAGCAGATTTCACGACGTCGAACATGCGTGCCGAATCGTTGGTCGACAGCCCGTCGGAACCCAGGCCCAGGTTGACGCCCGCATCCAGTAGTGCCCGCCAAGGCGCGATGCCCGAGCCGAGCTTGAGATTGGAGATCGGGTTGTGCGCCACCGAAGCGCGGACCTCGCCGAGACGGGTGATGTCGCTGTCGGTCAGCCAGATCCCGTGCGCCAGGGTCGCTCGATCGCTGAGCACTCCGAGCGAGTCGAGGTGTTCAACGAGGGTGGATCCGTAGAACTCGCGCCCGGTGACGGCCTGCATCTTGGTTTCCAACACGTGCACATGAAACGTCGTGTCGTACTCGCGGGACAGCTCGTTGGCCGCGATGAGCAGATCGTCGGTACACCGCTGCGGGCCGCTCGGCGCGATCACGTACCGCAGTCGGCCGGCGCGCCCGTCGTAGCGGGACAGCGCCTCCTTGCTGGTCGCCAGGTACTCCTCGATAGTGCGCGGGTGCACCGCCCGGGCCTCGGCGAGCAAGTCCGCGGGCAGCACCTCGTCGATGAACGGTATCGAGTCGATGTAGGGCCGGTTGACGATGTTGCCAGAGCAATTGGCCCGGATGCCGATGTCCTCGTAGCCGCGGAACACCGCGTCCAGTGCCGACAGACTCTGGGTGGGCATCTCTATGACGTCGTCGAGCAAGCAGGTGGCGCCGTTGCGCAGCGATTCCAGACCGACCAGCAGGGTGCGCAGATACACCAGCCGGTCCGACATGGGTTCCAGGCCGAGGATCGGATAGGCCAACAACATCCACAGTTCCAGTGGCAGATTGTCGTAGCGGCCCTTGAATAGCGCCTCCCACGAGTGGACGTGGGAGTTGACCAGGCCAGGCATGAGTAGTCGGTCAGTGCAGTCCACCACCGATGCGCCATCGGGTGCCTGCAGGTTCGGCCCCACCGCGTCTATCCGGTCGTCGACCACGAGCACGTCGGCTCGGAACGGATCGCTGCGGTGCTCGTCGTCCATCGCGACTACGAGCGCGTTGCGGAAAAGCGTTGTCACAAAATCTCCTTGGCGCTGGGAAATAGATCAGTGCGGCGGTGCTCGAAGTAGCGCAGCGCCCGTCGGGTCTCGGAAAGGGCACCCAGGTCGAGTTCGGCGAGCAAGAGCCCCGGTCCGGCATCGCGGGACCGGCGGGCGATGAGCTCACCGTCAGGGCCGACCACGCATGACTCGCCGAAGTTGTCGATCGGGTGCCCGCCAACCCATTCGACGCCGACCTTGTTGGCGGCGATCGCGAACACCCCGTTCTCGCGTGCGTGCGTACGTAGTTCGGCGTGGAAGAACTCGACACTGTCGCTGCCGCTGCCGGCAACTGGGATCGCCACGAGATCGGCGCCCAGGGCGCGTAATTCGCGCCAGGGTTCGGGAAATCGGCGGTCGTAGCACATCAGCACGCCGAGCCGGTACCCGCCGAGCGAGTGCACGCCCAGCCAGTCGCCCGCCGTGAAATGCGCCGGTTCATCGAACCCTGGGGCCGGGGCATCGCCGACCGGCAGGTGCATCTTGCGCGCCACGGGGTGCGCCACCCCCGATCGATCGACTGCCGGCGCGAGGTTGCCGTGGTCGACGACCACAGCCGAGTTGTGGAATGTGCCTGCGGCCGAGTCCGTTTCGAACAAGGGCAGGATGACGGCGATGCCAAGTTCCGCCGCCAGCTCGGCCAACCGGTCGGATTGTGGTCCGGGTACGGGTTCAGCCCACTCCTGGTACGCACCGGTTGGTTCTCCCGCGAAGTACGGTGTGGTGGCAAGCTCTGGAAGTACCACTAGATCCGCCCCTGCAGCGGCGGCTTCCGCGATCGCGGCCTCGACCACTTCGAGATTTTTCTCGCGATCGTTTCCACATGCAGGTAGCTGGGCCGCGGCGACGACGACCACGGTCACGCACGGGCCCTTTCCTGCTCGGCGAAAGCACGATCGACCTCGTCGGCCAGTAAGTCGACGAGGTGGTCGTGCAACGCGTGGTAGCCCGTCGAGCGAGGATCGCGTGGGCGTTCCAACTCGACGTTCACGATGGCCTTGATACGCCCGGGGCGGGCAGTGAACACGACGATCCGGTCGGCTAGCGCCACCGCCTCGTCGATGCTGTGCGTCACGAAGACCACTGACGCGCCGCTCTCGTCGCGCAGTTGCGCGATGTAGTTCTGCAGCTTGGCCCGGGTCTGCACGTCGAGCGCCGCGAAAGGCTCGTCCATCAGCAGCACCCGAGGCCGCATCGCAAGCGCCCTGGCGATGGCAGCCCGCTGGCGCATGCCACCGGAGAGGCCGTCGGGATGGTGGTCGGCAAAACCGCCAAGGCCCATGGTGTGCAGCAGATCTCGGGCAATATCGCGGCGTTCACTCTTGGGGACCCCGCGCAACTTCAGCCCGAATCCGACGTTGTCGGCCACCGACAGCCATGGGTACAACGATGACTGCTGGAAGATCATGCACCGATCCGGCCCGGGTCCGGTCACCAGCTCGCCGTCGGCTTCGATCGATCCCGACGTCACCGACTCCAGACCGGCGATCATCGACAGCAACGTGCTCTTCCCGCACCCGCTGGGCCCGAGTATCACAACGAATTCGCCCGGGGCGATATCGAGGTTGATACCGTCCACCGCAGGGACTCCCGGACTGGTGTGAGCGAATGTCTTGGTTACGGCGCGGCAGCTCACCGTACCGGTCACCTGCTCGGCCGTCACTTCACGCCTCCGTTCGTCATCGGCTGCCACCACAGCAACCGGTTCTGAAGCTGCCGAAACAGTACGTCGAGCAGGAATCCGCTCAAGCCGATCACTGTCATTGCGAAGAACACCAGACTGGCGTTGAAAGTGTTGCGTGCCAGCATTACCACCTGACCGAGTCCGGTTCCAACGCCAACAGCTTCTGCGAGGAGTACGACCATCCACGCGGCGAACAGATTCATCCGCAGGCTCTGGAGAATTCCTGGGAGGACCGACGGCAGCATCACCTGTAGCAGAATTTGCCGTCTGGTGGCGCCCATGGTGCGAGCCACGTTGATGTAAGTGGCCGGAACGTCGTTGATGAGACTGATGGTGGCGAGCGTCATGACGAAGTACACCCCGATGAACACCATGAACACCGCCGGTGCATTGCCGATACCGAATAGGAATATCGATACCGGCAGCCATGCGATGGGGGATATCGGGGCCAGCAGCGTGACGCTCGGCAGAACCAGACCCCGCACCACGCGGAACTGGCTGATCAGTACTCCCGTGATCAGGCTGGCGACGAACCCCAGGACGAGGCCCGCGAGCACGCGAAGCACCGTCGCCATGACCGTCGACAGCACCGCCACCACAGGTGACGCCTGCTGGGCACCGATCCTCGAGCTGTCGAAAAATTTTGCCTGACTACTGAAGTCGCGCAAGAAGATGTGCGGCGGGGGCAGCAGAAGCTCGGGAGCCCAGCCCAAAGCCCAGGCTAGCTCCCAGATTCCGGCAAATAACGCGACCGAGGCTACCCACCAGCCGGCCGCTGTCGCGGCGCGACGAAAGCGGCGTGGGCGCGGACTGTTTCGCTTCTCCGAAGGTGCCCGTACACCGATGCCGGCAGCAGTGGTGACGCTCATGCGGTCTTTGCCTTCAGCGAGTCGTAGAGAGCTTGGTTCTCGGCGACCACCTGCTCGAGCAACGACCAATCGAAGACTTTCTTGTCGGGCAGGGCCTTCAAGTAGCCCAGGTCTTTCATGCCGACTGCGCGGTCGAGCATGAACTGCGCCTTGGAGCGCTGGTCGACGATGTTGGGCTGTTTGGTCGAGGCGTCGAGAGCGTCTTCGAAGCTCGTCTTGAAATATGTTCCCACGGTGTCCCTCACTGCCGACTCGCGATCCTGCTCGGCCTGCTGCTGGGCGACGAACAAACCCTTGATGACGGCTTTGACCGCACTGCGATTCTCCGTGAGCAGCGGATTGCGGACCGCGAGCACACAGTCTGTGTAACCGGGACCGTAGACGTCTTTGCCGTCGGACAGTTTCACTGCGCCGGCGCGTGCTTTGAGAGCCTGCGTCGCGTAAGGCTCGATGTGACACATGCTGTCCACCGACCCACTGATGAACGCCTGTGCGAGTTCTGGTGATGTGCCGAAGTACCGCACCTGTATGTCGTTGAACGACAGGCCTGCCTTCTGCAGATAGTCGTACGGCAACATTTCCAGGGTGTCGGCCTGGAACGTGCCCAGTGTCTTACCGGCCATGTCTGCAGCGGAGTTGATACCCGACTGCGCGACGATCGAGCAGCCTTCCACACCGCCTCCCGCGACGATCGTCACGGGTGCGCCTGCGTCGTAAAGGGTCATGAACTGGGTGTAGGGGATCAGTGACATGTCGACCTGCCCGGCGCCGAACAGCGTCACGATGTCGGCGTTTGTCGGGGTGACGACGAACTCGACTGCGGTGCCGTCGGCTTTGGCAAGATTGCGTTCCTTGACGAGGAACATGCCGAGGTTGCAGAACCCGGTGCCATGCGTGGCCTTCAGTGTGGTCACGCCCCCGGCGGTACTGGCGGTGGTCGCTGGCCCGGTACCAGAACAGGCCGATAGCAGCCAGGACGGAATGGCAACGGCGGCACCGGCGACGGCCGCACCCCGAAAGAAGTTGCGACGGTCCAGCGATGGGATGTTCAGCTTTTCGGTCATCGGGCGGTCTCCTTGGCGGTTCCTGCGTAGAGCTCGTCGTTGAGCAGGTCAAAGGTCACGGCGCCGGCAGGCGGCGCGGCGTCGTCGGGCACGAGACTTAGGGAACGCAGGCTGTCCCAGCGCCCATAGACGGCGGCGGTCAGATCGCGGATGTCGACTCGGGAAGGCTGGCGTGCGACGGCGGCGATGAGTTCCTCGGGTGTGAATCCGGGGTAGAACTCGGCGGCGTGACGGACCGCGGAGGATACGTCGGCGCGGATGAGCTCCTCGGCACGCAGCATGGCCCGAATGGCGGCGCGCACCTGCTCGGGTCGCTCGCGCAAGAACTTGGCGGATACGACGAGAGTGGTATCGGGGAAGGGGTTTCCCCAGAGCTCGGTACCGTCGGAGAGCGCGTAGGCCCCGGCAGCACGGACTCGGCCGGCGAACGGCTCGGCCAGCGACAGTGCGGCCAATTCCCCTGCGTGCCAGGCATCGATGGCGTCGGTGAGCACATCGAAGTAGCGCAGCTCCACGTCTGTCATGCGAAGGCCCGCCGCGGCCAGCACATCGTGCAGCAGCACCTCCATCGGATCGGACCGGAAGGTGCCGACGGGTTGGCCGGCGAGCGATGCGGCGTCCACGACCGGCTCCCGGGTCAGTATGGAGATTCCCATCAGGCCGCTACCGGCCACCATGACCGGCGGATCGGGCCGGAAGGCATCGATGAGCGGCTGCGTGAACGCGGCGGTCCCGAGGTCCGCCGCGCCGGAAGCCAAAAGAGCTGCGGTGGAGGTGATGTCGTCGAAGTACGGGGCTTCAACGTGTAGACCTTCCGCGGCGAACAGACCTTCGCCGACGGCCACGAACAGTGGCAGGTTCGACAGTGAACAGCCGTGGGTGAGAACGAGTCTGTCGGAGCTCATGCGGCACACCCCGCGAGATGTCCGTCGTTCGCAAAGGTCAGCGGTACGGTCGCGAGTTCGGTCCGCACGACATCCCACCCGGGCGGCGGCTCCAGCGCACCGGCGACCACAACGGTGGTATGGACGATCAGGTCCTGAGCGCCGGGAGCCGACAGCAGGGCGAGGGCGTCATCGAAGGTGATCGCAATGACCGGTCCACCCAGATCTGCATGCGTGTCGACTCTGATGTCGACGCCGGGCATGGCGATCCAGCCGGAAGCCAGTTCGGGATGGTCACTCGAGGCGACCGCACGACCAGGGGTCAGCGTTCGCAGAGCAGTGCGCACCGGGCCCGGCACGGTCGGATCGGCAGGGTCAACCGCGATGAGGTCAATCTTCGCGCCGCAGCAGGAGTAGCGATTGCCCGCGGCGATGTGCAGACGTCGACTCAGGACGGATTCGAGCAGGTCAAAGGCATGATCGGGGGCTGCACCTGGCATCTCCAACACGGAGACGCGGGACACTGTGTCCTGTATACAACGCATGATGAGCATTAGATTGGGGCAGTATTTCGAGAGTGTTACCCCAATTGGCTACTTGCGTTAACGGTTCAGCAGGTGCCTGTTCGGGGCGGGGTGTCACCGGGACCGCATTGCGCGTCGACAGCGTCAGGGCAGTCCGGCCCGATCGAACTCCTGTTGCAGCCGCGGGCGACGGCGGTACCTGTCGCGGAGGTCGGCAATGAGCTCGTCGACCTCCACGGACTCGCTCGACCCCGCCGCCAGCTTGCGCATCTTCTTCAGCCGCCGTGCGGCGCTGCGGTAGTTCCTTGCGTCGGCTTCGGCCAACTCGCCTTCGACCAGCTCGGTGTGGATGGGCAGCACGGCGAGGGGATCGAGCTTCTCGTACGCCTTGACCAGGTCACTCCAGGTCCGGGCATCGGCCAGACCGAGACTGTGCGCCAGATTCCATGCCAGCGGAACGTCTTTGAGCGAGAGTTGCGCGAAGAGCACCGCGTCGCGCGGGTGCGGGGCGAGACGCTCGAACACCTCATCCTCGTAGTCCGGCCAGGCCACACGTGCGTCCCGGTAGAGATGGCCCGCGGTCGTCGACGACGGCCAGCGGCGGAATACGTCGACGCGCGCACCCAGTAGCTCGTCGGCCCGGTGTTCGGCCAGCAGTTCGCACCAGTAGTCAGCGGCCCGTCGAGCCTGATGACCATCGTCGAAATCAGTGGCCTGCTTCGCCCAGTCGATCGCGGCATCGATCTCTCCGATTTCCATGAGCGCCGTCGCCGTGTCCTTGAGCCATGCGGCGACGCGTCGGTCCCGGGCGTGGGTGCGGATGATGGCGTCGACGTCCCTGTCGAAAACGGCCAGGCGCTGAGCGTTCCACTCCAGGCTGACCCGCGCATGCGAGAACTGGTTTTCGGCTGTCCGCGGACCGAGGGCTGCCGCGCGTTCGTCGAGCTTGACGCGGTATGCGGCCATGCCATCCGGGCCCAGAGCAGGGGCGTAGGCGACCGGGTCGATGGTGAAGTAGTCGCACTCGTCGTCGAACTGGAACTTCACCATCCAGTCGACGAGTTTGGTTGGCGCCGGGCGGGATCGGGCCGCCATGACCGGGTGAAGCTCGAGAAGGTCGTAACAGGCGTCGCCGATGATTCCGCTGGAGTCATCGGCCCGCATGATCACCTTCAGCGCTGACGCGATCGCCCGTTGAGTCACCGCGAACACTTCGGCGGGGTCGTCGTCCTCGGCGGCTTGCCGCAGGATCGCAACGGCCTCGTGCATCCGGGCCCCGTGCGCGTCGGCGATGTTCCACCGCCAGACATCGGCCCGGGTTCTGATGAGGGGGAGAACGGCGTCGGCGAGAGCGGTCACAGGGCTCATCATGGTGACGGCCGGTCCCAGGCCGCAAGCACATTGGCATCCGGGTAGGCGATATCGGTGCCGCCAGCTCGCAGAGCCTTGTCGGTGGCCCGTGTCATTCTCATCGACTCGGGTGAGAGCGCATGCGATGCACAGCGATGACCCCCTATGGAAGGAATCGGCAATGGAAGATCGGAGCACTCCAGCGCCCGGCTGGTATCCGGATCCGGGTGGCCAGCCCGGACAGCGCTACCACGACGGTCAGCGGTGGACCCAGCACTTCGTGCCCACGCCGCCGACCGTCCCGGCGCCCGCGGCGCCTGCGGTCGCGGTGGCGGTATCCACCGGCGGGGGAACCAATCACGCCCTACACCTCGTGCTGACGTTGCTGACTTGCGGGCTGTGGCTGCCGATCTGGATCCTGGCAGCCCTCTTCGGCGGCGGATCATCGTCCTCGGTGGCCGTCGGCACCGGTGCGGGCGCCATCGCACGAGCATCCAACCGACGGCCCCTGATGGTGGCTGCGGTGCTCGGTGGATTGTTCCTCCTGGGCACCGCCGCCGAGCACCCCTGGCTGCTCGTCGTCCTGGCGGTTCTGGGGATCCTGGCCGGGTTCGGCTTCTGGGCTCTCAAGTCCGCGCAGACGCGCGACGAGCAGCAGCGCCAGGAGCAGTTTCATCGGGGCATAACTGCTCACCGTGCCGAGTACGAAGACCAGCTCTACCGGGAGGGCGATCCTCGTGGAACCCATGGCCAGTACGTGCCACCACCGGAATCCTTGTGAGACGACGATGGCGCCGACGGTCGACGTTGATGAGCGCAGATGCGTGGAAGACCTTGCCCGCCCTGGCGTGCTAGCAGATTGCTAGCACAGCGCGAGCTATTCGCATACACTCTCGGCATGCGAACTCTGCATTTGCGCAATGTGCCCGACGACGTGATGAACCGGCTCGAACGGCTGGCGCGCGCAGCGAGCACATCGGTTACGGCCGTGGCCATCCGGGAGCTCGACGCTGCGACGCGCAGGGTGGACAACGCCGCGTTGATCGCCACCCTGCCCGACCTGGACATCGCGGCCGACGCGATCGCTGAGCACATCGACGCCGATCGCAGGTGATCGTTCTCGATGCCTCGGCGGCGGTGTCGGCATTGCTGAACGACGGTGAGGCCCGCCGCCTCGTCGCCGCCGAGACCATTCACGTCCCACATCTCGTGGATACCGAAGTGGTGAGCGCAATGCGACGACAGGTTCTCGCCGGACACTTGATGGCCGAGGATGCGCACCACGCCATGGATGTCTGGAGACAGTTGGGGCTGATCCGCTACGCCGCACCGCCGCTGCTGGAACGCGTCTGGGAACTACGAGACACCGTGACCCCATATGACGCAACGTATATCGCGCTGGCCGAGAATCTCGGCTGCGCGCTGACGACAGCCGATGCGCGGTTGGCCAGGGCAAGCGGTCCGCGCTGCGCCATCACGGTCGTGCCCCGGTGAACACGCCTCCAACTGGTCGCAGGTCGTCGGCCGACGGCTACGCCAACCCGAGCGCTGCGCGTAGCCGGTCGGCGTCCATGCCCCCGCGGGTGGCCTCACGGGCGGGGAAGGTGTTGAGCTGCTTGGCCAACTCGGCGGCCTCGTGGGTGTCAGTCAAGCGGCGAAGCCTAGGCTGCGCTCAGCCCAGCGGAGCGAGCGGATAGATGATCTTCGCCTGTGCCGAGTCCGGCGGCGCGATTGCCTTGATCTGCCCGCCTTGGATCTGGACCAGCATCGGGTCGAGCGCCGTGTTGT